>PQAJ01000118.1 GCA_003105185.1 Holophagae bacterium
TGACCGTTGATCCAGAGGTAGAATGCCGAGCTCACCCCTCCGAACTGCACGTACACCTGCCTGCCGGCCCAGCCCTCAGGAACCGTGAAGGTGCGCCGGTACGAGCCCACCGGGTTGAAGTCATGCGGTACGCGCGGCGGGTCGGCCTCGCCCCACGGGTAGCGGATGTTGGTGTAGATCGGATAGTCGTAGCCGTGCAGCTGCCAGTTGGCGGGGACCGGGATGAGCTTCCACGAGCTGACGTCGTAGTCGGGACGGAAGAAGTCCACCGGCCGCTGCGCCGGGTTTGGCGACCAGAAGAAGCTCCAGTCGCCGTTCAGCGTCGCATACCAGGGAGACCCGGCCGGATCGCCATTCAACGCCGCATCGACGTCGGCGAAGGGAATGGCCGTGGCCCKCGGCGCCTCCTTGTTGCGCCCGATCATCTGTGGGTTTTCCCAATCCGGGTGGGCGTCGGTTCGCGGCACTTCGCCGAAGCCGATTGCCGTCGATCCGACCAGAGCCACCAGCGCCACGACGGTCCGAGTCTTCATCCAGGTCACGCCATCCTCCGTTGCGAATCGAAACGACCGGCCTGGCCGCCTTCAACATGCCCGACCCTGCCAGCGATCCACCGACTCGGAAACACGGCGAGCCCGCCGAAGCGGGCTCGTCCACGAGATACCCTTGATCAGAACTCGAAGCGAAGCCGCAGCTCGGCGCGCCGCGGCAGAACCCAGAGGCTCGGCACAGGTTCCTCTTCGGGACTGAACTCCCGGCTCCTCCAGCCCTCCACCGCATCGTCATTCAGGATGTTGAGAACCTGCAGGTCGACGCTGAGGTCGGTTCCCCTGCCGAGAGCGAAGTGCTTGCCGACGCTGAGATCCCACAGGAGCTGGTCCGGGTACCGCTGGTCGTAGCTGGCGGGCTCGGCGATGACCTGGGTCCTTTCCCAGGGGGTGCTCGGCACCTGGACGTACGCATAACGGTCATACGGCCGACCGGTCTGAAAATTGACCACGGTGGAGAACTTGATCTCCCACGGAGCCATGTAGTTCGCCACCACCCGGAGCATGTGCCGGCGGTCGGCGTTCAGAGCCTTGTACGAGTTGATGTAGGCGTTCGGATCAGTCTCTGCCGAAAACGCGAACATCACGTAGCCCTGGCTGCCCCAGTCCAGGAAGGTCGGGTTCAGGCCCTCCGACTTGGAGTAGGTGTAGGAGGCGAGCATGTCCCAGTTGTCGCTGAACCGTTTCTTGTAGGTGAACACCAGCCCCTGGTACTCCTGCTCGTACGGGCGATCGCCGCCGTTCGCCCCAGGCCCGGAGCTGTTGCCCTTCATCCGTGTCGGCCCCTCCCCGCCGTAGTCGCGGAGCACGAACTCCTGGTGGGTCCAGGGGTCGGTGTAGACGAAGGTCTCATACTCCGCGTCGTCGACGATGTACCAGCCGATGAGGTCCTTGGTCTTCTTGTAGACCCCCATCACGCTGAAGGTGCTGGCCGCGCCCACCTGTTGTTCCACCCCGAGGGTGTACTCCCAGGTCTCGCCGTTTTCGGTACCGTCGACCAGCAAGACGTCGGGGGTCTCCCATGAATAGAACTGCTCCCACTCGCCGTCCGAGTTGAGCCAGTAGGAACCACCGGTGGGCCTTTCGGGCGGCGGCCAGTACCACTGTCCGAACACGACTCCAGCGTGGAAGCGCCCCACCGAGCCGCGGATGAGGGTCTTCCCGCTGTCGGTCGGCTGCCACGCAAAGCCGAAGCGCGGGTCGACACTGGTCCAGTCGACCATGTCACGTCCTTCGATGATCTCACCGGTTGGGTTCGAGTCCATGTCGAGGCGGGGGTAGTCGGGAATCCGAGCCTGGTGGCGATCGTAGCGCACGCCGAGGTCGACGGTCAGCCGGTCACTGAGCTGCCAGCTGTCGGTCACGAAAGCTCCAAACGACTCCGACTCCGCACCGTAGTAGAACGGCGTTTGAAGGTACATGCCCTGCCAGGTGTAGTAGTAGCCGTAGTCGTAGTTGTAGGACTCCGCCTGGTAGTAGTAGCTGGTGTTGAAGAGCTTGGTGTCAGCGCTGCCCTGCTTGTACTGGACCCCGAAGCGGAGTTCGTGGTCGCCCTTGATGAAATCATCGGCATACTGGCTGAGGACAACCTCTGCGTCGTCGGTCTGCGGGTCCCACTCCCAGCCCCAATAGTACCCACCGGAGTACTCCCACGGATCGACGGTCATGTCGACGAACATCCACTCGTCGGTGGGCACCTGGGGTCCCTGGGAGTAGTCGGTGCGCCAACCGCCCGCCCGCGCCTCGAGAAGGGCCGTGTCGCCGAGGACGGCACTGTAATCGAGGGAGAACATCCTAGTGTGTTGCTTGCCCTCTCCCCAGTTCGTTGGCTCGGAGTAAACATCGCCCACCGACGGGCTCACGTAATCGTGGTCGCCGAGCCGCATGTTGAGGCGGTGGTTGTCGCCGAGCTGCGCGGTGAGCTTGAGATCGTAGTTGTCCCAGGTGGTCTCCTTCTGACCGGGTAGCTCCTCTTCGTATGGCCAGTAGGCGAGGGAGCGCCCCCACTCCGTTGCTGCGAAGAACCAAAGGTGGTCTTTGATGAACGGGCCACCCAGAGTCAACACCAGATTGTTCTGGTGATCGAGCCGATACGTCTGCGCCCCTTCCGGCGCGTCCTCTTCTACCGCGTTGGTGGAAACCATGCCGGGAACCCAGTAGTCGAAGACTGCCGAGCCATGGAACTCGTTGGTCCCTGTCTTGGTGACAACGTTGAATGCGCTGCCGAGCATGCTGCCGTACTCGGCGCCGGCGCCGGTTCCGACCATCTGGAGCTCCGCGATCAGCTCGTCGTTCATCGACCACTGCACATCACCGGCCTCCGGCGAGGTGCTGTCGAGACCATCGATGTTCCACCGATTCGACTGCACATCCGAACCGAAGGGTGAGAGGAGGAAGATGCCCTCGCGGTCCGTGGCCACTCCCGGAGCTACCGCGAGGGTGTCGTAGAAATTGCCCCTGGTCGGCAAGTCCTTGATCTGATTCGCATCATAGGCCGCGAGGAAGCTCGAGCTCGCGGTATCGACGATCGGCGTCTCGGCGATGACGGTGATCTCATCCGAGAACGCTTCCGGCATGCTGAAATCGACGGTCGCCACCGCGCTAATGGCCACCCTCACCTCCTCGGCCGCCTGCGTCTGGTATCCCACGAGGGTCGCAGTCACGGTGTAGGCGCCGATCGGCATCGCCGCGAATTGGAAGCCACCCGAAGGGCCCGTGATAGAGGTCCGTTGGGCCGAGCCAAGGGCCTCGCCGGTGACCACGATGGTGACGCCCGGCAGCGCCTGGCCGTCGGTGTCAACGGCCCGCCCCCGGATGCTCCCGGTGGTCTGCGCCCAGGCCGCGTGACCGACCAGCACGACGAACACCGCTGCGAGTATCCCGATCAACCGACTCCGTGTCATGGCGTCCCCCTCCGGTTTGTCTTCCTGCCTCTGAGTGCCGGGCCAGGCATCACCCGCCGCCTGCGTCCGACACGCCTCGGTCGTCACGCTGATCCATGGCCACGTGCCCCTGTCCCGACCCCGTCCGCACCACGTCGATGGCCAGTCCCTCGGACCTGAGATTACGGAGCAGCGTCTCATCCGCACCGTCATCCGTGATCAGGAGATCCGCCCCGGAAATGTCGCCAACAAAAGCCGAGGCCACCTTGCCGAGCTTGTCGTGGTCGGCAAGAACGACGACCTTCTCCGCCGAGCGGACCATGGCCTGTTTGATCTCGGCCTCTGCAATGTTGGTGTTGGTGAATCCGCGGGCGGGATGAACACCGTTACAGCCCAGGAATGCCACGTCTGCATTCAGCTGGTCGAGAAGAAGCGTCCCCATGGGCGCGACGAGCGAGTGCTGGAGGGGGCGAAGCGTGCCGCCGGTCACGATGACCGAAATCCCCCGCAGCGCCTCAAGGATGAGGGCGATGTTCAGGCCATTGGTGATGACGACGACTCGGCTGAGGTGGGGCGACAGAGCCTTGGCCATCTCGGTGGTGGTGCTGCCCACATCGATGATGACCGTCTGACCGTCCTTGACCATCGAGGCGGCTCGCGCGCCGATCGCCATCTTCTCGGCGCGGTTGGTCGTGCTGGTCTCCTCGAGAGACATCTCCAGGGTCCGGTCCCGAGACGCCACCGCGCCGCCTCGGATCCGCGTCAGGACGCCGCGCCACTCCAGATGTTCGAGGTCACCTCGAATCGTTACCTCGGACACGTCGAGCCGGTCTTTGAGCTCGGCGATGCTCACCCGCCCCTTGACCTCGATCTCACGACGAATCGCCTCGTGGCGTAATGCGGCCTTGAGCGCAACCGGGCGGTCTGAAACCAGCATCCGCAACCTCGTTACAAAAGAAGATAATCCCAAGTTTTGAAAAATGCAAGGAGCTGGGGGTCAGCTCCACGGGAATCACCGGAGTCCCTCCTCCACCCCTCGACGATGCCCCGGAATCTCGAGGCAGTCGACCATACGACTCAATTCCTCAGTGTCTTCCGCGCACGACCTGTGTGGTATATTCGAACCAACTCCTGGAGGGATGAGCTCGGTCGGCAGACGGCTCGCAGATCGGAAACCAACGGGAATGAGAGAAATTCATAAATACACGCAAGCGATGAGCGGTTCTCCATGACCCGCCAGTCGAGCACCGCCCCTCCCGGAGGAACCATCTCGACGCGGCCGTTGGGACGGTTGGCAGACGGCCGGCTCGTCGATCTTCTCGTCCTCCGCAACAACCGCGGCATGCAGGCGTCGATCTCGTCGTACGGGGGCATCATCACGTCCCTGATCGCCCCCGATCTCGAGGGCGAGCCGGCCGACGTCGTGCTCGGGTTCGACCGACTCGACGGATACCTGGCAGGGCACCCGTACTTCGGGGCCATCATCGGGCGCTACGCCAATCGGATCGGGAAGGGCAGCTTCACGCTCGATGGCGAGACCAGCATCCTCGCTCGAAACGACGGTGAGAACCATCTCCACGGTGGTATCGCCGGCTTCGACAAGGCTCTCTGGAAGGCGCGACCGGTCTCGACCCCAGACGGCCCCCAGGTCGAGCTCGAGTACTCGAGCGTCGACGGCGAGGAAGGGTACCCGGGGCGGCTCGACGTCACCGTCACCTACACCCTGACTCACGACAACGAGCTTCGCGTCCGGTATCACGCGACGACGAGCCGACCGACACACGTCAACCTGACGAGCCACTCGTACTTCAATCTTGCCGGACCGGAGTCGAGTGATGTCTCGGACCACCTCCTGACCATCAACGCCGACCGCTTCACACCAGTGGACGCCGGCCTCATTCCCACGGGAGAGCTGCGCAGTGTCGACGGCACGCCCATGGACTTCCGCACGCCGGTTGCGATAGGTGCACGGATCGACGGCGTGGACGAGCAGCTTCGATTCGGGGGTGGCTACGACCACAACTGGGTTCTAAACACGACCGGCTCGAAGCTGTCGCTGGCGGCCAAGGTCTCCGAGCCCACCTCCGGTCGACTGCTGGAGGTGCTCACCACCGAGCCCGGAATCCAGTTCTACTCGGGGAACTTCCTCGACGGACGCCAGCTCGGCAAACAGGGCAGAGCGTACGGGCGCCGCTGCGCCTTCTGCCTGGAAACGCAACACTTTCCGGATTCGCCCAACCAGCCGCAGTTCCCGACCACGGTGCTGCGGCCGGGCCTGGTGTACGATTCGACGACTGTCTACAGGTTCCGGGTGAGCGACCCTCGTCAGATGAAAGACCGGTCACCATCGTGATTCTCCTCGAAGTCGATCGCCGTCAATCCGTCGCCGTCGCTGAGCTCCCACCAGCAGCGATCGACGGCACAGCATGGTGGGTGAAAGGAAGCGAACCGTGGGCGTAGGGTTCCTCGACATCCTGGTTTTCGTCGCCTTCGTAGCTGCCGTCATCGGGGTCGGCCTCTGGAAGAGTCGCGGGGAGGAAGCCCACAGCGACCATGGCGCCCAGAACTACTTCCTCGCCGGCCGGGGCCTGACCTGGTGGCTGGTCGGGTTCTCGCTCATCGCCGCCAACATCTCCACCGAGCAGTTCGTCGGCATGAGCGGCAAGGCGGCCGACTGGCTTGGCATGGCGATCGCCAGCTACGAGTGGATGGCGGCCATCACCCTGGTGGTCGTCGCGTTCCTCTTCCTCCCGACCTTCCTGAAGAGCGGCATCTACACCATTCCCGAGTTCCTCGAGTACCGCTACAACCCCTTCGCGCGCACGGTGATGGCGGTTTCGACCCTGATCATCCTGGTCGGGGTGCCGACCGCCTCGGTCATCTACTCGGGCGCCAAGGTCATCACCGTCAACTTCCAGGGTCAGGCCCTGTTCGGGTTGGACCTGGGCAGCATCACCGTCGGGTGCTGGATCATCGGCACGCTGGCTGCGATCTACGTGTTCACGGGCGGACTCAAGGCCTGTGCGTGGGCTGACCTGATCCAGGGCACGGCGTTGATCGTTGGCGGCGCCATCATTGCCTACCTGGCCATGAGGTTCCTGGGGCATGCCGATCCGACCGCGCTGGCAGGCACCGCGACGACGGCGGTCGACCCGAACCAACTCGCCGATGCCGGAGCCGTCGAGCGGCTGCAGCTCCTGAATGCGGGCGACTGGCAGGCGGGGAAGCTCCACATGGTCCGTCCGGCTGACGATCCCGAGGTCCCCTGGACGGCGCTGGTCTTGGGCCTGTGGATCCCCAACTTCTTCTACTGGGGCCTCAACCAGTACATCACCCAGCGCACCCTGGGATCCAGGTCTCTTGCCGAAGGTCAGCGCGGCGTGGTCTTCGCCGCCTTTCTCAAGCTCCTGATCCCGTTCGTGGTGGTGATTCCGGGGATCCTCGCCTACAACCTCTTCACCACCGACCTCGAGACCGCTGCGGTCGTCAAGAACGCCAAGGCGATCGCGACGTTTGCCCCCGGGCTCTACGCGGAGCTTTCCGAGGAGGTCAAGCCGGACCCCGGCGATCCGCTGTTCGTCAACGACATCAAGAGCATCAACCGGCGTCTCGAGGCTGCGAAGACGACCCCCCCAGACGCCACCGTCGTCTTCCGATTCAGCGAGACCTTCGTCTCCAGCCATCCCGCCGATGCGCGGCGGCTGCTGGCGTACAACTCCCATCAGCTGGGTCGCGGCGAGCCGCCCGACGTCACCGACCCCCAGGGCATTGTCGACGCGAACGCGACCCTCCTCCGCGAGGCGACCGGGCCGGCCCGAGCCGGCACGATCCATACGCTGGTGCTGCGGGACTACGACGCCGCCTTCCCGGTCCTCATCAAGAACCTGTTGCCGGTCGGGAGCGGGCTCAAGGGCTTCGTCCTGGCGGCGATCTTCGGCGCCGTCGTGAGCTCGCTCGCTGCGATGTTGAACTCGTCGTCGACCATCTTCGCCATGGACATCTACCGGACGGTCAAGAAGGCCCCCTCTCAGTTCGAGCTGGTGTCGGTCGGCCGGATCTGCGTCGTCGCCTTTGTCTTCATCGCCATGCTGATCGCGCCGAGACTGGACAACCCGAAGTTCGGCGGGATCTTCACCTTCATCCAGGAGTTCCAGGGATTCATCAGCCCGGGCATCCTGGCGATCTTCCTGTTCGGAGTGCTCGTCCACCGCGCCCCGCGCGCCTGCGGCACCGTCGGCCTGATCATCAACCCTGTCCTGTACGGAGCGCTCAAGTTCCTCGTTCCCGGCCTTGCCTTCTTGAACCGGATGGCGGTCTGCTTCTTCGTGATCCTCGCGGTGTTGACGATCATGACCCTGCTCAAACCGCTGCCTGCGCCGGTCACGCTGCCGGTCAACGAGAGGATGGACATGCGAACCGACCCGAGAACCATGATGTTCGGCGGAGTGGTGATTCTCCTGACGCTGACCTTGTATGCGATCTTCTGGTAGTCGGCCCGGGTCGCACTCGATGTCTGAGATCACTGACGACCGCAGTGCCGTCAAAGAGCTCGGCCGGCTGGCGGCCGCTGCGGGGCTGGACGTCGGCGGCGGCACCATCCGACGCTCGTCGTCCCGTTTCTGCCTGGGAGTGGAGCACGGCGACTACAACGGCACCGAGCTCTTCGGAGTGGGCACCGACCGCTTCATGTGGCTCGCGTTCAAGCCCAATGACAGCGGTCGGGTTCGGCTGCTCAGCGGCAACTTCCCGGGTGATGGGGTCATCTCCTTCACTCCGGGCCGGGTGCCGGCACCGAAGGGTCAGGAGATCGCCAGCACCTGGGGGAGGTTCCCGTTCGGCGTGGACTACGTCCTCCAACGGGAAGGAATCAAGCTGTCAAAGGGAGTCGACGTTGTCCTGGTCGGGAACATCCCCGGCGGGGGTATGTCGCGCTCGGCCTCGCTGACCCTCAACCTCATCCTCTCCTTCTTGGATGCGAACGAAGTTGCCATCGCTGATCCGATGCGGGTCGCGGTCCTCGCGCAGCAGGTGGAGAACGACTACATCGGCTCACCGTGCGGACTGCTCGATCAGATCATGATTCTGTTCGCCAGGGACGGCACCGGAACGCACTACAACCCACAGGACAGATCGGTCAGCTATGTCCCTCTCGGCGTCAGCGCGGTCGATTTCCGGATCGTCGCCCTCGACACCGGCACCGTGCGTCCGGGATTGGAGAACTCGACCTACCGCGTCCGCAGGCAGGAATGCGAGGAGCTCGTCGAGATCCTTCGACCCGAGTTCGGGATCTCCTGCCTTGCCGACGTGCGTCGGGACGATGTCTACCAGAGCATCCTGGAGCAGTACGGGAGGAGCCACCCGGACCACTGCCGCCGGCTGGCGTACATCTTCAGGGCTCAACGACGCTTTGCAACCATGATCGAGGCCTGGAAGGCAGGGGACATGGCGACGGTCGGCAAAGTGTTCCGCGAGGACGGCATCGGCTTGAGGGATGAGTACCGGATCTCCGGGCCCGAGCTGGAGACCATGTGTGACATCGCCCGCACGGTCCCCGGTGTCCTGGGAGAGCGAATGCTGGGAGGTGGCGACAAAGGCGCCGCCGGCGCCCTCGTCCGCGCGAGCAGCGTGGAGGCGCTCGCAACGGCGGTGCGCTCGGGTTACCCGAGGAGCCATCCGAGCTACGCCGGGAGATACGCGATGCATGTTTGCCAAGTCGTGAAAGGTGTCACCACTCTCGAAGAGAGAATCTGAGCGGAGTCGAGCCGGCGACATGCGATCTGCGACAACTCAGTCCAGTGTTCGATTCGGGCACCGTGATCTGATCAGAGTCGTGCTCTCCGCACCATCCGTTGGCGACGCACGGTCGAGGAGATGGGGATGGACGCGACGCTGGTGATTCTGGCCGCGGGCATCGGCAAGAGGTACGGCGGGCTCAAGCAGCTGGAGTCTCTGGGCCCTGGCGGTGAGACCCTCCTGGAGTACTCGATCTTCGATGCGCGGCGGGCCGGGTTCGGCCGAGTGGTGTTGGTCATTCGTCCCGAGACCGAGCTTCAGTTCAGGAGCCACCTGAGCGCGCGGCTCCCGGATGACGTCGCCCTGTCCTACGCGCGCCAGACAGTGTCTCTCGGTCGGGACGTCAGGGCTGCCCCTCGCGGTCGAAAGAAACCATGGGGCACCGGCCATGCGGTGCTGGTGACCGAAGCGCTCATCCAGGGACCATTCGCCGTGATCAATGCCGACGATTTCTACGGCTTCGGTGCGTTCGTCACG
Organism: Holophagae bacterium; assembly: GCA_003105185.1. Lineage (GTDB taxonomy): Bacteria > Acidobacteriota > Thermoanaerobaculia > Thermoanaerobaculales > Sulfomarinibacteraceae > FEB-10. The sequence continues at coordinate 9,701 of PQAJ01000118.1, forward strand.
GTAGGTCAGTTCTTGAGGGAAACGCGCGGTGATGCGAGACCGACATTCGCGCTGGCCGGGTTCCGGCTCGGTCAGACCTTGTCCGGCGCCGGGCCGGTTTCCCGGGGCCTGTGCCAGGTCAACGGTGGGGGCTGGCTCGAGAGAGTCGTCGAGGTGCCCAAGCTGTCGAAACACGAGGCTGGAGGGCTGTACACAGACGACGACGGAACCGAGCATATCGTCCCCGAGGACACCCTCGTGTCGATGAACATGTGGGGATTCACGCCCGCGATCTACGACGAACTGAACTGCCGATTCCGTGAGTTCCTCGAGGCAGCACGGGAGTCCGACGGCGAGACCTCTGAGTTCCTGATTCCCGACGCGATTCAGGCGATGATCTCCGAAGGGACGGCCCGCGTCCGGGTTCTTCGTCACGACGGGCAGTGGTGCGGCATCACCTTTCCCGGAGACCGACAACTGGTCCGAGAGTTCATCGCCAGCCGTGTCGCGGCCGGTGAGTACCCCGAGCGGCTCTGGAGCTGATACCACACGACCGGCGAGGTGCACTGCGGACTCTTCCGGCACCTCCTGCCACGACCGATGTTCGGCGCGCCTCCGGACCGTAGGCCTCGAGCGCCAAGTCGAGGTCCTCGATGACCTCGGCCAGCGGCCGCTTGCCGAAGCTGACGCCGCGGCATATGGCCCAGAGCGCGCAGCGGTTGTGTAGACAGCGGATGGTTGCCCGGATGATCAGCGATCCCGCTTCGGACGGCGGACAGTACACCGTGCCCTCTGGATGCCGTCCAGAACAAGCAGCGAGCGGCCATCGGGCGTCCGTCGACCTCGAGGGCGCCGAAGTGATCCGGCCCGCCACGGGTCGGCCCGGCACCCGACCGCGGAGGGGCCGCGTATAATCCGCGCACCTCTGCGATCGGGTCATCCGGCTCGCGGGGCTGGAGGAGACCCATGAAGGAGATTCTGATCCTCGGGGCGGGCCTGGTGGCTCGGCCCCTGCTGCGCTACCTTCTCACCCAGTACGACTACCGACTGACCGTCGCCACCCTCGACGTGCCCCGCGCGCGGCAGCTGGTTGGTCCGCACCCGCGCGGACACGTGGTGGAGTTGGACGTCTCCGACGCCCAGGCGACCGAGCGGCTGGTGGCGGCGAGCGACGTGGTGGTGAGCCTGCTCCCGGCGCCGCTGAACCCGCCCATTGCCCGCCTCTGCATCCGCCACCACAAGCACCTGGTCAACACCTCCTACGTCGCCCCCGAGGTCGCGGCCCTTGACGAAGAGGCGCGGCGGGCCGACGTGCTCCTGTTGTGCGAAATCGGACTCGACCCCGGAATCGACCACATGTCGGCGGTGCAGATCATCGACCACATCCGCGGCCTGGGGGGAACCGTGACCGAGTTCTCCAGCTGCTGCGGAGGCTTCCCGGCCCAGGACGCGAACACCAACCCCTGGGGCTACAAGTTCTCCTGGAGCCCGCGGGCGGTGATGCTCGCGGGCCGCAACCCGGCCCGCTACCTGCGCGGGGGACAAGTGGTGGAGATCGCCGGCCCGCAGCTGTTCGCCCACTCCTGGCCTTACGAGGTGGAGGAGCAGGGCGTGTTCGAGGTCTACCCCAACCGCGACTCCCTCAAGTACGTGGCCCCGTATGACCTCGAGGGGGTTCAGGGGATGTTCCGCGGAACCCTCCGCTACCCCGGCTGGTGCGCCACGATGAAGGCGGCCGCCGACCTCGGACTGTTCGAGATTGACGAGCAGGAGTGGTCGCAGGGCACCACCTACGCCCAGGTGTTGTGCCGGCGCCTCCCCGCCTCGAACGCTCCGCTGCCGCACCGGGTGGCCGCCTTCACCGGCACCGCCCCCGACTCCGAGGTCCTCGCCCGGCTGGAGTGGGCCGGTCTGCTGTCGGACCGCCCCATCCCCGAGCGCCGCGCATCACCCCTCGACATCTTCGGCAACCGGTTGATGCGGCTCATGATGTACCAGCCAGGTGAACGCGACAAGGTGATGCTCCAGCACGTGTTCACAGTCACCTACCCGGACCACAGCCGGGAGGAGATCCGCTCCACCATGGTGGAAACCGGCGAGCCTTGGGGGGACACCGCCATGGCCCGCACCGTGTCGCTGCCGGCGGCCATCGCCGCCCGGTTGATCCTCAACGGCGGCATCACCATCCGCGGAGTCCAGATCCCCATCTGGCGGGAGATCTACGAGCCGGTCCTGACCGAACTCGCCGATCGCGGCGTGTCCATGCACGAGCACCACATCAAGAGCTTCCGGGGGCCGTTGGACGCTTCACCTCTCGGCTGACCGACGCGCCCCCATGGCGATCCGGGCGATCCGCCTGCCCGACGACACCACCACGGCGCGCGCAAAGCTGCGGTCCAGGGCTCTCAGCGCGGGAAGCGGGCGCGGACCAGGCAGTCGATCTCGCACACGGCTTCCTGGCCAGTCTCAACCAAACTGCGGCGAGTGCCAGCCTCCTCGACCAGGAAGCGGTTGGGCTCGGCCGACCACAGCAACTCCTGCTCCAGGTAGCGGCGGTTCCAGCCCTCGCGGTCCACGCGTCAAGTGTAGCTGTGCGGTCGGCAGAGACCGGCAGCGGGATCCCTCGAAGCCGGCGTGTGTGCGAGGATGGAGGCGTGAGCCTCAGGATCGTCCGCCGCCTCCAGCAGCTCTACCCCGACGCTTCGGGAAGCCGGCTGAAGCGCGCCGTGATCGAGGGTCAGGTCACGGTCGACGGGGAGGTCGTGGACGATCCAGGCGTGTTCGTGGCCGAAGGTTCAGCCGTCGTCTGGGACCCCAACCGGAAGATCCGGCGGCGGGTCGATACCTCGCTCGAGGTCCTCTACGAGGACGACGACGCGGTCGCCGTGGTCAAGCCGGCCGGCCTCCTCACCCACCCCACCGAGGCCAACGAGATGGACACGCTGCTGTCGCGCCTCTCGCTGTGGGCGAAGCGACGCTTCGGCGTGGGCCGGCGGTCGTACGTCGCGGTCGTCCACCGGCTCGACAAGGAGACCTCGGGCGTGCTGGTCTTCGCGCGCTCGAGCCGGGGCCTCCACGACCTGCAGGCGCAGCTGCGCAACCACACCATGGACCGGCGCTACGTGGCGGTGGTCGAGGGCGACCTCTTCGGCGATGCCGGGACCTTCGACCAGGACCTGGTCGAGGACCGCGGCGATCGGCGGCGCGGCGTCGCCAGGCCTGGCAGCAAGGGCACGCCCGCCGTCACCGAGTGGAAGGTCCTCGAGCGCTTCGGCGTGGCGACGTTGGTCGAGGTGCGGCTGAAGACCGGCCGCACCCACCAGATCCGCGTCCACTTCGCCCACGCCGGACACCCGGTGGCCGGCGACCCGGTCTACCGCGACCCACGCCGGCCGCCGTTCCCGATCGCCTTTCCCCGCCAGGCGCTGCACGCCGGCCGCCTCGGCTGGGTGACCCCGGCCGGCGAGAAGGTGCTGGTCGAGGCAGATCCGCCCGCCGACTTCACGCACTTGCTCGAGTCGCTGCGCGCGCGGATGAAGAGGCGGCAGCGGGGCTGACTCAGCCGGGGTGCGCGAGTCGCCGAGAGGAGCCGCCGCCCCCGATATCTCGTCTCCGTCTCGGTGCCCGTGGCCGAGACGACACACCCAGGTTCGATCGAGTCAATCGGAGACGGAAACGGGCATGGAGATGGGCGGGCGGGCCCTTTCCCCTATCCCCTGACCCCTGCTCCCTTGCCCCGTCCTCACAGCTGAACCTGCATCCCGAGCTCGACGACGCGGTTGGGCGGCAGGCCGAAGAAGGAGGTCGCCGGGCGGGCGTTGCGGGACAGGAACGAGAACAGGCTCTTGCGCCAGCCGACCATCGGGGTCGAGCCGGAGGTGAGCAGCGTCTCCCGGCCCAGGTAGTAGCTGGTGTCGGCGAGCTTGACGTTGAGGCCGCGCGTCCGGCACTGCTTGATCATCCTCGGCACGTTGGGCGTCTCGGTGAACCCGCAGCGAGCGACCACCGAGTAGAAGCCGTCGCCGAGCTCGTGCACGCGGACCTGCTCCTCGGGCGGCACCACGGGCACGTTCTCCGTCACCACGTAGAACAGGATCACCTGCTCGTGGAGCACCTTGTTGTGCTTGAAGTGGTGGAGCAGCACCGGCGGCACCACGTCGAGGTTCGAGGTCATGAAGACCGCCGTGCCCTTCACCCTCTGCGGCCGCTCGAGACCGAGCGACGGCATGAACTTGTCGAGCGGCAGAAGGCCGCGGCGCATCTCGTCGGCGAGCAGGATGCGGCCGCGCTTCCAGGTCGTGAGGATCGTGAACACCGCAGCGCCCACGACCAGCGGCACCCAGCCGCCGTGCGCCACCTTCACCAGATTGGCCCCGAAGAACGGCAGGTCGAGGGCCAGGAAGAGCGACACCATCATCCCTGCCGCAATCCGGCCCCAGCCCCAGCGCTCGCGGGCCACGGTGTACATCAGGACCGAGGTGATGGTCATGGCGCCGGTGACCGCCAGCCCGTAGGCGGCGGCCAGGTTCGAGGAGCTGCGGAAGCCGAGGGTCAGCACGCAGCAGGCGACGAACAGGAGCGTGTTGATCTCGGGGACGAAGACCTGGCCTCGCGCCAGGCTGGAGGTGTGGACGATGTGGAGGCGGGGCGAGTAGCCGAGCTGCATCGCCTGCTGGGCGAGCGAGAAGCTGCCCGAGATCAGGGCCTGCGACGCGATGACGGCGGCCGCCGTCGCGACCGCCACCACCGGATAGAGCAGAGCCGTCGGCGCGAGGGCGAAGAAGGGGTTGGCGAGCGCTTTCGGGTCGCCGCTGAGCACGACCGCGCCCTGGCCGAAGTAGTTGATCAGCAGGCACGGGAAGACGAGGACGAACCAGCTGAAGCGGATCGGCTTGCGGCCGAAGTGCCCCATGTCCGCGTAGAGGGCCTCGATGCCGGTGATGCACAGCACCACCGCGCCGAGGACGAACAGGCCGTGCCCCCCATGCGCGATTAGGAAGCGCACGGCGTGCCACGGCGCGATCGCCTCGAGCACCCGCGGTTCGCGCAGCAAGAACGGCAGTCCGAGGGCGGCGATCATCACGAACCAGACGACCATCACCGGCCCGAACACAGTGCCGACCCGGGCCGTGCCGTGCTTCTGCACCGCGAACAGGCCGGCCAGGATGAGCAGCGTGATCGGAACCACGAAGCGCCCGAACACCGGGGTCGCGACCTCGAGCCCCTCGACCGCGCCGAGGACCGTGATGACCGGCGTGATCATGCCCTCGCCGAACAGGAGGGCGGTGCCGAACAGGGCGAGCACCACCAGCAGCGCCTTGCGGCGGCCGACAGTGGCCGGAGCGGTCGGCGTGATCAGGGCGAGCAGGGCCATCATGCCGCCCTCACCGCGGTTGTCGGCGCGCATGACGAAGCCCAGGTACTTGACCGCCACCACCAGCATCAGCGTCCAGAACACGAGCGACAGAACGCCGAGGACGTTGGCCAGTGTGGGAGGCACGCCGTGGACCGGGCCGAAGCACTCCTTGACGGTGTACAACGGCGAGGTCCCGATGTCGCCGAACACGACGCCGAGCGCGGCCAGCGACACCGCCAGCAGGTCCCGCCGGCTGGCGATCGGGGGCGCGGCATTCGCCGTCTCGTGGATCCCTGAGTCGTTGAGTGACCGCTCGATCATGGTGTCAAGGGATCCCCGCCCCCAACGGTGGTGCCGGCCATCGGTCCCGCCCGATCATCATACTGTGGGCGCCCGGCGCCTGCTTCGGCGATCCGCCTTGCCACGTCGCTGCGCGTCGTTCGTCGAGCAGACGCTGCCGGTCGAACGGAATAGGGCATCTTCCGGTTCATCGCGGCCGGACACCCGCCGCCGATGATCTTCTCCGCCGAGTTCGACTGTTTCGTGCGGATCGATCCGGCGCGGCTGCGGACGTTCTTCCCGGTGGGGATGTTCCCCACGGAGGCCGGCATCGAGGAGCGAATGGAGCCGCGGCCCCGGGTGTACAAGAAGAAGTACACGGTCAACGAGGTCAACCTGATGGCTCCCGGTGACATCCTCTTCCTGTTCACCGACGGCCTCGGCGACCACGCGGCGGACGGCCAGAGCTACTCGCCAGGACGATTCGAATCCCTGGTCCGCGCCTCCAAGCACCTCCCGGCCCGCGAGATCGTGGCCGCCGTTTACGACGACATGAAACGCTTTGCCCCGCCGACGGATGACACCAGCCTGGTGGTCATCAAGCGCATGCGCTGACCAGGAGGATCTGGGATCTGGGGGATCGGATCTCGCCCCCGCCCGCTTCCGACGGCCCGACGTCAGTCGGCCTAGCTTCGGTGCCGGCGCAGCAGCTCCTGAAACTCGGGGTCGCCGCGCAGCGGATTCCAGATCGGATCGATCTCGAGCCAGACCACGGAGATCCACGACGGGTTGGTGAGCAGATACTCGAGCTGCTCGATCGCACGGTCGTGGTCGCCGACCATGACGTCGATCTGAGCCAGGTCGATGGCGAAGGAAATGTAGTAGAACCCGTCCTTGGACCGCGGCAGCAACTCGGTGGCCCGGCGGCCTTCGGCGATGGCCTGCTGACTTTGACCGAGCCCGGCCAGCGCGATGCCCAGCGAGCTGTGGAACCGTGGGTCGTCCGGCCGCCGCGCGACCTCGGCCTCGAGCGCCACCCGCGCCGCTTCGTAGTCCTGCCGCGCCCGCTCGCCCTCGCCCAGCAGCTCGTGGATGAAGGCCGCGAACAACTCGTTGGGCCTCGCGATGATCTTGGTCCGGATCCACGGCTCGGACGCCGTCGCCACCCGGTCGAGCGCCTCGCGATAGCGTCCCTCATACACGTCCTGCCAGTACCAGCTCCACCGCCCCCAGTCGCTGCCCGGGTCCGGAAGCGACTCCAGCGCTGTCCGCGACGCGGCCAGGTCGCCGTCCCAGCTCCAGTGGTTGAATACCTTGAACAGGTACGGCCACTCCGCATCGGGCGCGAGCTCGATCGATCGGTCCGCCGCCGCGTCCGCCTCGGGGTAGGAGCGCAGGGTCCACAGCATCCACGCCACGTTGGAAATGAGATCGGCATCCTGAGGGCTCAGCTCGAACGCGCGCCGGTAGTCGTCGACGGCCTCCTCGAAGCGGCCGCGCTCGACGAAGGCGTCGGCGCGCGCGCTCAGCACCTCGGCGCTGTTCGGTAGGCCCTGCTCGGCGCGGTCGAGCTCGGCGAGCGCCCGATCGACGTCGCGTCGCGCCCACATCCAGTAGTAGCCGAGGTCCAGCCGCACCTCCGGCGAGTCGGGCGCCAGCTCGAGGGCGCGGTCGGCAGCTGCCGTCGCCTTCTGCAGCCGCTCGGCCGACAGATCCTCGCGCAGGTAGTACGCCCGCGCGTGGCCCCGTGCCAGCTTGGCCCAGGCCACAGCGAAGCGCGGGTCGAGCTCCACCGCCCGCTGGTACGCCGCCATCTCACGCGCCCAGTCGTCAGAGGTGAAGTGCGGCCGTCCCTCGTAGTAGCGGCCCCGGAGGTAGGCCTGGTAGGCCTCGGTGCTGTCGGTGTGCACGGCCTCGATCCCGGTTCTCTCGGGCGGAAGCAGGGCCACTCCCAGGCTCGAGACCACTGCCTGCGCGATCTCCGACTGGACCCTAAACACGTCGTCGATCGTGCGGTCGTAGGTTTCGGCCCACAGGTGGCTGTCGTCGGCGACCCGGATCAGCTGCGGCGTGATCCTGATCCGGCTCGACCCGGCCTCCGCGCCGCGAGTCCACCGCACCGACCCCTCGAGCACGTACTGGACGTCGAGGGCCTTGCCGATCTCGGCCACGGTCGCAGCGGATCCCGCATAGGTGGCAGCGCTGGTCCGCGAGATGACCCGCAGGCCCGTCACCCTGGCCAGCCGCGCCGTGATCTCCTCGGTCATGCCGTCGGCGAAGTACGCCTCGTCGGCGCTTCCCAGGTTGGAGAACGGCAGCACGACCAGGCGCGGCGGCGCCGGTCCGGCGGGCGCGCTCCTGCCCGTGAGCAGCGTCCGGTAGCCGATGTGGAGCAGCGCGAAGGCCAGAGCGCCGGCCAGGATCACCGGGATGATGGCGAGCGGCTTGTAGGGAATCCGAGGCCCCGAGCGCACGCGCCAGCCGCGGTCCGGGCCCTCGAGCAGCGCCTGCAAGGCAAAGCCGAGGTCCCGCGCCGACTGGAAGCGATCGTTCGGCTGCTTCTGCAGGCAGCGGCGAACGATGCCGTCGAACACCGGTGTGACCCTGGAGGTGGTCGACGAGACCGGCGGCGGGTCCTCGCCGAGCACGGCGGACACAGTGTCGGCCGCGGTCAGGCGGCGGAACGGGCTCAAGCCCGTCAGCATTTCGTACAGCACCACTCCGAACGAGAAGATGTCGCTGCGCTCGTCGACCGGCTGGCCGCGGGCCTGCTCGGGCGACATGTAGGCGGTCGTACCCATCACGGCGCCTGCGGTCGATACCATGAGCTCGGTGGCCGCCTCGGCGACCTGGCTCGGGCCGCCGACCGGCCCGATTGTCCTGGCCAGCCCGAAGTCGAGGATCTTGACCGTACCGTCGGCGGTCAGGAACAGGTTCTCCGGCTTCAGGTCGCGATGGACGATGCCGTGCTCATGGGCCGCCGCCAGCCCTTTCGCGACCTGGACCGCGGCCTCGACCACCTGGCGTTTGGCCAGACCACCTGCGGCGATCGTTTCGCGGAACGAGCGCCCCTCGAGCAGCTCGGTCACGATGAAGGACCGACCCTCATGCACGCCGAGCTCGTGCACCGCGAGGATGTTGGGATGGTCGAGAGCGGCTGTAGCCCGGGCCTCCCGCTCGAAGCGCGCGAGCCGCTCCGGGTCCTGCGCGAGCTCCTCCGGCAACACCTTGACGGCCACGTCGCGGTCGAGCCGCTCGTCGTGCGCCCGGTAGACCTCCCCCATGCCGCCCGCGCCGAGCTTCCCGAGCAGGCGGTAGTGGCCCAAGGTCCGACCGATGAGATCGCCCATTGGGAGGCTGTCCGCACCTTGATGGTACCGCAAAGTGAGGGACCAGGGGGGCTCTCTCCTCACTCCCCTCCCGCGCCCGACGGCGATCAGCGACGAGAACCGGCGGCGGCGGTGGCCGCGCACAGCAGGATGCGTCCCTCGTGGTCCGCTTCCACCCGCTCGATCGCGACGTCGACCTCGGCCTGATCGGTCCGGAAGGTCAGCCGGTCGCCAAAAGGCCCCTGCAGCTCGGGCAACGGCAGCATCAGCGCGGCTTCGGAAACCGCGCACGGGGCAGCGCCGATGCCGGAGACCAGGGCCGCAGAGCGCAGCGACACACCGCCGTCGCCCAGTCGGAAGGTGCCGGACACGGCGGGCAGGAAGACCATCCCGGGGAAGCCGTCAACGAGGTAGGCGCCTGAGCTTCGGAACGCGCCGTCCGAGGCTGGGAGGCCCTCGAACACCAGGAAGAACGCCCCGCGCGTGGCGAGCCGGCGCAGCAGCTGCTCCATCGGCCGGCGGATGCGGTGCTGGCGGGCCCGCACCGCCCGGTCGAGGACCGCCTCGGCCTCGGCCCCGACCCTGCGCGGCGTCCCGGTGCGTGGTCCGAGGAGCGACTCGAGCGGCGGCACGCCGTCCTCGGCGTCCCACTGCCACATCGGGTGACCGAGCCGATCGAGCAGCATGCAGGCGAGGGCGCCGGCGTGGTGGGCCTCTGAGGTCACTGTGCCGTCGTAGACCTCCGCAATGTCGAGATCGAGCTCGACGAGCCGCCGGAAACCGCGGTCGATGGTGGCGCGCGGCGCCTCCGGCCCGAGTGCGGCGCGGGTGGTCGCGGCCTCATCGACGAAGTGGGCGGTCGCCTCGCGGACCTCGACATCGACGACGCGCGCGACCTCGTCCGGGCAGCGTCCCTTCCACTCCTGGTACCACCATGCGGCCGCAGCGAGCAGACGATCCTGGCGCTCGGGCTCGAGCAGGGCGCGCCGCAGGGCGAGCCACATCTCGATGCGCCGCTGCCTGGCCTCGATGTCCTGCGGGTAGCGCTCGAGCACGGGCGCCGGCCGGCCGAGGTCCCGCCAACCGGTCTGGACATAGTAGTGGAACGCTTCGTGGGTCAGCAGCGCGAAGCCCAGCGTGGCGCGCGGGAAGGCCCGGTAGGCGCTGAGCGCCCTGGAGCGGCCCGGCGGGCTCGGCGGGACCTCCAGCCACGGCGCGTGCGCACCGCGGTAGCGAGTGAACCCGAAGTTCAGGAACCGGCCGGAGAGCTGCAGCCGCTGATCGAACTCGGACCGCGGCCGGGCGGTGAGCGAGCCGTCAGTGCGGATCACGAAGGTCCCGCTGGGGTCGACGACCAGCGGCACCAGCCCGGCGAAGTCGGTGCCCGGCCAGATCGAGCCCATCCGCCTCCAGGTCCGCCCGACCTCCTCGGCGATGCGCCCAGCGTACTCCTCGGTGCGGATCTCGCCGCCGCGGGCCGTGCCGGGCCGGCCGGCGAACGTGGCCGATCGGTCCACCCGCGGCTCGCCTTCCGGGGGCGCGTCTGGCGGACGGAGCCGCGCGGTCGCTGCGCGGTCCGCCGCTCGGTCCCTGCCGTGCGTCGACATAGGCTCGAAGGTCCATTCTAGCGCCATGTCCCTCCAAGCATCTTGTCGATCCCTGCGGGCGACCCGCGTCCTCCCCCGTCGCCGATCTCGTGCCCGTTCCCCTTCCCGAGTCGACGCGGTGAATCTGCTGGCCCAGGCCAGCCTGGCATCCGGCATCGGGGACTCGGACGGGAGCGGCGGGGAGCTGCCGCGGCCGTCAGGCGGGCGGCGCACCTCGGTCGCGGCGCGGCGGCACCGGGTCCGGCCCGCCGGGATGGAAGGGCTGGCACTTGAGGATCCGGCGGAACGCCAGCCACACCCCATAGAGGCCGTGGCGCTCGATCGCCTCGGCGGCGTAAACCGAGCAGGTCGGCTCGAAGCGGCAGGCCGGCGGCAGCCATGGCGACAGGAACCGCTTGTAGAGGCGGATCGGGGTCGCCGTCGCGTGCCAGAACCCGCTCATCCCAGGCCGAGAACCGCGGCGTCGCGGTCCGAGAGCATCCCGCCGTCGGAGCGCTCGCGCACCGTGCCGTCACGCTTCCAGCAGCGCTCGCAGCGCGCTGCGCCGCGCAGGTCGGCAACCGCGACCGAGCGCACGGCGCCCTCCTCGAGCGTGAACCGGCTGACGCCGCACAGGTCGGCGAGCTCCGCTGACAGCGGCCGGATGCGCTCGAGCTCGTCGGCGGGCAGAGTGGCCACAATGCCGGCGTCGAGCGGGTTCGAGATCCCGGGCGACTCCTTGGCCAGCTCGAGCTGCTTGAGGGCCTCGCCGCGCAGCGCCATCGCCGCCTCCCACCCCGGGTCGGCGGCGAACTCGAAGCGCTCCGGCAGGCTCTCGAGGTGGACCGAGCCTTCAGCCGGCGACGCGCCGTCACCGGCGAGCGCCAGCCAAGCCTCGTCGGCGGTGTGGACGAGGATCGGCGCCAGCATCCGGATCAGGGCGCGCACGGTGTCGTCGAGCACGGTCTGAGTGCGCCGCCGGCGCGGGCTCCCCGGAGCGTCGCAATAGAGGCGGTCCTTGACCGCCGCCAGATGCACCGCACTCAGGGTGTCGTTGCAGAAGTCGAACAGGGCGTTGACGACCCGGCTGAACTGGTAGCGCTCGTAGCCGTCGCGCACGACTTTGATCAGCTCAGCGAGCCGCGCCATCGCCCACGCGTCGAGCGAGCTGCTGTCGGCCTCGGTGAACTGGTAGCGGTCGCGGGCGCGGTCGAAATCGGCGAGGTTGCCGAGCATGAAGCGGATGGTGTTGCGCACCTTGCGGTACTCGTCGCTCGCCACCCGGAAGAACTCCCAGTCAACCTTGATGTCGTTGGTGTAGTTGAGCGACGCCGTCCACCAGCGGCAGACGTCCGCCCCGTGCTGCTTGAGCAGATCCTCGACCTCGATTGCGTTGCCGAGGCTCTTCGACATCTTCTGACCCTGGGCCGTCACCATGAAGCCGTGGGTCAGGACCTCCTTGAACGGCGACACGCCGGTCACGCCGAGGGCGGGCAGCAGCGACAGCTGGAACCAGCCGCGGTGCTGGTCCGAGCCCTCGAGGTAGAGGTCGCAGGGGTAACCGATGCCGCGCTCGCGCATCACCGCGTTCCACGACGAGCCCGACTCGAACCAGACGTCGAAGATGTCGGTGCCCTTCGCCAGCGCGCCGAGACCGGCGGCGCCCGCTTGGCGGATCGCGTCCGGCGCGTCGCCGTCGGCAGCCGGATCGTAGCCGGCGAGGATCGCCTGCGGCGGCTCGGCGAACCAGGCGTCGGAGCCGTGCTCACGGACGAAGCGCGCCACCGCCCGCACCGAGGCGGCGGTGAGCAGCACCTCGCCGCCGGGGGCGGAGAACGCCGGGATCGGCAGGCCCCAGGCCCGCTGCCGGCTGATGCACCAGTCGGGACGCGACTCCAGCATGCCCCGCATCCGGTTGCGGCCCCAGTCCGGGACGAACTCGATGCCCGACTCAGTGGCCTCCAGCGCGCGCTCGCGCAGCGAGCGTCCGCCGTCGCCGAAGGCGCGGTCGACCGCGATGAACCACTGCTCGGTGGCGCGAAAGATGGTCGGCGTCTTGCCCCGCCAGTCGTGGGGATAGCTGTGACGGATCTTCTCGGAGCGGAACAGGGTGCCGGCCGAGCGCAGGTGCTCGACCACCAGCGGGTTGGCGTGCCAGACGTCGACACCGTGCAGCCACGCGGGAGCGGTCTCGTCGAAGGTCCCGTCCTCGCGCACCGGGCAGTAGATCTCGAGGCCCTCGCGAAGCCCGGTCTGGTAGTCCTCTTCGCCGTGCCCCGGCGCGGTGTGCACCAGGCCCGTGCCGTCCTCCAGGGTGACGTAGTCGGCGGTCACCACCGGGCAGATGCGCTCGGACAGCGGGTGGCGGTAGCGCACCCCGGAGCCGGCGAGCGCGGCGCCGAGGCACCGGCCGAGCAGCTCGCCGCCGCCGTCGAGCAGCGCCGGCCGCAGGAAGTCGGCGAGGATGACGTTGCGGGTGGTTCCGGCGTGCTCGATTCTGGCCAGCGCGTACTCGGCGGATGGTCCCACCGCCACCGCCAGGTTCGCCGGCAGCGTCCACGGCGTCGTGGTCCAGATCATCAGCGACACCGGCTCCCCGGCCGGCGCGCCCAGCGACGCCGGCAGCAGCGAGGGGTCGACGACCTCGAACAGCACGAACACGCTGATGTCGTCGCGGTCGTAGTACTCGAGCTCGGCATCGGCGAGGGCGGTGCGGTTCTCAATCGACCAGTGCACCGGCTTGAGGTCCCGGTAAACCAGGCCGTGGCCGACCAGCGCGGCGAAGACCTCGAGCACCGCGCCCTCGTAGGCCGGGTCCATGGTCAGGTAGGGATCATCGTAGTCGGCGATCGTGCCGAGCCGGATCAGCTGCTCGGCCTGCACCTGCTGGTAGTGGAGCGCGTAGTCGTGGCAGCGCTGGCGGATCTCCATCGTGCCCAGGGCAGCCGCCGACTCGCCGAGCTCCTTCATGACCTTGTGCTCGATCGGCAGTCCGTGGCAGTCCCAGCCGGGAACGAAGTGCAGCTCGTGGCCGTCCATCGATCGGCTGCGCACCACGAGGTCCTTGAGGATCTTGTTGAGCAGGTGGCCCATGTGGATGGTGCCGTTGGCGTAGGGCGGGCCGTCGTGGAAGACGAAGGGGCCGCGCGGGTGCGGCGCCGACCGGAGACGGTCATACAGCCCCATCGCCGCCCAGCGCGCCTGCAGCTCGGGCTCCTTGGCCAGCAGCCCCGCGCGCATGCTGAAGGGGGTCTTCGGCAGCTGCAGGGTGTCGCGGTAGCGGTCCTTCTTGCCGTCGCTCGCCATGCGTCTCGCTCCAAAAACGACGATCGCCGACTCGGCGATCCGCCGTATTCTAGCGCGTTTCCCCAGTGGCAGACCCCCGACTCCTGCATGACACTTCGCCTCGTGCCCGTCTCCGTCTTCGTATCCGTCTCCACTGCGATCGAATCCGTTCGTCGGGCACGGGCACAGAGACGGGCACGGGCACGACAACTGTGGCCCTCGCCGGCTATCAGCTGTCCGCAGGCGACACCAGGTTGCAGCCTCGTAACACCAGGAATAACATCCCCCGCCAATGGTTCTCATACGTGGTACCGATGTCGGCCCTCCCGACATCGAAAGGGTTCGGCCAAGTGAAGCACAACGAGCGATCCAGCAACGGACTCGACCGCCGGGACTTCGTCCGGCTGGTGGCCGGTAGCGCCGCCGCCGCCGGGCTGTCGCTGCCTCCGGCTGCCTGCGGTCGCTCGTCGACCACTGACCGGCGGGTGGTCGTGCTCGGCCTGGACGGCCTCGACCCGTTCCTGATCAAGCAGCTGATCAGCGCCGGCCGCGCCCCGAACTTCAAGCGCCTCGCCGAGATGGGCTCGTTCATGAAGCTCGCCACCACCATGCCGGCGCTGAGCCCGGTGGCGTGGTCGAGCTTCATCACCGGGACCACGCCGGGCAGCCACGGCATCGCTGACTTCATCACCCGCGACCCCGCCACCTACCTGCCGGTGTTCTCGATCTTCGCCAACCGCGACCCGGAGCTCACCTTCTCGATCGGTGACGTGCACCTCCCGATCAAGGGCGGCGGGCCGGTCAACCTCCGCCAGGGCCGGACCTTCTGGTCGTACCTGACCGAGCGGGGCATCCCGGCGTGGATCTCGCGCATCCCCACCAACTACCCGGTCGAGGAGACCGCCACCCGGGCGATCTCGGGGATGGGTACGCCCGACCTGACCGACGCCTACGGGGTGTTCAGCTACTACACCTCGGACCCGTTCGAGGACTACCCGAACCTGTCCGGTGGGACGGTCCACAGGGTCGACGTCAACGCCAACGTGGTCCGTGCCGAGCTCTTCGGCCCCGTCAACTCGCTGCGCACCCAGCGGCCCACCGACCGCGACCCCTACGCCAACACAACCCGGGTGCCGTTCACCGTCCACCTCGACCCGAGCCACGACCGCGCGGTGCGGCTCGACATCCAGGGCCAGACGATCCTGCTCACCAAGGGCGAGTACTCGCCGTGGGTGAGGCTGAAGTTCGACCTGCTGCCGGTGATCGGCTCGGTGTCGGGCATCGCCCGCTTCCTGGTCAAGCAGGTGCGGCCGCACTTCCAGCTCTACATCACGCCGATCAACATCGACCCCGCCGACCAGGCCGGCCCGGTGACCTACCCGGCCCAGTACGGGGCCGAAATCGTGCGCGACATCGGCGCCTTCTGGACCAAGGGCCTGCCCTGCGACACCAAGGCCTTCGACTACCGGGTCATCAACGACGAGCAGTACGCCAAGCAGGCCGAGCTGCTGCTCGACGAGCAGATGCGCCTCTTTGACCAACAGTGGTCGGAGTTCAGAGAGGGCCTGTTCTACTTCTACGTCTCGTCCACCGACCAGGACGCCCACATGCTGTGGCGCAACATGGACCCGACCCACCCCAAGCACGGCGAAGCCGACCCGCGCTTCGCCGGCTACATCCCGGACCTCTACGCGAAGATGGACCAGCTGCTGGGCAAGGTGCTGCCGGCGGTCGACGACAAGACCCTGCTCCTGGTCTGCTCGGACCATGGCTTCGCCCAGTTCGGCCGCCAGTTCCACCTCAACACGTGGCTGCGCGACAACGGCTGGCTGACGCTGAACGCAGGCGCGGAGAAGAAGGAAGAGACCTCGGTCTTCGACATCGACTGGACGCGCACCGTCGCTTACGGGATGGGCTTCAACGGCCTCTACCTGAACCTGAAGAACCGCGAGGCCAAGGGCATCGTCGAGCCCGGCCAGGCGGCCGGCATCCTGGCCAAGCTGCAGCGCGAGCTCGAGGCCGTGTCCGATCCGGAGACCGGCATGCGGCCGGTCGCCAAGGTCTACGCGCGGGACGAGCTCTACTCGGGTGTGATGACGCCGACGATGCCTGAGCTGCTGGTCGGTTACACCCCCGGCTACCGCAACTCGTCGCAGTCGTTCATGGGCTCGACCGGCTCCGAGGTCATCAACCTCAACCCGTGGGCCTGGTCCGGCGACCACTCGATGGCCCACCAGATGGTACCGGGCAGCCTGTTCTCGAGCCGCAAGGTCGCCAAGCAGGTGCCGAGCATCCTCGACCTGCCGGTGACGATCCTCGAGCACTTCGGCGTTGCGAAGCCGTCGCAGATGGTGGGCAGCTCGATCTTCAGCTAGGGCCCCAGGCCACAGGCTTTCGCGCTGTCATCCCGCTTCCGCGCCCGAGCCCGTGAACGTCTCCGTGCCCGTGCCCGCTCGTTCGCTCCGTCCTCTGAACCGCTTCGCGCCCATTCTCTGAAGGCGCTCCCCGAGGTTACTCGCGGCCGGCGGTCGCGGTGACCAGCCGTCACCAGCGGGTGGCCGTAAGCCGCAAGCTATTGCGGCCACGGCCACAGCCGCTGCCGTCGGCAGGTTGCCACCTTTGGCGATTTCAGGTTTCGAGCACGTCTTGAGGAGAAACGTCGTCCCGAAATCGCCAAAGATGGCACGCCCGCAGGACGCCCTCTCCTCGTACTCGCCTCGCCTACCGGGGGCGGAAGCGAAAGCGGGCGCGCAAGCGGGCGAGGGCGACCCCTAGCGCCCCTATTCCCTATTGGATATACCCCAGGCTCCTGAGCTGATCGAGCGTGGCGTCGTCGAGCTCCTCCGCGGTCCGCAGCTCGGGGTCGAGGGAGACCGCGGCCACCAACTTGCCCCAGGCCTCGAGGTGGCGCTCCATCACCGCAACCTTGTCGGCCTGTGCAGCGGCGATGTCGGTCAGCTCGGCCGGGTCCGCGGCCAGATCGAAGAGCGCGCGGCTGCCGCCGTCGAGCGACTGCACCAGGCGCAGCCCGCCAAGGGCGACCGCCCGCTGGCGACCGAGCCCCGGCGCCTCCGAGAACGCGATGTAGGGTGGCCGGCCAGTGCCGTCGATGATCGGCAGCAAGCTGGCTCCCTGGACGCCGGCCGGGACCGCGACGCCCTGGAGCTCGAGGATGGTCGGCATGAGGTCGACGAGCTCGACGACCTTGTCGATAGTCTGGGCCGCGCCGCGTCCACCGGGAATCGAGAGCAGCAGAGGCACCCGCGTCACGGTCGCGTGCAGCGACTGGGCGCCGTTGGGGCCGTGCTGTCCGAGGTCGAGACCGGCGGTGCCGGTCAGGATGACGGTCGCCCGCCCTGCCAGGCCGAGCTCCTCGAGCTCGGCGCGCAGCTCGCCGAGTGCCCGGTCGGCCGCCTCGACGCGGCGGGCGTAGAGCAGCTTCAGGTACTCGAGATCCGCCGGTTCGAACGCCACCGGAGCGTCAGTGCGGGCCGACGCCAGCACCGCTTGGAGGCGCTCGAGGAAGCCAGCCGGCGGCTCCACGCCCTCGACGGCGGTGCCGAGCGAGGCGTCGAGCCCGACCGACCAGCCCCGGAGCACGAGCAGGAAGTTCTCGCGCGCATGGTCGCGCAGCCACTGCTTCGCCGCGGCGCCCGGCTCAGCGCTCGCCTCGTAGACCGAGAAGCCCTGCCGGAGGCCGAAGTCGTCCCCTCCCGGCTCGCCCTCGACAAAGGCGGCGGTGGTGAGACCGGCCGCCGACAGCGCCTCCGCGAGCGACACCGCCGCGTCCGGCAGGCGGTCTCCGGCCTCCAGCACGCCGCTGGTGGTCGGGTAGAGACCGGTCAGCAGCGAGGCAAAAGACGCCGCCGGATCAGGCGCCTGGGCGAAGCACCAGTCGAAGCGCGACGCGGATCCCGCCATGGCGTCAAGGCTCGGGGTCGCCACGGCGCCACCATGCGCGCCGAAGCGATCGCCCCGCAGGCCGTCGACTGCGATCAGGATAACCGCTCGCGCCCCCGATGCAGGGCGAGCGGTGGCGACGTCACGGTCTCCGCCCCCACAGCCGACGGCCGACAGCGCAGCCGCGATCATGAAGGTCCCCGTCGCGAGGACGACCAGGCTCCGTCCGTGTTTCATGTGCGCAACCTCCTGCGGGCAGCGCGCGGAGTCTAGCATGGTGTACGATACGGCGCGCTCGCGACAGCGAGCCTGAAGCCGATCCCTCGACGGAGATGAGCCATGCGCCGAGCTTTCTGGTGCTTCGCCCTGATCGCGATGACCGCGCTGCTGGTCGGCTGCGCGCCAGCCAAGCCTCCGGCAAAGCCGCTGCCGAACGGTTTGCTGCTCGCCCTCGCCGTGCTCGAGAAGGGGCCTGACGGCAAGCCGGTGCCGCAACCGGCCCAGCTCGGCATCCTGACCAACGATGGCCAGGCCTGGCATTACCGTTCGATCAGCGACCCGGACAGCAACGTCTTCCACAAGGCCCTGGCGTACGAGCCGCGTCCCGGCGAGGCCGGAGTGCTGACCGTCGGCGGCACGCGGGCGATCCTCAAGCTGTGGCGCCACGGGCAGCAGCCGACCGTGATCTGGGAGAAGGACTTCGGCGGCAAGTTCAGCCGCATGCGTGAGGCCGAGGTGGCTGACCTGTATGGCGACGGCAGCGCGACCCTCGCGGTGGTGACGCACGACCAGGGTGTCGTGGCGACGGTCCGTCCGATGGCCGACGGAACCTACCAGGTCACCGAGCTCGACCGCCAGCCCGACACCTTYGTCCACGAGGTCGAGGTCGGCGACCTCAACGGCGACGGCATCCTCGAGGTCTACGCCACGCCGAGCCCACCCAACAAGCTCGACGGCACGCCGCAGCCGGGCGAGGTGACCCGCTACGTGCCGGCGACCGGCGAGGGCAGGACAGTGGTCGCCGACCTCGGTGACCGCCACGCCAAGGAGATCCTGGTCGAGGACGTCGACGGCGACGGCACCGACGAGCTCTACGTCTCGATCGAGGCGGTCTCCGGCGGCCGGGTCGAGATCCGGCGTTTTGACGCCGGCACCGACCCAGCCGGCGGCGCCGTGATCGCTACCCTGGACGACAAGCTGTGCCGCTTCCTGACCGCCGGGGATGTCGACGGCGACGGCCGGCTCGAGATGGTCGCGGCGGCGCACAAGAGCGGGCTGTGGCTGCTGCGCCCGGGCGCCGACCCCCGCGCCGAGTGGACGAAGACCTCGATCGACGCGAACTCGTCGGGCTTCGAGCACGCGGCAATCCTGGCTGACCTCGACGAGAATGGGATCGACGAGCTCTACGTCGCCAACGACGACCACGGCGAGGTCAACCGCTACCTGTGGGTCGAAGGCGAGCCGGTTCGGGAGACGATCTACACGTACCCGGCGGGCCTGTCCGGCTTCACCTGGAACATCACGGCGGCGCCGGTCGCGGTCCTGCCGTGACGGCCATGCTGCAGCGGGCCTGACCCGCTCCCGCGCTCGGACCACCACCAAGTCACGAAGGCACAAAGCGAGGTCCCTTATCGGGCGCGTCGCAGACGCGTCCTCCTGGCACTCAGTGCCGGGCTCAGGGGTGAACCTGCACCACGCCAACGACCCGGCTCCACTCAGAGGATCTCCTTCGTGGCTTCGTGTCTTTGTGGTTCCGCTTCCGGAACCAACGGCAGAGAACCAGGAATCCAGGCCCAGCGACCAGGGTTTCTTGGTACGATGAGTTCCGTGCGACGCGTCGCCGTCTTGCTCGTGATGGCAGCCATGGCCGGGATCGGACCGGCCGGCGCGGCGATGGCCTGCCCGGCAGATGCGGCGGCGCACGACTGCTGCTGCGGCCCGGGCGCCTGCGGCTGCGAGCCGCAGCCGGCCACGCAGCTCTCGCCGCCGTCGTGCGGCTGTGGCGCTGCGGCGCCGGCCCCAGCCGTCCCGCTGCCCGCGCCGCCGACGCTCGGAAGCTGGGCGAGCGAGCTCGCGGCCCTCGGCGCCCACGTGCCGGCGGCGGTCGCCGAACCGGCGCCCGCACCCGGCAGCAACGATGCCTCGCTCGGCAGCTGCGTTCCTTCGGGTCCCCTCATCTACCTGATCGAGTGTGCGCTGCTGATCTGAGCCTCCACTGACCTCCCGCAGCCGGGCTGTGCCCGTGCTGCCTTTGTGACGGTCCAGAGAGGAGGCATCATGTCTGCCCGTTTCCACGCAACCGCGCTTGGCGTCACCATGACGACTGCGTTGGCCCTGGTTCCCGGTGCGGTGGCGGACACCGCCGCACCGCCGGTCGAGGAGCTCGTCGCCCTGGCGCTCGATCGTTCGCCGTCGCTCGATGCGCTCGAGGCGCGCCTTTCCGCCGCTCGCGAGATGGTGGCGCCGGCCGGGGCGCTGCCCAACCCAATGGCCGAGACCGTGCTGCAGAACATCGGCCTGGACGACCTCACCCTCGGGAGCATGGAGATGTCCATGCTGTCGGTCGAGGTCCGCCAGGACCTCTTGTGGCCCGGCAAGCGCACTGCGGCGCGCGACCGCGCGACCGCCCAGGCCGAGGTCGAAGCGGCCCGGCTCGAGCTGGCCCGGCGCACGCTCGCAGCCCAGGTTCGCGTCGTCTACGCCCGCCTCTACGCCGCGGACCGTGAGCGGCAGGCACTGGCCGCCGCCGAAGAGCTGCTGGACATGCTCGCCGAGACCGTGGCGGCGCGGTACGCCGCAGGTGAGGCCGAGCAGGAAGCGGTGGTCAAGGCTCAGCTCGAGGGCTCGCGGGTGGCCGAGCAGCTCGACGACCTGCTCGGCGAGCGCTCGCGGATGGTCGCCAGCCTCAACCGGCTGCTCGACCAGCCCGGCGGCGACCCGCTCGGCGAGGTGGCTCAGCTGCCGCCGCCAGCCTTCCCCGAGGGCTCGTGGGAGGAGCTGGCCGAGGCCAACGGCCCTGACGTGGCGGTGGCCGCGCGCGCAGTGGACGACGCCGAGCGGCGGCTGGCGGTGGTGAGTCTCGAAGCGAAGCCGAACCTGTCGGCCGGCGCCGGCCTCGGGTACCGGGGCGACCTCGATCCCGCGCTGATCCTGCGCTTCGGGGTGGAGATCCCGTTCTGGCGTGAGGAAAAACAGAAGCCGGCGATCCGCGCCGCCGAGCACGAGCTGGCGATGGCCCAGGCCGAGCTGCGTGACGCCGTCGCCCTGGCGCGGGCCGAGGCGGCCCGCCTGGTGGCCGAGCGGGAGCAGGCCGATCGCCAGCTCCTGCGGTATCGGGAGGCGATCGTGCCGCAGACCAGTGCCGCCGTCGACGCCGCCCGGGCCTCATACCTGGCGGGCCGCGGCGACTTCTCGACCGTCATCGAGGATTTCGAGCTCTGGCTCGAGGCGCGCGCGGAGCTCGCCCGCCGCGAGTCCGACCGCTTTGCGGTCTGGGCTCAACTGGAGGCGCTGGTCGCTCCGGCGCCCGCTCCCGAAGGAGACGCGGAATGAAGGCTGTACCGACACTCGTCGTTGTTCTGGTGGTGGTCGCTGCCGCGGCGGCGCTGAGCCTGCAGGGCTGCGGTGCGAGCGAGCAGGCCGCGACCCAGTACCACTGCCCGATGCACCCGACATACGTTTCGGACCGGCCCGGGGACTGCCCGATCTGCGGCATGCGGCTGGTGCCAGTGGAGACTCGGACCGCGCCGACCACGGTCCCGGCCTACGTCTGCCCCATGCACCCGGAGGTCACCTCGGACAAGCCGGGGAAATGCCCGAAGTGCGGCATGGACCTGGTCTCCACCAGCGAGACCACGCCGGCCCCCGCATCCATCACGCCCGCCCCCCATGAGGCCGCGGCAGAACGCGCCGGGGCTGCGGCGGGTGGCCGCAAGGTGCTCTTCTACCGCAGCCCGATGGATCCCTCGGTCACCTCGCCGGTCCCGGCGAAGGATGAGATGGGGATGGACTACGTCCCCGTCTACGCCGACGAACACGCCGAGACAGCAGCGCCGGGGATCGCAGGACACGCCACGGTGGAGATCAGCTCTGAGGGTCTCCGGCTCGCCGGCGTGCAGACAGCCGCCGCAACCCAGGAGCGCCTGGCCCGGACGATCCGCGCCGTCGGCACCGTCACCGCCGATGAGACCCGCATCCGCCACGTTCACACCAAGATCCCCGGCTGGGTCGAGAAGCTCTACGTCAACTTCACGGGGCAGTACGTCACCAAGGGCGAGCCCATCCTCTCGATCTACTCCCAGGACCTGCTTGCAACCCAGGAGGAGTACCTCAGGGCCCGCGAGACGGCGAGCCGCTTCGCCTCGTCCGAGCTGCCCGAGGTCAGGAAGGGCGGCGACGACCTGGTGAAGGCGGCGCGCCGGCGGCTCGAGCTCTATGACGTTCCCGATGCGTTCATCACCCGCCTCGAGAGCTCGGGCGAGACCGAGCGCTCGGTCACCCTCGACGCTCCGGTGTCGGGCTTCGTGACCGTCAAGGACGTGTTCGAGGGCCAGCAGATCGATCCCGCGATGGAGCTGTTCACCGTCGCGGACCTGTCGCAGGTGTGGGTAGAGGCCGACTTCTACGAGTACGAGGCAAAAGTCCTCCATCTCGGCGACAAGGCGATCGTCACCCTCCCCTACGACGCGGCCACACGACTTGAGGGCCGCATTGCGTTCATCAACCCCACCCTCAAAGCCGACACCCGCACGCTGACGGTCCGCTTCGAGTTCCCCAACTCCGGGATGGCGCTCAAGCCCGGCATGTTCGCGAACGTCGAGCTCGAGAGCGAGGCGGTGGAGGGCATCGTCATCCCGGACTCCGCGCTGCTGGACACCGGCGAGCGGCAGGTCGTGTTCGTGAGCCGGGGCAACGGCGTGTTCGTGCCGCGCGACGTGCGGGTCGGCGTTCGCTCGGACGGCAAGGCGCAGATCCTCTCCGGCGTGGCCGAGGGTGAGGAGGTGGTGGTCCGCGCCAACTTCCTGCTCGACTCCGAGTCGCGCCTGCGCGCCGCGATCGCCGGGATGAGCAGCGGCGGCGATCAGCAGGGAGCCGGGCCATGATCCGCAGGATCATCGAGTTCTCCGCCAACAACCGGCTGCTGGTGCTGCTGGGCGTGGCCGCGCTCTGCGCGCTGGCCATCTACACGTTGAAGGAGATCCGCCTCGACGCCCTGCCCGACCTGTCGGACACCCAGGTGATCATCTACTCGCGCTGGGACCGCTCGCCCGACATCATCGAGGACCAGGTCACGTACCCGATCATCTCGTCCCTGCTCGGCGCGCCGAGGGTCAAGGCGATCCGCGGCTTCTCCGACTTCGGCTTCTCMTACGTCTACGTCATCTTCCARGACGGGACCGACATCTACTGGGCGCGCTCGCGCGTCCTCGAGTACCTGTCCAAGATCCAGCAGCGCCTGCCGGAGGGCGTGGAGACCGAGCTCGGGCCAGACGCGACCGGGGTCGGCTGGGTCTTTCAGTACGCGCTCGTCGACCGCTCCGGAAAACACACCCTTGATCAGCTCCGCTCCTTCCAGGACTGGACGCTGCGCTACGCCCTGCAGTCGGTGCCGGGAGTCGCCGAGGTCGCGTCCATCGGCGGCTTCGTCAAGCAGTACCAGATCACCGTCGACCCCAACCGGCTCGCCGCCTACAACATCCCGATCGACAACGTGGTCGCGGCAGTCAAAGGCTCGAACAACGAGGTCGGCGGGCGCCTGCTCGAGTTTGCCGGCACTGAGTTCATGGTGCGCGGCCGCGGCTACGCCCACTCGGTCGCCGACTTCGAGCAGATCGTCGTCAAGGTCAGCCCGGGCGGCGTCCCGGTGCTGCTCAAGGACGTGGCGCAGGTCCAGCTTGGGCCCGAGATCCGCCGCGGCATCTCCGACCTCGACGGCCTCGGCGACCACGTGGGGGGCATCGTCATCATCCGTCATGGAGAGAACGCGCTCAACGTCATCGGGAGCGTCAAGGAGAGGCTCCACCAGCTCGAGTCGTCGCTGCCCTCCGGCGTCGAGGTGGTCACCACCTACGACCGCTCCGACCTCATCCAGCGCGCCATCGACACCCTGAAGCACGAGCTGACCATCGAGATGATCATCGTCTCGCTGGTGATCCTGTTATTCCTGTGGCATATCCCCTCTGCGCTCGTGCCCATTGCGACGATCCCGATCTCAGTGTTGCTCGCGTTCATCCCGATGTACTACATGGGGGTCACGGTCAACATCATGTCGTTGGCCGGCATCGCCATCTCGATCGGCGTGCTCGTCGACGGAGCGATCGTCGAGGTGGAGAATGCCTACAACAAGCTCCACCACTGGGAGGCGGACGGCAGGAAGGGCGACTTCCACGCGGTCCGCCTCGAGGCGCTCAAGGAGGTCGGTCCGTCGGTCTTCTTCTCCCTGCTGGTGATCGCGGTCGCGTTCATTCCGGTCTTCGCCCTGGTCGACCAGGAGGGACGCCTGTTCAAGCCGCTCGCCATCTCGAAGAACCTCGCGATGGCCCTCGCCGCGCTGCTCGCCATCACCCTCGACCCGGCGATGCGGATGCTGTTCACGCGGATGGACCCTTTCACGTTCAAGCCGAGGTTCCTGTCATGGCTCGCAACCAAGACCATGGTCGGCACCTACCACTCCGAGGAGAGACACCCGATCAGCCGGGTGTTGTTCAGGATCTACGAGCCGGCGTGCCGCTTCGTGCTGCGCTTCCCGAAGCTGGTGATCGCCACGGCGATCGCCCTGGTGGCGGTCTCGGTGCCCTTCTACTTCAAGCTCGGCACCGAGTTCATGCCGCCGCTCAACGAGGGCACCATCCTCTACATGCCCACCACCCTGCCCGGGATCTCGGTGCAGCAGGCCCGCGAGTTGCTGGATACCCAGGACAAGGTGCTGAAGAGCTTCCCTGAGGTCGAACGCGTGTTCGGGAAGGCCGGTCGCGCCGAGACGTCCACCGATCCTGCGCCGTTCTCGATGATGGAGACGACCGTCGTCCTCAAGCCCGAGACCCAGTGGGAGGCCAAGCAGCGGTGGTACACCGCGTGGGCGCCCGACTGGATCAAGCCGCTGCTCCGGCCGATCTGGCCGGACCGCATCTCATGGGAGGAGCTGGTCGACAAGATGGACCGCGCCTTGAAGATCCCCGGCGTGACCAACGCCTGGACGATGCCGATCAAGGGGCGCATCGACATGCTCACCACCGGCGTCCGAACACCGATCGGCATCAAGGTGTTCGGCGCCGACCTGGCGGAGATCCAGCGCATCGGCGAGCACCTCGAAGGCATCCTGCGCGACATCCCCGGCACCCGCAGCGTGTTCGCGGAGCGGGTCACGGGTGGCTACTTCGTCGACATCGTCCCACGCCGCGACCAGCTCGCCCGCTACGGCCTGACGATCGCACAGATGCAAGACGTGATCGTGACCGCGATCGGCGGCGACAACGTCACCACGACGATCGAAGGCCGCGAGCGCTACCCGGTAAACATTCGCTATCCCCGCGAGTTGCGCGAGGACATCGACCAGCTGCAACGCGTGCTCGTGCCCACACCATCCGGCGCGCAGGTGCCGCTTGCCCAGCTCGCCGACGTCCAGCTCGTCCAGGGCGCCGCGATGATCCGCGACGAGAACGGCTTCCTCGCCGGCTACGTCTACGTCGACATCACGGGCCGTGACATCGGCGGCTACGTCGAGGAAGCCAAGCGGGCCGTGCGCGAGGAGCTCGCCCTCCAGCCCGGCTACGTCCTCCAGTGGTCCGGGCAATACGAGAACATGATCCGCGTCCGCGAGCGGCTCAAGGTCGTGGTGCCGATCACCCTGGCGCTGATCTTCATCCTCCTCGTCGCCAACACGAAGTCGGCCTTCAAGGCGGCCGTCGTCATGCTCGCCGTGCCGTTCTCGGCCATCGGCGCGATCTGGCTGTTCCACTTCCTCCACTACAACGTGTCGATCGCCGCCTGGGTCGGCATGATCGCCCTGCTCGGCCTCGACGCCGAGACCGGGGTGTTCATGCTGCTGTTCCTCGACCTGTCCTACGAGGACTACAAGAAACGGGGTCTGCTCGCAGCCGCGGGCGGCCTCGACGAGGCGATCGTCCACGGTGCGGTCAAACGGGTGCGGCCGAAGATGATGACGGTCACGGCCGCGTTCATGGGCCTGCTGCCCATCATGTGGTCGACCTCGGCCGGCGCCGACGTGATGAAGCGGATCGCGGCGCCGATGATCGGCGGCCTCGTCACATCGTTCCTGCTCGAGCTGCTGGTCTACCCGGCGATCTACAAGCTGTGGAAGCAGCGCACCGACCCGAAGGAGGGGTTAGGAGTAAGGGGCTAGGGCATCCGCCCGCTTCGCAATCCGTGCCTGGTTGCGGACGCCCTGGCCACGGCTCACCCGAACTGCACCGAGCGCTTGGTGAACGCGCCGTCCATCCAGAATCCGGTGATCGGAAAGGACACCTGGGGGCGTTCAGCGGCCGCGGCGCCGAGGGCGACGAGCAGCGGCGCGTAGTGCTCCCAGGTCGGCAGCGCCATCCGCGCGGTCGGGGCACGGGCCTGGAAGTCCTTGAGCGCGTCGAGATCGAAGCGGGACAGCGCGTCGGCCGCCCAGGCATCAAACTCGCGCGCCCACGCCGGGATCCCAGGACGGAACGCAAAGGCCATGTTGTGCGTGAGGAACCCGCTCCCGAACACCAGCACCCCCTCGTCGCGCAGCGGCGCGAGCGCGCGGCCGAGCTCGAAGAGCTGCTCGGGATCGAGCACCGGCATCGAGACCTGCAGCACCGGCACGTCGGCTCCCGGGTACATCGCGACCAGCGGCACGTAGGCTCCGTGGTCGAG
>PQAJ01000119.1 GCA_003105185.1 Holophagae bacterium
CCGTTCGAGTCGAGGACGCCCGCCACGAGGCCCTCCGGGGAGTACTCGAAGCGGCGCCCGCCGCCGGCCGGATTGGTCACCGCGATGATCCGGTCCAGGGCGTCGTACGCCATCGTGGCGAAGCCTCCCAGCGGATCGGTGGCTCGCACCGGCCGTCCGGCAAGGTCGTACTCGAGCCGGTGAACGCTGCCGAGCGGGTCGGCGACGGCGACGAGCCGGCCCACGCCGTCGTACTGGAGTCGGATGGTTCGGCCCACCGCATCGGTCACGGCGCTCAGCCGGCCGCGCACGTCGTAGTCGTAGCGGGTGACGGCGCCGGCAGGGTCAGTCTCGCTCGTCAGCCGCCCCTGGCTGTCGTAGGCGTAGCGCGTGGTCGAGCCGGCGGGATCCGTTGCAGCGGCCAACCGGTCCTGCTCGTCGTAGCTGTACTGGTGGAGCCCGCCGGCAGGGTCGATCCGGCGCACGAGGTTTCCCCGCTCGTCGTACTCGAGCCGCGTCACCTGCCTCAGCGCATCGGTGCTCGAAGCGAGGCGGCCGCTCGCGTCGTAGGTGAAGCTGCGCCGCGGAATCCCGGCGCCCTGCACCGACTCGAGCAGTCCGTCTGGAAGGTAGGTGAGCTCGATGCGCGAGCCCGCCATGTCGCGGACCTCGATCAGGTTCCTCTGACCGTCGTATTCCAGCAGCAGCTGCGTGCCGTCCGGGTAGTTGACGACGCGGGGCAGCTCCGTGTCGCCGAGGTACTCATATCTGATGGTTCCAGTGCGCGAGTCGTTCTCCTCGACTTTCCTCCCGAGCTCGTCGTAGGCATAGCGGGTGGTCGCTCCACCGGCATCGGTCACCAACTCCGGTCGACCGGCCTCGTTGTACTCGACGACGGTCCGCCGGCCGATCGGGTCCGTGGTCTCCTCGCGGCGGCTGCCGGGTGTCCGGGTGACGGTTGTAACGCCGCCGGCAGCGTCGGTGAAGCGGTAGGAGTTTCCCGAAGGGTCGACCTCATGGCGCTCGATGCTGCCGTCCGCCCAGCGCACGGCGCTGACGCGGCCTTCCTGGTCATACGAGAACTCCCGCAACCCCGTGGCCGGGTCGTCGATGCCTGCGAGCCTGCCCGACGCGTCGTACGAGTAGCGAACGGGGGCGCCTCCGTTGACCCTCACCTCCGCGAGCAAACCCTGCGAGTACGTGTAGTCGACCCGGCCGCCGGACGAGCTCTCGATGGCTGCCAGCCTTTCGTCCGCACCCTGGACGAAGCGCACGGATACGCCTCGCGGCGCATCGATGCGGGAAAGGGCCCCATCCGCCTCGTAGCGAAGCGTCGCGACATTGCCATTGCCGAAATCGCGGCGGTTCAGCCGGCCCGCAGCGTCGAAGATGTCCCGGGTCCCATCGAGGCGGGTCCAGACGCTAGCGGTCGGGCCAAACTCGAGCCGCTCGCCGCTCTCGTTTCGGTACTGGCCCGGCTCGCCCTGCTGGAAGAAGTACGAGGTCGCCGCGCCGTCTTCGATGATCGCCAGGTCCCCCGCGCGCCGGAGCGTGGACTCCCAGCTCAACCTCCAACCGGGTCCCAGCAGGCCCGCGGGCAGAGAGAGGTCCGCCGTCGACCTCGCAATTTCGAGGGAGATCGCGCCAGTCGGCACCACCAGATCCGTCCGAGCAACCTCCAGGCTTCCGGTTCGCGGGTTGACCACCGCCTGACCGCGGAGCAGAGGGGCAGCCAGCAGCACCAGCAGCGCGCCGAGCGACACCTTCAGCTTGTGCATGGGAGCTCCACGCCGCAGGCGGTGAGAACGCGGGGAACCCGTCGGATGGTCGGCCGCCACGTCGTGCCTCCAAACCATCACCATCTCCGCTGCGGTTGGGCGAAGTCTAGCGCCGTCCCGATGGACCGGCAACTCGCACCGCCACCGTCAGGCCAGGTCCCCTTCGCAGGGAGTGCGGGAAGGGCTGAAAGACGGTATTGTGGAAGCTGCCAGACGACTGAGGGCGAACCCGTCGGCGAAGCCCGCGTGACTCGACCGAGCCACGGAACCGCCGGCGAAACCTGCGAGCGAGGATGGAGACCGCGACCCAGCCCGTCCCGACCGCGATCGGCATCACGCTGGTGGTGCTGCTGGTGGCTGCCAACGCCTTCTTCGTGGCGGCGGAGTTCGCGCTCGTCGGGGCGCGCACCACCCGGCTCGACGAGATGGCGCGGGCCGGCGACGGCCGTGCCCGGTTGGCGCGCAAGGCGCTGCGCACGCTCGACCGCTACATCTCGGCCACCCAGCTCGGCATCACCCTGGCCTCCCTCGGCCTGGGCTGGGCCGGCGAGCCSGCGCTCGCCCACGTCGTCGACGGCCTGTTCCACTGGCTTCCCGACAGGCTCGAAGTCGTGGCCACCCACACCGTCGCCTCCGCGATCGCGTTCGCGATCATCACCGTGCTCCACATCGTRCTCGGCGAGCTGGTCCCGAAGACGCTCGCCCTCCTCTACCCGGAGAAGATCAGCGCGGCGGTCGTCGCGCCGCTSCTCGGCTTCTCGTGGCTGATGGCCGGGCCGATCGCACTGCTCAACGGGATCGCCAACGGCCTCGTCTCCCTGCTCGGCCTGCGTCCGCCCGGCCACCACGGGAGGCTGCATTCGCCGGAGGAGATCCGGATGCTGGTCGAGCAGAGCGGTGAAGGCGGCGCGCTGGGCGTCCAGGACGCCAGAATGCTCGAGGGAGTGTTCGAGTTCAGCGAGAAGACCGCCGGCGACGTGATGACGCCGCGCACTGAGATGATCGTGCTGCCCGCGTCGCTCAGCGTGCAGGAAGCGGCGGACCGGGTCGCGGCGGCCAGGCGCTCCCGCTACCCGGTGATCGCCGACACGATCGACGCCATCGTCGGAGTCGTGCACGCCAAGGACGTGCTGGCAGCGCTGCGCGCCAACCCGGGCGCCGAGCTCGTGACTCTCGCGCGCCCGCCGCTGTTCGTGCCGCGGACCAAGGAGGTCGAGGACGTCCTGGTGGACATGAAGCGGCTCAAGGTCCACCTCGCGGTCGTCCTCGACGAGTACGGCGGCACCGCCGGCCTCGTGACGATGGAGGACCTGCTCGAGGAGATCGTCGGCCCGATCTTCGACGAGCACGACCGGGTCGAGCGCCACCTCATGGCAGCGGTCGAGACGCCGGAGGGGACCCTGCTGCCGGGCGCGACGCCCGTCGTCGAGTTCAACAAGCGCTATGGAGCTGCCCTCGACGCCGACGAGTACGCCACTCTCGGCGGCTTCCTGTTCGGCGAGCTCGGACGGCTGCCGGTCCCCGGCGACACCGTCG
>PQAJ01000120.1 GCA_003105185.1 Holophagae bacterium
CCGACCAGGTAGTTCGGGTGCGGATTCTTGCCGCCGAAGATGGTGTGGATCTTGATCAGCTCCTTCTGCCACGCCAGCGCCTCGAGGTAGTGGGTCACCCCCAGGAGGTTGACCTCAGGCGGCAGCTTGTACGCCGGGTGACCCCAGTAGGCGTTGGCGAAGATGCCGAGTTGTCCAGACTCCACGAAGGTCTTGACCCGCTGCTGGACGTCCCTGAAATAGCCGGGGGAGGACTTCGGCCACGCCGACAGCGACTGGGCCAGCCGCGAGGTCTCGTCGGGGTTGGCGGAGAGGGCGCTGACCACGTCCACCCAGTCGAGGGCGTGCAGGTGGTAGAAATGGATCACGTGGTCCTGCACGTACTGGGCGCAGAACATCAGGTTGCGGATCAGCTCAGCGTTCTTTGGAACGACGATGCCCAGAGCGTCCTCCACCGCGCGGACGCTGGCGAGGGCGTGAACCGTGGTGCAGACGCCGCAGGCGCGCTCGGTGAACGCCCAGGCGTCGCGCGGGTCCCGTCCCTTGAGGATCTTCTCGAAGCCGCGGACCATGGTTCCCGAGCTGTAGGCGTCCGTGATGCGGCCGTTTTCGACCACCGCCTCGATTCGGAGGTGGCCTTCGATTCTCGTGATGGGGTCGACAACGATCCTGGTCATTTCGGCTCACCTCCCTTCGGGGTGCTGGCTCCGGCGCCACCGGGGCCGCGGACCGACTCGTCGATGTTCTCGCGGATCAGCTTCCGCTTGCGGAGGTTGGTGCTGACCGCGTGGGCCGCGACGCCGGCCACCGCGCCGACGCCGATGATCGTGCCGATGGTGTCGGCGGTGGATTCGATGCCGAAGCCGGGGAACGAAGCCAGGTGCTGGTAGAAGGGACCGTTGTCCCAAAAGTTGGCCTCGCTGCAGCCGATGCAGCCGTGGCCGGACTGGATCGGGTAGCTGAGGTTGCCGTTCCAGCGAGTCACCGAGCAGGCGTTGTAGGTGACCGGGCCACGGCAGCCCATCTTATAGAGGCAGAAGCCCTTGCGGGCGCTCTCGTCATCCCAGGCCTCGACGAACAGGCCGGCGTCGTAGTAGGCGCGGCGGTAGCAGGTGTCGTGGACCCGGCGCGAGTAGAACGACTTCGGGCGGCCCTGGGTGTCGAGCTCCGGAGCGTGGCCGAGGACCACCAGGTGAGTGATGACCCCGGTCATCACGTCTGCGATCGGCGGGCAGCCGGGGACGTTGATCACCGGCGGCCTGATCAGCTTGTGGATCGGGGTGGCGCCGGTCGGGTTCGGGGAGGCGCCCTGGATGCAGCCGTTGGAGGCGCAGCTGCCCCACGCGATCACGGCGGCAGCCTTGTCGGCCGCCTCCTCGAGGATCTGGAGAGCGGTCCGACCGCCGATCATGCAGTACACGCCGCCATCCTTGACCGGSACCGAKCCCTCGACCAGGAGGACATACTGGCCGGGGTAYTTCTCCATGGTGTCGTGGAGGCACTTTTCGGCYTGGTGGCCGGCCGCTGCCTGGAGGGTCTCGGAGTAGTCGAGTGAGATCAGGTCGAGGACGACGTCGGCGACGATTGGATGCGACGAGCGGATGAAGCTCTCGCTGCAGCARGTGCATTCCTGAAAGTGGAGCCAGAGTACTGGCGGTCGCGGCTTGGTCTCGAACGCCTCCACGACCCGTGAGAAGGCGCCCGAGCCGAGGCCGGAGACCGCCGCGGCGTACGAGCAGAACTCGAGGAACTCCCGGCGCGAGTACCCCTTGGCCCGCATCGCCTGCCAATACGACAGGGACGTGATCTTCATGACACCTCCTTCCCGCGCTTGCTTGAACTTGCGAGCAACCGTAGACGCAAATCCGCCCAGAAATCAAGGGGCGGCGCGGCATCGGGGGGTTGACCCGGCCCCTGGTCACATCCGCCCCTGGCCGTCTGATCCCAGATGCCAGCCGGCGCTGCCGGAGACCGGGCCGGGGCACAGACTGGAGGCGGTGTCGAGTTGGGAGGCGCCGGCCACAGCGATTGATGCCCTCACCTGCCGCATTCGCGGGCTCTGGGTCAGCGCCGAAGAGGTGGCCGGTGGCCCTTCTGCGCGCGAGATCCGACGGCAGCGGTTGACCGCCTCTCGCATTGGCTGGCGGTGGTGACCCCGGCGTCTGGTGGGCTGCGGCGTTGCCCGTGGAATTCCCCGCGCGCCCCGTGCATTGAGGGTATTGATAGCGAGGTAATCATGGGCGACTCGACGTGGCTGTGGATCGGGTTCAACGTGTTCGTGCTGGCGATGCTGGCTTTGGACCTCGGTGTCTTCCACCGCAAGGCCCACGTGGTCGGCTTCAAGGAGTCCCTGACGTGGACCGTCGTGTGGGTCGCACTGGCCCTGCTGTTCAACGCCGGGATCTGGCACTTCTCCGGCTCGCAGAAGGCGCTCGAGTTCTTCACCGGCTACGTCATCGAGAAGTCGCTCAGCGTCGACAACGTGTTCGTGTTCGCGATGTTGTTCTCGTACTTCGCGGTGCCGCCGATCTTCCAGCACAAGGTGCTGTTCTGGGGCGTGCTCGGCGCGCTGGTGATGCGGGCGGCGATGATCGCGCTCGGCGCGGCGCTGATCGCCAAGTTCTCCTGGATCATCTATCTGTTCGGCGCCTTCCTGATCCTCACCGGGATCAAGATGGTGCTCAAGCGCGAGGAGGAGATCCACCCTGAGCGCAATCCGGTGGTGCGCCTGTTCAAGAGGCTCATGCCGGTGACCAGCGACTACCGTGGAGACAAGTTCTTCGTCGTCGAAAACGGCTTGCGCCACGCCACACCGCTGTTCGTGGTCCTGCTGCTGGTCGAGTTCTCCGACTTGATCTTCGCCGTCGACAGCATCCCGGCGATCTTCGCGGTGACCACCGATCCGTTCATCGTCTACACCTCGAACGTGTTCGCCATCCTCGGCCTGCGCTCGCTCTACTTCGCCCTCGCCGGCGTGATGGACAAGTTCCACTACCTGAAGATCGGCCTCGGCGTGGTGCTGTCGTTCGTGGGCGTGAAGATGCTGCTCGCGCACTCACCGTACAAGATGGACACGATTGTCTCGCTCGCAGTCGTCGTTGGCATCATTGCCGCGTCGATCGTGGCATCCCTCCTGCGGCCGCGGAAGATGGGGGCGTTCGAGGGTCCCAGCGGACCGGAATCTCTCGGCGGCGAGCCCGCTCAGGGTGACGGGCCCTGAGTGAGGTGACGGCTCGCGCGCTGCCGGTGGTTGGGTCCGGCAGAGCGAGCGGCCGCCGCCGACTGCGGAGCTGTCCGAACTGGCAGCGTGCGGCAGCGATCGAACTCCGATGGCCAGCGAGACGAGGACCTCGGCCGTATCCCGGTGAGAGCTCCACACTCCGGCTGGACGGCAGTCCGGCCGGAAGGGGCTACAATGCCGTTCCGCTGCGGGTGGACGGTGGCCAGGGCAGGGTCGCCGGAGGGATTGGATGGAGCTTCTCAGATACCTGATCGACGTGTTCCTCCACCTGGACAAGCATCTGGGAGAGATCCTCCAGACCTACGGAACCTGGACCTACCTCATCCTCTTCATCGTGATCTTCCTCGAGACCGGCGTGGTCGCGACGCCCTTCCTGCCCGGGGACTCGTTGCTGTTCGCGGCAGGGGCCTTCGCGGCGATCGGCTCGCTCGACCTGAAGATCCTGCTGGTTTTGCTCGCTGCGGCGGCGATCCTCGGCGACACGGCGAACTACTGGATCGGCCGCAAGGTCGGCCCGCGCGTGTTCAAGGAGGACGTCCGCTACCTGAGGAAGGAGTACCTGGAGCGGACGCACCGCTTCTACGAGAAGCACGGCGGCAAGACGATCGTGCTGGCGCGTTTCATCCCGATCATCCGGACCTTCGCCCCGTTCGTCGCGGGCATCGGCACCATGTCGTACCCGAGGTTCCTCGCCTACAACGTGTTCGGCGGCTGCCTCTGGGTCGCCCTGTTCGTGCTTTCCGGCTACTTCTTCGGCAACCTGCCGGTGGTGAGAGAGCACTTCTCGCTCGTCATCCTCGCCATCATCGTGCTTTCGGTCATGCCCCTGGTGTACGAGGTCGTCCGCAGCGCCCGCGCCAGGCCGGAGGGAGAAGCGTGACGCGCACCATCGGCCTGGTGGGCGGGATGACCCCCGAGTCGACCCTCGAGTACTACCGGCTTCTCATCCGCTCGGCGCGCGAGCGGCTGCGGGACCCTGACCCGCTGCGCAACCCGGTCGTCATCGTCTACAGCCTCGACCTGGCCATGATGGCCGGGCTTCAGCGTACCGGTCGCACCGATGAGCTGGCCGCTCACCTGGCCGGGATTTGCGAGATCCTGCGGGCGTCCGGGGCCGAGGTCGGCGCGTTGACCGCCAACACGCCCCACCTGTACTTCGAGGCGATCCAGGCGGGGACCCGCCTCGAGCTGGTCAGCATCGTCGAGGCGACGTGCCGCGCGTCGGTGGCGCTGGGCCTGCGGCGGCCCCTCCTGCTCGGCACGCGAACCACGATGGAAAGTCCGATGTACAGCGAGCGTCTGGCCGCCGACGGCATCGACGTGCTCATCCCCGACGAGCAAGGGAGGCAGTGCGTCGACCACGCGATCTACACGGAGCTCGCGGTCGCCGGCGTCCGGCCCGAGACGCGCAGCCGGCTGCTCGCGCTGTGTCGGGAGGCCGTCGAACGCCGCGGCGCAGACGGCGTGATCCTCGGCTGCACCGAGCTCCCCCTGGTGCTGGCCGAGGGCGACCTGCCGGTGCCGGTGGTCGACACAGCGCGGGTCCACGTCGAGGCCATCCTGGATCGAGCGCTCGCCTAGGAGCGTGCAGGGCATAGGCCCCTTTGCGCACTCCTGGTCAGGTCGTTGTGAGTGGCCTCCGCCCCACACGCTCCTAATGGATGTCGATGTCGTAGTGCGAGATCTCGTCCTCGACCGGCTCGAGATGGGTGGTGACGACGGCATTGCCGAGGACGGCGCGGATGTCGTGCTCGACGTTCTCCGCGATGTGATGCGCGTCGTGAACCGAGGACGCTCCCGGCACGAGCACGTGGACTGAGACGAAACGCTGCGCCGCTGCCTGGCGGGTCCGCAGCGCGTGGAACTCCACACCCTGCTGGCGGTAACGCGCGAGCACCCCCTCGACGGCTCGCTGCTCGGGCTCCGGTAGCGACGCATCCATCAGGCCTGCTACGGACCGCCGCATCAGTCGAATCCCGGTCCAGACGATGTTCGCCGCCACCAGGATGGCGACGATGGGGTCGAGCGAGTGCCAGCCGGAGAGCGCGGCCGCGCCCACGCCGACGATCACGCCCGCCGATGTCCACACGTCGGTGAGGAGGTGGTGGCCGTCGGCCTCGAGCGTGATGGAGTGGAAGCGCTTCCCAATTCGCAAGAGGGAGAGCCCGACCGCGAGGTTGATCAGCGACGCAACGACCGAGACCGCCAGGCCCGGTCCGACCTGCGCCAGCGGTCGCGGGCTGAACAGGCGTTCGACGGCCATCGCCCCGATGGCTGCCGCGGCGATCAGGATGAGCAGCCCCTCGACGCCGCTGGCGAAGTACTCGGCCTTGCTGTGACCGTGGGCGTGACGCTCGTCCGGTGGCCGGGCTGCGATCGTCAGCATCGCGAGGGCCATGACGGCTCCGGCGAGGTTGACGCCGGACTCGGCCGCGTCCGAGAGCAGGCCGACGGAGCCGGTCAGCAGGTAGGCGCCGATTTTCAGGCCGATGGTGGTGAATGCCGCACCGATCGACAGCCACGCGTAGCGGGTGAGCGCTGCGCGCCCCGCGGGGCCGAGTTCCGAATTCTGCACCACGGCATTATCGCTTATGCAGTCGCCTTTGACTATTCCAGAAGCTTACATATCTCAGAAACAGCAGCCAATTCTGAGAGCGCGGATCAAGTCTGATTGCGACCGGCGCAGCCGTGGCCCGTCTTCGGGTTCACCGAGGCGCCGAGCGGTCGAGCGACGGCAAACGGTCCGCCTCATCCGACGGCGGGCTGCGCTATCCTCGGGGCACTTGGACCGGCTGGCAGATGGTCGGTGGACCACGCCGGCGAGGGAGCCGCCATATGCACCCCTGGCACGACAGCTACATCGACGATGCCCTGGTCGCGACCGCCTTCCCGGTGGTCATCGAGATTCCCAAGGGCAGCAAGAACAAGTACGAGCTCGACAAGGAGACCGGGCTCCTGCGGCTGGACCGGGTCCTGTACAGCGCGGTCTACTACCCCGCGGACTACGGGTTCATACCCCGGACCTACTGCGACGACGGCGACCCGCTCGACGTGCTGGTGCTCAGCCAGGAGCCGGTCTACCCGCTGACCATCGTCGAAGCCCGCGCGATCGGCGTCATGCGGATGCGCGACGAGAAGGGGATCGACGACAAGATCGTCGCCGTCAGCGTCCACGATCCCGCCTTCGCGGACTACATGGACAAGGACCAGCTGCCCGCCCACGTGTTGCGCCAGGTCCGCCGCTTCTTCGAGGACTACAAGGCGCTCGAGCAGAAGCAGGTCGTCGTGGAAGACATGCTCGGCCCCCAGGAGGCGGTGGCGATCATCGTCGAGGCGCTCGAGCTGTACCGCAAGCTACGCCGCGGCGAGCTCCGCAAGTAGCGTGCCCCCGGCGGGCGTGCCCGGGCACCGTTGACGACCCGGTGCGGCAACATTGATGGAGCGAGCGGCGCGCGGCGCCGATCCGATTTCCTCAAGATCGAGCCCAGTGGCGGTCGGGCGGGAAAGTACGGCGCGGGCCACTCGGCCCGCGCCATTTCCCATCGTCAGGATGCGCGCAGCGCATCCCGAGGAGCGGGTGGGGCAGAGGCCAACCACAATGACCGCATCGAGAGCGCGTACAGGGGCCTATGCCCCAAAACGCTCCTAGGTAAGGCTCTTCTCCTCCGGAATCCGCATGCTGTAGAACGAGCGGTAGACGAACACCAGCGCCACCACGAACAGAATCGCGCCGATCGCCATCTTGAGCCCCTGGTTCTGCATGGTCACCGCGATCTCGACCGCCAGCAGCCCGAACAGCGTCGTGAACTTGATCACCGGGTTCATCGCGACCGAGGACGTGTCCTTGAAGGGATCGCCGACGGTGTCGCCGATGACGGTGGCCTCGTGCAGTGGCGTGTTCTTCATGCGCAG
>PQAJ01000121.1 GCA_003105185.1 Holophagae bacterium
CTATGAGTCTCAGGCATCCTGCCGGCGGTGGCCCGGTTCCCCGTCATCCCGAGCAGGCCCGTTCCTACCGCTGTTATCCCGAGCGAGCGGCGAAACCCCGAGTCGAGGGATCTCCACCCCGACAAAGCAAGCGCGAGCAGCGTTGACCGGGAGATGCGAGATCGGTGCCTGGCTTGAGGAACTTCGGAAGTTGGCCATTCGAGTCCCGGGCGGCAGGGGTTCAGACACGACTACCGATTGAGCGCCAGGGCCGGCACGTTGGCAGTTCAGCATCGAGCGAAGTCTTCTGAGGTGTGGCACGTTTCTTCGCAAGGGATCCATGCATCTCAGGAGCCGGATGCGGAGAATCTGCACGTCCGGGTCCGTGGGAGGCTCGGGCGGGTAACCGCCCGGGCCTCCCCGACGCTTTCCCGATTGACCCTTCGCGGCGCCGCGCCTACAGTCCTCGAAGGAGAGACAAGGGAGCAGCTATGGCTGATCAGGATTTTCCTCGAAATGCCCGGGTCGTGATCGTGGGCGGCGGCGTGATTGGTTGCTCGGTGGCCTACCACCTGGCCCACGCGGGCTGGGAGGACGTGATCCTGCTGGAGCGCCACCAGCTCACCAGCGGCACCACCTGGCATGCGGCGGGTCTGATGACGACCTTCGGCTCGACCTCGGAGACCCAGGTGAAGATGCGCATGTACACGCGCGATCTCTGGGCGCGTCTCGAAGAGGAGACCGCGCTCAGCACCGGTTTCGAGCGCCTGGGCTTCATCGAGCTGGCCGCGGACGCGGACCGTCTGGAAGAGTACCGCCGGGTCGCGGCTTTCAACCGAATGCTCGGCAACGAGGTCGAGGAGATCGGCCCCGACGAGATCAAGAGGCTCTTCCCGCTGGCCCGGGTGAATGACATCGTGGCGGGCTTCTATCTGCCGCAGGACGGGCGCGTCAACCCGGTCGACGCCACCATGTCCCTGGCCAAGGGAGCACGCCAGAAGGGTGTCACGATAATCGAGGGCGTCCCGGTCACGGGCGTCACCACCTCGAACGGCCGCGTCACCGGCGTGAGCACAAGGCGCGGCGAAATTACGGCGGAGTTCGTGGTCAACTGCGGGGGCATGTGGGCGAGACAGCTTGGCGCCCTCAACGGCATCAGCATCCCGAACCAGCCGACCGAGCACTACTACATGATCACCGAGCCGATCGAGGGGGCGACACGCGAGCTTCCGATCATCGAGGACCCCTCCTGCTACGGCTACTACCGGGAGGAAGGCGGCGGTCTGATGATCGGCCTCTTCGAGCCGGTGTGCGCCCCGTGGAAGGTGGACGGCGTCCCACAGGACTTCTCCTTCGGGGAGATCGAGCCCGACTGGGATCGCATGGCGCCCTTCCTCGAGAAGGCCATGAGCCGTGTCCCGATCGTGCAGGAGGTCGGTATAAGGAAGTTCTTCTGCGGCCCGGAGAGCTTCACCCCCGACATGGGCGTGGCCTTCGGCGAGGCGCCAGAGGTCCAGAACTACTTCATCGCCGCCGGACTCAACTCGATCGGCCTGATCACCGGCGGCGGCCTCGGCCGGGTCATGGCCCAGTGGATCACGACCGGCGACCCGGGCGTGGACATCACGCCCATGAACGTCGATCGCTTTCACCACTACCAGTGCAACCCCGAGTACCGCAAGACGCGCGTGGTCGAGACCCTGGGGATGGTCTACCGCCGCCACTACCCCACCCGCGTCCCGCAGACCGCGCGCGACTGCAAGCGCTCGCCCTTCCACGACCGACTGCGGGATCAGCGCGCCTACTTCACCGACGTCAGCGGCTGGGAGAGCCCGGCCTGGTATGCGCCGGAGGGGAGGGAGCCCAAGGTCGAGAAGCTCTCGTGGGGACGCCAGAACTGGTTTCCCTATTGGGAGGCGGAGCATAGGGCCTGCCGCGAGGCCGTCATCGCGATGGACATGACCTTCATGGGTAAGTTCCTGGTCCAGGGCCGCGACGCCGGCAAGGTGCTCGACTACCTCTCAGCCAACAGCGTCAACGGCCCGGTCGAGACCATCACCTACACCCAGTGGTTGAACGAGCGTGGCACGATCGAGGCCGACGTCACCGTCACCAAGTTGGCCGAGGATCGCTTCATTGTGGTCGTCACTGACACCATGCACCGCCACGTCGAGACCTGGCTCCGACGCCACATCCCGCCGGACGCCCACTGCTTCGTCACCGACATCACCGGCGGCATCGGCCAACTCAACGTGCAGGGCCCGAGATCGCGCGAGCTGCTGCAGTCCATCACCTCTGCCAACCTGTCCAACGAGGCCTTCCCCTTCCGCACCTCGCGCGAGATCGACATCGGCTTCGCCCGCCTGCAGTGCAACCGCATCACCTACGTCGGCGAGCTCGGCTATGAACTCAACGTCCCCGCGGAGCAGGCCGTCCACGTCTACGAGCGCGTGGTCGAGGCGGGCACGAAGTTCGGCCTGCGCCACGCCGGCCTCCATGCCCTGCGCAGCTTGCGCCTGGAAAAGGGCTACCGCGACTACGGCCACGACATCGACAACACCGACGACGTCTACGAGGCCGGTCTCGGGTTCGTGGTCGATCTCTCGAAGCCGGACTTCATCGGCAAGGCCTATTGCGTGGAGCGAAAGGCGCAAGGCCCCGCCTACCCCAGACGCCTGGTACAGGTGCTGGTCAAGGACCCCGAGCCGCTGATGTACCACGCCGAGATCGTCTATCGAAACGACAGGGCGGTCGGCTACATGCGCGTAGGGAGCTACGGACACACTCTCGGCGGCGCCGTGGGTCTGGCCATGATCGAGGCGGGCGAGCCGATCAACAAGGCCTACCTCGAGGAGGGCCGGTGGGAGGTCGACATCGCCGGCAGGAAGTACCCGGCCGAGGTCTCCCTCAAGCCCATGTACGACCCGGCGATGGAGCGCATCAAGGCCTAAGAAGCGTGCCGGGTTCGCACATTCGGTGATTTTCGGCAGAGTGCAACCAGAGGGTTCGGAAGCCGAGATCGCCGCGAGTGTGCGTCGAGGGCGGTATCTACCACGTCTACAACCGCGTGATGCGGTTGCCTGGTACGCCGTTCCCCCTTTCGCCGGCGATGGCAGCTGGCGTTGCCTCAGGGGATCCCTCCCGTCTTCGTGCTTCGCACTTCGCCGTGACAGGCCGACTCGGCCCTGCGGGCCTCGCTTGGGATGACAGGGGAGGGGGCGGGCCTCGCTCGGGATGACAGGAGGAAGGAGGACTCGCCCGGGATGACCCAAACAACACTGTCATTCCGAGCGAGGAGCCGCGAAGCGGCGACGAGTCGAGGAATCTCCTCAGGTGTCGGGCGGAGCGTCGTGGTCGGGGCGGTGGTCGTCGGCTGGGGCGAGCCGGTCCACTAGCCAGCTGTCCGCCGTCTCGATGGCCTGATTGATGGCGCGGATGCCGCCGTAGCTGAGCGACAGCACCCCGTCGTGCACGCCGTGCACGACCCTGGTGGGCGCGGCGATGGGCGGGATCGACTCGAGCACCCGGAACGGCTTCTCGGCCGCGTGGCGGTGGTGCTTCTCCACGAAGTCCGCACCCTGCCTGACGCCGTCGTGGATCAGGCGCTTGAGCCCCCTGAGCCGGCGCCAGCCCTCGTCATCCACCGGCGGTCACCCAGCGTTCGATGTGCTCGTAGACGGCAGGGTGCCGGGCCAGGTCGAAGTGATCGAGCCCGGGCATCACCTGGACATCGGTCGGGTCCGGCGCGCCGGGCTGGGGGCCGCGGGCGCAGCCGGCGGCGCTCTCCGGACGCACGATGCCGTCGCCCAGGGTCCCCGCCCCGGCCAGCACCCCGCCCACGACACGATGGTGGCGCGCGGTGGCGAGCCAGGGGATGGGCACGCGGCGGTTGACCATCAGCTCGTCCGGGTCGCAGTCGAGCCAGTCTGAGTCGACCAGGTTGCCGAAGCGGAGGTCCTTCACTCCGGCGCTGCGGGCATTGAGCACGTCGCGGACGACGCGGGTGGCGGTGGTGTCGAAGAGGCCCAGCACATGGGTCGCCACGTTGGTGGCCTGCTCCAGGGGCGCCCCCAGGTGGGGAGYGCCYAGGTAGACGACGTGTCGCACCCGCGAGACCCAGGCATGGCCTGCTTTGCTGCCGAGGTGGCAAGCGCTGCGGATGATCAGKCCGCCCATGCTGTGCCCGATGAGCAGCARYTCSGTSACSGMTGCGCCGTGGTGCGCGCAGAAGCGCTCGAGGAGGGYGGCCAGCTGYTCGCCGTTGGCGGAGACGCGCAGGCCGGTGTTGAAGCGCAGGTACAGCGGCATGTAGCCGCAGCGCCGCTCCAGCAGCTCGCCGTAGCCGCCGCCCTCGTGCGGCGAGGGGAAGCTCCACAGCGCCTCGTTGCAGCAGAGCCCGTGCACCAGCACGCAGACCTTGCCGGTCGGGGGGGCGGCGAGATCCTCGGGCGCCACCGGCCGGCCGTCCCGATAGAACGCCATCGGCTGCTGCAGCCCGTTGTCGGTCTGTGAGAGGTAGTCGCCGAAACAGCCGTTGAGCGCGCTGAGGACGTGCTCCGCCATCCGCGGCCCACGCTTTTGCGGGCTGTTGCCCTTCGCCGTCATGGCCGCGAGTCTAGCAGCCGGCCTCACGCGTCGAGTTCGTGCCGTTCGCGCAGCCGGAGGCAGGCAGGATGTCTACCCTCCAACGCGATTTGTAGCGCAGGCTGCCAGCCTGCACGTCGTCGCGTCGCGAGAGGCGCGGGCTGGAAGCCCGCGCCACAAGGCAGGCAGGATGCCTGCGCCACAAGGCAGGCAGGATGCCTGCGCCACAAGGCAGGCAGGATGCCTGCGCTACAACGATCAGGTGGCGGGGCGGATCTTCGTCAGGGCCTCCCTGCCGTTGGTGTTGTCCGGGTTGAGGACCAGCGAGCGCTCGTACATCGCCACTGCCTCGTCGGTCGAGCCGGCGCGCAGCAGCGCCTCGCCCAGGCTGTCGTAGACGTTCCACGACTCGGGGAAGAGCTCGACGTTGATCCGGAACATCGTGATCGCCTGCTCGACCTTGTCCTGCTGCAGGAAGAAGTAGCCGTAGCCGTTGATGTCGTTCTCGATGAAGAAGTACTTCGGCGACGCGCTCGAGCGGTCGTCGATCACGGCGCGGATGGCCGCCTCGTCGGAGCCCTGGTCGATGAGCTCGGAGAGAACGCTGGCGGCAGCCAGCTGGCCAGTCACCTCGCTCCAGATCTCGGTGACGGTCGAGTAGTGCCTGGCCTGGGCGAAGCCGGGGCTGGTCACGAGGTCGGGGAAGCGGGTGGCGAGCTGGTACTCGGCCTGGACCTGGTCGAAGCTCTCGCCGTCGGCGACGGCCGCGGAGATGCCGTCCCAGAGGGTGCGGACGTACTCGACCCTGGCCTCCGCGCCGGCGACCGACAGCTCGCCGTTCCAGTGGCCGGGCAGCAGGAGACGGATCTGGTCGTGCTGGGCGAGCAGCCGGTCCCAGTTGGCGAGCAGCAGTGGGAAGTCGTGGGGCACGCCCGGACGCGCGCTGAAGCTCGCGAGGCAGCCGGGTGTGTCGGTGAGCCAGACGTCGGCCATGACGTCGCCGGTGAGCAGCAGGCCGCGCTCGGGAACGAAGATGGCGGTGTCGCTCGCCGAGTGCATGCCGCCGATCCAGGAAAGCTCGAAGGTGGTGTCGCCCATGTCGAGCGCCATGCGATCGGAGAAGGTCACCGTCGGCGGGACCGGCGGGAGGTTCGCCTTCGTCTTCTCGAAGTCGAGCCGACGCAGGGTGAGGTCCTCCTGGATCTGCACCGCCTCCGGAGAGCCCGGCGCGGCCTTGGCGAGATCGGCCTCGAGCTGGCCGAGCCAGCGGGGGGCGAGCTCGAGCATCCGCTCGCGGTTGCCGGCGATCTCCTCGAGGCCGGCGGCGATCAGGTCGTGGCCGACGATGGCGCAGTCGGCGTAGACCGAGTTGCCGCCGGTGTGGTCGCCGTGCTCGTGGGTGTCGATGAGGACCCGGAAGTCGGAGCGGCCGAGCTCGCGGGCGATGACCTCGCGCAGCTGGGCGTCGATCTCGGGGATGCCGAAGGTGTCGACCACCACGATGCCCTTCTCGGTGGCAAAGGCCACGATCGCGGTGGACGACACGGAGTCGCCGAGCCACACGCGGATGGTGCCCGGGCCGAGCCGCACGACGTGGAGGGGCAGGCCGGCGATCTCCCCGGCGCCGGCCCACGAGGCGGCGAGCAGCAGCGACGCAGCGACGGTGAGTGCGAGCTTGGTTTTCATGGCCTCTCCTCCCGCGCGGCCGGCGCGGTGTCTCCGGTGGTTGTCAGGAATGATTACGATTCAGCGACGACGTCATGTCTCACCGAGTCCATACGACCGGGCAGGGGAGGGGTTGCGGGCGGTGCTCCTGGCCTGAGGGGATCCCTTCCGGCTTCCGGCTTCGCCTCTAGCTTCGCCGTGACAGGCCGCCTTCAGTCCTGCTGGCCTCGCTCGTGATGACAGGTAGGGGGGGGCGCTCTCAGAGGAGGGTATCGACGAGCTGCCGTGGAGTGACGACCTTGACGCCGTGCGAGCCGGAGGCATCCAAGAGGTGCCGATCACCGCTGACGATCAGGTCGCAACGACCCGCCACCGCGCACGCAAAGAACTTGTCGTCATCCGGGTCGGGACAAACCGGCTCGGCACGATGCGGTGCGTCGACGATCTTCGCGCACGCGACGACGAGGCCGAGGAAGGGATCGAGCGAGACCAGCGGGAACCGGCGCGCCAACTCGTCACCTACGCGCCGGTACTCGTCGAGAATCTCGGTAGAGACGACGAGGTCGTACTGCCCGTCCCGCCAGGCCTCCAGCACCCGTGCTGGGAGTCCGCCGAAGAAGACGCCCGAGACGAGGACGTTGGTGTCGATGACGACCTTCATCGAGAAGTGCGAGCCGCCTTGATCGCGGCAGTGACATCCGTCCGCTTCATACCGGCCTGCCTGGCTTGGCGGCGGGCCTCGCGCAAGATCTCGTCGAAGTCGGACATCGCCGGTGGTGCGACCTTCTTGAGGACCACGACGTCTCCCTCCCCGATGACGACGAACTGCGACCCTGCCTCGAGGCCGAGGGCGACGCGCACGTCCTCCGGGATGACGACCTGTCCTTTGGACGACATCTTGGTTGTAGCAATCCTCGTCATGTGACAGGCTCCATTCTTATCTTACCAGTAAGATTGTAAGTCTTCGCCGCGTTGAGTGCAAGGTGTTGCACCGGCGACGGCATTGATAACCTGGGGAGCGGGGAGCGCACGGTGGACGACTCGCTGCGGCGGTGGGCTCGGGACCGCGGCTACCAGGTTGGCTGGGGGCCGGCGGAGATCGTCCGATCGGCGGGCTCCGAGCTCCTCGCCCGCCGTGAGGCGCGAGAGCTCGACGAGGAGCTGTTCCGAGAGACGCTCGCCACCGTGTCGCGCCCGGTGCTCCCCGAGTGGGCAGCCTCGGTGGTCGTGGTGGCCGTGCCGCGCGCGGCCTCAGTGGTGCACTTCGACCTCGGCGACCGGGTGCTGGAGACGATCCTCCCGCCGATCTACCGTCACTTCAGGGCGACCTTCGAGGACGTGCGCCGGGATCTGCAGGCGAAGGTGCTGGCCGGCTCCCGGGTCGAGCCGATTCGCGCCCCGCTCAAGGCCATTGCCTCCGGGCTCGGGCTCGTGCGCTACGGGCGCAACAACCTCACCTACGCAGCGGGGTTCGGGAGCTACCTGCAGCTCTGCGGCTACGTGACCGATGCCCAGCTGCCGGGAGCGGA
Source organism: Holophagae bacterium (assembly GCA_003105185.1). GTDB lineage: Bacteria > Acidobacteriota > Thermoanaerobaculia > Thermoanaerobaculales > Sulfomarinibacteraceae > FEB-10. The sequence continues at coordinate 7,758 of PQAJ01000121.1, forward strand.
TCGGTTGCCGCAGCCGCCGATGCTGCTGCCCGAGTGCGATGGCTGTGACATCTGCCGCCTGGCCTGCCCGACCGGTGCCATCGGCGCGGACCGCGTGCTGCTGCGCGCCGAGCGCTGTCTCACCTTCGCCAACGAGCGTCCCGACCCGTGGCCGGCCTGGCTGCCGGCGACGTCCCATCACTGCCTGATCGGCTGCCTGGCCTGCCAACGCTGCTGCCCGGCCAACCCGCGGCTCGAGATCTCGGGCTCAGGGGTCACGTTCTCGGCCGACGAGACGCGGGCGTTGCTGGGCGAGGGGGCGCCGACCGGCGGGCGAAACGGGGACGGCGTCCGCAGGAAGCTCGATGAGCTCGCCTTGGCCGAGGAGGAGACCCTGTTCGGCCGCAACCTGCGGGCGCTGATCGAGCGGCGAGGTCAGGCCCGGTAGAGGACTTCCCGCCCAGCGCGCGGAGGAAACTCACCTCCCCATCCAAGCCCACGGTTCAGGCTCTCAGAGTGCGCACGGGGTAGCGCGGGATGTCGGGGTCGCGGGTGACGATCGTCAGCCGCTCGGCGATGGCCTGGGCCACCAGCATCCGGTCGAAGGGGTCTCGATGGAACGGTGGCAGCTCGCCGAGCCGGTGGGCGTGATCAACGGTCAACGCCAGCTCATCGAATGACTGGTCGGTCAGGACCTCGCGGAAGTTCGCAGGAAGCTGCAGCTTGCCCAGTGCCTGCTTGATCCGGATCTCCCAGATGACGACGGCACTGACAATAACGATGTTCCTGCCGTCGGCGACGGCCTCTCGAGCCTCGGCCGACAGCGTCGGGTTGTCATCCAGCCACCACAGGAGGGCGTGGGTGTCGAGCAGCAGGTTCATGGCTCGTGGACCCCGAAGGCCTCGGCGATGTCCTCGGGGAGCTCGTCGAAGTCGGGCGCGATCGTGATCTGGCCCGCCAACGCGCCGGGCCGACGCGCAACCTCCTGGCGCTCGTATTTCACGAGACGAGCTACCGGCTTGCCGGCCTTGCCGATGACGACCTCCTCGCCGCGCAGCACTCGCTCGATCAGGGCCGACAGCTGCGCCTTGGCCTCGGAGATGTTGGTGATGTGCATGAACACTGCCTCCAATACCTAGTCTGACCAGACCAGACCATATTATCAAGGTCGCCTTCATGACTCACCGCCGGACACAATGCGCTTGAGACGCCCACCTATCACGGGGCCGATGCCGGGTGTCGTCGCGAGATCTCGGACGCTGGCCGTGGCGATGGCCTGGCTGACCAGCTCGGGCGACACGGTGGTGATGCCTTCGCCGAGGTCGTCGGCATCATGTGGCATCGCAGGGGACACCCTTGTCTCACGCGATCGAGAGGGCTGCGGCAGGACGCTGGGTGTTCGCGCACCTGCGAGTCGATCGCGTTCATCGTAGGTGGGTATGGCATTCTGGTGTGGCAATATTGACCAGCCTCTCATACAATAGAAAGGAGTCCTGGGGAGGCGCCATGGCAACGCGGCCGGTCAAGAAGGTGACGTACTCGCTGCCGGAGGAGCTCGTCAACGAGATCCGAGCGGTCGTGCGGGAGGGAGCGGCGCCGTCGTACAGCGCCTTCGTGGAGCAGGCGCTGGAGGAGGGCGTGCGGCGGGCTCGCGAGCAGCATCTGGCCGAGGCCTTTCGCGAGGCCGCCTCGGACCCCGCCTTCCTCGACGACGTCGAAGAGACGATGCGGGACTTCCGCGATGCCGACACCGAGCAGGAGAGCTCGCGGTGAGCGGCCTCCCGTACCAGTGGTCGGTGTTCGTCGTTGACCTCGACCCAGCGGTGGGCTCGGAGCAGGTCGGGCGGCGGCCGGTGCTGGTCGTGTCGCGCGAGGTCGCGAATGCCGCGCTCCCGGTCGTGACGGCACTGCCTCTGACCACCCTGCGCGAAGGGAGACGGATCTATCCCAACGAAGTCGTGCTGCCGGCAGGGACCGCCGGCCTCGACCGCGACTCGGTGGTGATGGCGCACCAGATCCGCACGCTGTCGAAGCAGCGGCTCGGCGCGCTGCTCGGCAGGATCGACGATCCGCTGCTGCGAACCGCGGTGCGGGCCGCTCTCCACGTGCAGCTCGACCTGAACAGCTGACAGCAGCCGGTCACGTGCCGCCTCGCCGGCGCGAGGCACTCCGCGTGTGGGTTCCGGCGGCACAGCCTGCTGCGACGGTCGTCCGGTCAGCGTTCCGCTTGCTTCAGCACGTTCTCGATCCGACGATCCGGGATCAGCCACAGCAGAGCGACGAAAACATAGATGGCCATCGAAACCCAACGTTGCCTGAAGGCCAGCGGGATGGCGGCTGCGTACAGGATGGGCGACAGCTTGCCCTTCCAGTCGCCGCCGATCGCCCGCTCGAGGATCGAGCTGCTCCCCTGCGACGCGATGATGAGCTGCTGCAGGATCCAGTAGGCGATCGCCGCCATCAGGAGCACGACGCCGTACAGCGCGGTCGGCGCGGGCGCAAAGTGGCTCTCTCCCATCCATCCCGTTGCGAAGGGGACCAGGGAGAGCCAGAACAGCAAGTGGAGGTTGGCCCAGAGCATGGCCCCCGTGACGGACTGGACGGGGTGCAGCATGTGGTGGTTGTTCCAGTAGATGCCAAGGTAGACGAAGCTCAGCACGCAGCTCAGGAAGATGGGCAGCAGCGGTGCCGGGTCCTCGAGGCTCCGGCCGTTCGGCACCTTCATCTCGAGCACCATTGGAGAAGGGCAACGAGGCAGTCACTGACGGCACGATGGCCAGGATGATCGAGAGCCTGACGAAGGAGCTCAAGCCTGAGTCGGCCTACTTCTGCCCCGAAGGCGGGGAGCGATCGGGCCAGGGGGTGTTCGACATGTCCAACCCGTCACAGATCGTGCCGATTGCCGAGCCGCTCTTCGAAGCTCTCGACGCTGCGGTCGAGTTCGCGCCGGTCATGAACCTCGACGATGTCATGAAGGGTCTCAAGAAGGCTTCGTCCTGGAGAGACCGCGCCATCTCCGGCACCGGCCGCGCGACCGCGCGCGCATGAATCGCGCGTGCCGGGTGTGGAAGTGGATGAGCGAGTCTCTACTCCCCGAGCAGGGCGGTCGCCCTGTCGACCTGGGCGGCGTACGCCGCCAGGACGTCGGCAACACGAAGCTCCTGCGTTTCCACGTCGGCCCACCTGCGCTGTTCGATGGCCTCGCGCACGCCGGGCAGGGTCTTCACGTCGTAGCCGGTGTAGAAGCCCGGGGCGTAGATGAGGTTCCGGAACCACGGCCGCCCCTGCAGCCCCTCGTCGGAGGTCAGCGCCCGCTCGCTGGCGATGAAGACCGCGTCGAGCGCCCCCTGCCGCTCCGGCGCGAGCCGCCCCGGATCGGCCTTGGCCGCCGCCTCGCGGTACGCCTTCACGCTCGCCGCCAGACCCGCGATGGCGTTGTCGAGGGGGGCGAAGTTGAGGTACGGCACCGGGTCCTGGGCCTGAGGCGCGACGAACGCCTTGGTCGGATCGGCGACCGCGGTGTAGGTGCCGTCGGCCAGCAGCCGGCCGCGCTCGGCGGCCTCCTCGCGCTTGGTGTCGGCGAGCTTCTTCACCTCGTCGCGGTAGGCCGCCAGCTGCGAGGCGAGGGCGCCGGGGTCGAGGGGAAGCACCGCAGCGTCGGCGAGCCGGAGCACGGCCCTGCCGCCGAGCTTCGCGAGCGCGATGCCGTAGCTGAAGTCGGGGTCCATGAAGCGCTCGAAGTGGTCGATGGAGTCGTAGATCGAGTGGTACTGGCCGTACTCCCCCTCGCCGCCGAAACCGACGTTCAGCACCGCCACGCCGAGGTGCTGGAGGAACGGCGTGTAGTCCGAGCCCGAGCCGAGCGGCTCGATGATGAGGTCGTGTTCGGCACGCAGCTTCTCCCGCTCCTCGGGCTTGGCGTCCAGGATTCGCTTGGCGCGCAGCCGCTCCAGCACGCTGATCCCTTTTTCTGGGTCGGGCACGTCGCGGCCCACCTGGTTGATGAACGGCTCCAGCGAGTGCGATCCCCCGACCCCCAGGAAGCCGCGCGAGTTGCTGTCGGAGTTGATGTACGCCACCGCCTTCTCCCCCAGCTCGGCAGCGTGTGCCTCGGCCCACTCCACCGAGCCGAGCAGGCCAGGCTCCTCGCCGTCCCAGGCGCAGTAGACGATCGTCCGCCGCGGCTTCCAGCCGTCCCTGGCGAGCTGGGCCACGCTCCTCGCCTCCTCGAGCAGGGCGACCAGGCCGCTGGTCGGATCCGCGGCGCCGTTCACCCAGGCGTCGTGGTGGTTGCCGCGCAGCACCCACTGGTCCGGCAGGTCGCCGCCCGGAAGCTTCGCAATGACGTCACGGATGGGCTTCAGGCTCCAGTCGAAGGCGAGCTGGAGGTGGACCTGGGCCGGCCCGGGCCCGAGGTGGTAGGTGATCGGCAGCGCGCCGCGCCACTTCTCCGGCGCGACCGGTCCACCGAGCGCCTCGAGCAGCGGCTGGGCGTCGGCGTAGGAGATCGGCAGCACCGGGATCTTGGTCAGGGTCGGGGTCTCGTCGAGGGGGAGCCGCTTGGCGTCGGTGGTGGCGCCGACCCCCGGCGTCAACGGATCCCCGGGGTACAGCGGCATGTTCGCCACCGACCCGCGCTGGGCGCCCGTGGCGCTGCGAAAGCCCCCCTTGGGGTAGGATTCGCCCTCGAAGTAGCCGTCGTCGCGGGGATCCGAGTAGATGATGCAGCCGATGGCGCCGTGCTCCGCCGCCACCTTGGGCTTGATGCCGCGCCACGAGCCCCCGTAGCGGGCGATGATGATCCTGCCCTTGACGTCGATGCCGTGCTCGGCCAGCTCCTCGTAGTCCTCGGGCACTCCGTAGTTGACGTAGACCAGCTCGCCGGTGACGTCGCCGTCCACGGAGTAGGCGTTGTAAACGGGAAGCTGCTCGGCGGTCTGCCCCGAGGTGTGGTCCTGCGCCAGCGCCGGCTCGGAGAGCGCGGCGGTGAACCGGGTCGGCGCCACCATCTCGAGGTGGCGGAGCTTCGGGGTCGGGAACAGCACCTGGAACTCCTCGATGGTCGTCTCGTACCCCCACGACCGGAGCAGGCCGGCGATGAACTCAGCGTTGCTGGAGCCCCACGGCGAGCCGACGTGGTGGGGATTCGCCGCGAGGCGCTCCAGCCAGGCGCGCAGGTTGGCGGGGTCGAGATTGGCGTCGAAGCGCTGCTCGAGCTGCCTCTGGGCGAAGCTCGCCGCGGCGTCGAAGCCGAGCAGCGGTTGCTCCTCCGTGGCGCCGGAGGTCGCGGCGCTGGACAGGACCAGGACACAGGACAAAGCCGAAATCAGGGTCGATCGCATCATTCCGTCCGCTCCCGGGCGGCGCGTCGCGCGGCCCACTCGGTGTGGCAGTGTAGCCCGTCCACCTCGCCGCGGCCGCGCCGGCTGCCGCGCCTTCGCCCCCTCTCCACATGCTACGCTTGCGAAGCCTGGGAGCGCTTTCGCGGCTCAGGCGGACGTCTACCTCCCGCGAGCATGTGGTGGCTCAGGTGACCGAGGTGCCGGCCGCCCGGCGGGTCCGGGTGGTATCCCGTGCTGTGCTTGGCCCCCAGGGGAGGATGATGAGCTCGAAACGCCGATCCCAGCGCCGCGCACGCGACCCGGAGCCGAGGTCGGGGCGGCGGGTCGCCTCTCCCCTGCGTCGAGTGGCGTTGGCGGGGTTGCTGCTGGCAGGGCTGGCGGCCCTCGGTTTCGTGGGACTGCGGATGGCACATTCTCCGAGCGCGACGCTGGAACTCGCGCCCGGGGCCGTCGCCGGGTACAACGTCCTGCTCGTGACGCTCGACACGTTGCGTAGCGATCGCGTCGGCTGCTACGGCTACAGGGGCGCCGAGACCCCTGTACTCGATGCTCTCGCGGCGGCCGGTGTGCGCTTCGCGGACGTGGTGAGCCCGGTGCCGATGACGCTTCCGGCACACGCGTCGATCCTGACMGGGGGCTACCCGCCGCGTCATGGCGTGCGCGACAACGGAACCTACCGACTGACGGACGAGCACGAAACGCTCGCCGAGCKCCTGAAGGCGCAGGGTTACGCGACCGCGGCGTTCATCGGCGCCTTCGTGCTCGACCACCGCTACGGCACGGCCCAGGGGTTCGACACCTACCAGGACCAGTTCGCTCCAAGCCCCAACGCTCCGCGGCCTCACCAGCTCAACCCCGAGCGCCGCGCGGACGAGGTCGTGGATGCCGCGCTGGCATGGTTCGACGGGGAGCGCGCGGCCCGGTCCGGCCACCCGTATTTCGTCTGGGTGCACCTCTACGATCCGCACGCCCCCTACACGCCGCCGGAGCCCTATCGGACGCGTCACGCACGCGACCCCTACGACGGCGAGGTCGCCTGGACCGACCACCAGCTGGGGCGCCTGCTCGACGCACTTCGTGCTCGTGGAGCACTTGACCGGACGCTGGTGGTGGTGGTGGGCGACCACGGTGAGGGGCTGGGCGACCACGGCGAAAGCACTCACAGCCTGCTGATCTACGAGCCCCAGATGAGCGTACCGTTGCTGCTCTACGCCCCGCAGAGCATCAAGCGGCCGGTGGTCGTGGCTGACCGTGTGGTTTCCACGGTGGACATCGTGCCCACGATTCTCGACGGCTTGGGGCTGCCGCCCGGAGGGTACGACGGGGTGAGCCTGCTGCAACATGCGCCGGAGAAGCGCGTGCTCTACATGGAGACCCTCGCCCCGCAGCTCAACCACGGGTGGAGTGCGCTCTACGGCGTGCGGCGCGGGCGGCTCAAGTACATCCAGGCGCCCACACCGGAGCTGTACGATCTCGACGCCGATCCGCGTGAAGCGCGCAATCTGGCGAGCGCACGCCACGAGGACGCCGCCACGCTCGCGCACGAGCTCGCCCTGATCGCCGACTCCATGCCCAAGGCCGCAGCGGCGGCGGTGGTCGAGGTGGACACCGAGGCGCGACGCAAGCTGGAGGCGCTGGGCTACCTCGGCCCGGGGGCTGCGTCCACAGGTGCCCAGGCCCCAGGTCCGCTCCCCGACCCCAAGGTGATGATCGGTCGCTTCGACGCCGACCTGCGGCGGGTGAGCGAGCTGGTCGCGACCGGGCGGGCGCAGGAGGCGATCCCCCTGGTGCAGAGCCTGCTCGCCAGCTCACCGGGAGACGTCAGCCTGTGGTCACTGCTGAGCGCGGCCCAGGCGCAGGCGGCGCGACCGCAGGAGGCGATCGCCTCGCGGCGGCGCGCGCTGGAGCTCCAGCCGAACGATGCGGGGTCCTGGGTGCAGCTCGCCACCCTTCAGGAGGCCGGCGGCGACTTGGCGGGAAGCGCGGCCAGCTTGACCGAGGCCGAACGCCTCGAGCCGGAGCTCGGCTCGGTGTGCATCGTGCGCGCGATGCAGGCGCTGCACGCCARRCGCTACGACGAGGCTCTCCAGTGGGCGCAGGAGGCCAGACGCCGTGATCCCACCCGTTTCGCGTCCGACTCCCGGGTCGTGGAGGGGAGAGTGCGTGAAGCGATCGGCCGCCCGGACGAGAAAGAATAGAGTAAAGGGYAAAGGTGCCCGGCAGGCCATTCCGGCAGGGACCGGCCGGGCTCGACCGCGACTCGGTTGTCATGGCGCATCGGATCCGCGCGATCTCGAAACGGCGGCTCGGGGCCCGTCTCGGCACGGTCGAGGATCAGGAGCTGCGGGCGGCCGTGCGGGCCGCAGTGCGCGTGCAGCTCGACCTGGACGGCTGACCGTCCCCCCAGCGAAGCGCCCCGCCGGTGCGGTCTGCTCCGGCATGTCCCAGACGTCCCGAAGAGAAGCTAGGCGTGGACGATGACCACCGACGCAGCAGATGGGTTGGCGGTGCGCCCGCCATGCGTGAGCACGCAATTACGGCGATCGGCGCCTGACAACCTTCTTGCGCGTCTTCTTTGTGGCGACGTTCTTGACGGCGGCGGTCCTCTTCCCCCGAACCGTCACTGCAGGCTTCTTCGGGGAGACCTTGCGGGCGGGCTTTTTGGGGGCGATTTTGCCAGTGGGCTTCTTCGGCGCGACCTTGCCAGTGGGCTTCTTCGCGGCGATCTTGCCGGTGGGCTTCTTCGGCGCGATCTTCTTGCCCGGGGTTCTATTCGCGCCTGTCTTCTTTCCGATGGATTCAATCAGTCGGTTCAATTCACGGTCAAGGGTTATGCGAACGGGGTGTGCTTCGATGACCCCTGCTCGTTTCAGGGGGAGGCGTGTCCGCATGAACTCTGGGGTGATCGAGACCATCGTCTCCAGTCGATGTACGAGCGATTCGATCTTTGCCTTGTCCGGCTTTGGCAGCAAAGCTTGCGTCCGTAGCTCCTTGACTGCCTCCTCCTGCTCAGCCGTTCGAGCGGACCTCTTGAGCAATCCCAGAACTTGATCGAGGACCCAGACCAAAAGGGAGTGATCATTCGGCACGGCGGCACCCTCCCGGCTCTGTGTTTGTCTGTCTGTAATCTTACGGTTGTCAACCGAGAACGCAACAGGCAGTGCCCGCCAGCGCCCCTAGGTGGCCGCACTCTGCA
>PQAJ01000122.1 GCA_003105185.1 Holophagae bacterium
TTCCCACGGTGCGCTCTCGGTGCAGTTCATGATCCACTTGGGCGTTGAGGAGACGATTCGGGCTCAGGGGCTATTCTCATGCAGAGTCGGGCCCGGCACTCAGCCGGCGTGGTAAACTCCGGACAGGTCAGCACGATGGGCATAAGACCACGGCAGCCGCCGCTGACGCGCCGGGCGCGGGCGGCTCCCGCGCTGGTATTGAACGCCAGCCTCCGTTCAAAGACATCTTGAATCCTGCAACAGCCGCCGCGCTGTGGCCCGGAAAAACCCGTTGAGGAGGTCACGATGCGTTTGCGTCACGTCATGTTCACCCATGTTCTGTTCTGCGTCCTGGTTGCGGTCCTGGCCTGGACGGACCCCGCCATCGCCCAGGTGGCGTGGGAAGACGATTCAAACCTGACGCTTGGGGAGGACCCCGAGCCGCTTCCAGTGGAGGCCCCGGAGCCTGCCACCACCCAGTACTTGCACGTTGCGGGTTCCGCTTTTGTACCGCTGTACGGTGACTCGGGTGTCACCTACGGCACCAAGGGCTGCACCTATATGACGAGTGCGACTCACCTCTTCATGAACTACTCGCTCGACCTGCCCAACAACGCCATCGTCACCTACCTGCGCCTCTACTTCAACGACACGGCGGCCGCCGATGGCACCCTGCACCTTGCCCAGTATGACGACGGTTTGGGGTATTCCTACCTCGCCACAGTGACGACGACCGGCTCGGGCGGGCTCGGTTCCACCACGTTGACCGGCCTGAGTATCCCGCTGGACTACGTCAACTACAACTACGTCATGTACTGGATGCCCGGCGTCTCCGGCAGCACCATGCAACTGTGTGGCTTCCGCGTGGGCTACGAGTATTTCCAGTAGCTGCCGCTGTGCGACAGGTGTGGTGACGAGATGCGGATCAACCACGTCATCGAGCTCAAGAGCAGCGCGAGAGGCAGCTGTGCCGGCCATTGCTCTCCAACTTGCCTCATGCCGCGATGGCCGGCGCGGGGTGGCCCGGCAAGGCGCCTTCGGGAGGTCGGAATGCGTATCCGTCACGTCCTATTCACCCACGTCCTGTTCTGCATCCTGGTTGCGTTCGTGGCGTGGACAAACCCCGCCATCGCCCAGGTGCCCTGGGCGGACGACCCCAACCTGACGCTTGGGGACGTCACCCAGCCACTTCCGGAGGAGGCCCCGGTGCCCGCGGCTACCCAGTATCGGCACGTTGCTGGTTCCGCCTTTGTGCCGCTGTACGCTGACTCGGGTGTCACCTACGGCACCAAGGGCTGCACCTATATGACGAGCGCGACTCACCTCTTCATGAACTACTCGCTCAACCTGCCCACCAACTCCACCGTCACCTACGTGCGCCTCTACTTCAACGACACGGCGGCCACCGATGGCACCCTGCAGCTTGCCCAGTATGACGACGGTTTGGGGTATTCCTACCTCGCCACAGTGACGACGACCGGCTCGGGCGGGCTCGGTTCCACCACGTTGACCGGCCTGAATATCCCGCTGGATTACGTCAACTACAGCTACGTCATGTACTGGATGCCCGGCGTCTCCGGCAGCACCATGCAACTGTGTGGCTTCCGCGTGGGCTACCTGACACCGGCGGTCTTCGCCGACGGCTTCGAGTCCGGCGACGCCTCGGCCTGGAGCGCGACGGTGCCGTGAAGGAGGTCAATAGCAGGCGGTCTTGATTCCGCCTGCGCACGAGACCAGGAGCGGCCTCGCTCGCTTCCCGCCGCTCTGGGTGCACCGTCTCCGTGCACTCGCAGGGACCGTCACGTCGCCTCGTAGAGCCGCTTGACGCAGTAGGGCCACCAGCCCGGCATGGTCGGCTCCGCCGGCCAGTAGCCGGCGGGCAGCGCGTCGCTCGCGATGACCTCGTCGAGCGTCGCGCCGCCGGCCTTCAGCTCCGCGACTGCCTGCGACACGGCCTCGAACCACGACCCCATCACCGCCAGCTCGTCGCCGTCGATCACCGGGCCGTGGCCGGGGCAGACCTCGATCGGAGCCATGCGCTGCCAGGCTTTCAGGGTCTCGATCCAGACCTGCATGTCGGTGTCCGGCTCGCCGAAGTAGGGGCGCCGGCGCGCCTGGACCAGGTCGCCTGCGATCACGGCGCGCTCGCCAGCCAGCACCACCGACGAGGAGTCGACCGTGTGCCCGCCGGTCCGACGCACCACAACCCGCCCCCCGCCGAGCTCGAGTCCGTCCTTGAACCACTCGGTGGGCATCCTGAGTTTGGCCGACGGGAGCTCGTCCGGGAAGGTCGGGAACACCGCCGCGAGCCCGGCGATCTTCTGCTCGTCCCACTCGATCGCGAGGACCTGCTCCCACCGGGGCCGCCCCGCCTCGGCCGCGTAGACCGAAAGGTCGGAGAATGCCCCCATCCCGAGGATGTGGTCGAGATGGGCGTGGGTCAGCAGCAGGGCGAGGGAGGGGCGGCTAAAGCGCGCTTCCATGTCGCGCCGAAAGCGCTCGGCAACGCGGGTGCTGAGGCTCGCATCGACGAAGAGCAGACCCTCGTCGAGCGCGACGCAGGCGATGTTCGAGCCGTTGGTGTTGAAGGCCATCACGACCGTTTCAGAGACCTCGACCAGCTCGTACGCAGGTTGCTCGGCAGCTTCTCCCGCCAGGACAGACCCGACGACCACAAGGCTCACCGCAGCACACCGAGCGAAACACCGCATGGCGACCTCCGCGCAATGAACGGGCACGGTGTCAAGTACGCGCTCTCCGGGGCCGTGTTGCGCTGGCGGTACCCGGTCTCCGACGCTCGGTCCCGCCTGCAGGGGTCCGGGGCGTTGCATCCGGTTCCAAGGCCGACACTTCGGCACTTTCTGGACTCGAGGGGGGTGGCCTCTTCCCGCCCGTCTCGTCTCACGACGCCGCGAGGCGCTACTGTGCGTTCTTCACAAAGGTGTCGAACCACTCGAGCTGCTCCCAGAGGACGTGCTCGACGCTCTCGCGGGCTCGATAGCCGTGGTCCTCGAAGGGCAGCAGCACCAGCCGGGCGGTGCCACCCGATCCGCGCACGGCCTCGAAGAAGACCTCGGACTGGAAGGTGAGCGTGCCCGGGTTGGAGTCGGCGTCGCCGTGGATGATGAGCACCGGCTCGTTGACCTGGTTGGCAAAGAAGGTCGGTGAGACCTGGATGTAGACATCCCGCGCCTCGAACAGGGAACGGCGCTCGGACTGGAACCCGAAGGGCTGGGTGGTCTTGTTGTAGGAGCCGCTGCGGGCGATGCCGGCYCGGAAGAGGTCGGTGTGGGCGAGCAGGTTGGCSACCATCAGCCCGCCGTGGCTGTGGCCGATGACGCCGATCCGCTCCGGGTCGGCGACGCCGATCTCGACGGCCTTGGCCACCGCGGCCTSGGCGTCGGCCACGAGCTGCGGCACGAAGGTGTCGTAGGCGGTCTCGGGGTCCCCGATCATCGGCATGGCCGTGTCCTCGAGCACCGCRTAGCCCTCGAKCAGGAAGAAGAGGTGGGAGGGGCCCGCGAAGCGGGTGAAGCGCCGGGTCGAGCCGCGGACCTGGCCGGCGGTGGATGGGTCGGAGTACTCGAGGGGATAGGCGTCGAGCACCGTCGGCAGCCGCGTGCCCTCCTTGTACCCCGGCGGGAGGTAGAGCTCGAAGCTCAGGGGCACGCCGTCGGCGCGCTGGTAGCGGACGAGCCGCTTCTCGATCGCGCGGAGCTCGGGCGTCGGGTCCTCGAAGCGGGTGATCGGGGTCCGGGTCAGCGCCTGGGTCGCCTCGCCCGCGGCCGCCTCGATCGCCCCGCCCAGGGTCGCCAGGTAGTAGTTGGGCACCTCGACCGGGGATTCGGAGCGCATCACGAAGCGGTCCTCGTCACCGGCGAAGGCCACGAACTGCTCGTAGCGGTCCGGGCTGCATCGGAAGAGGCGCTCGACCGCGCCGGTCTCCATGTCGCGCAGGTCCAAGAACGGCCGGTCGCCGGCCTCGCTGGCGCCGCTGCCGGCGAAGTAGACCGCGTTCCCCTTCTGGTGCAGCACCCAGCGCCCGTTGGGCAGTGGACGGCGCAAGGCCCAACCCGGGGACGCATAGCTGTCGCTCTCGTTGAGGTCGAACCACAGCCGCGACGTGCCCTTGTCCACGTCCAGCAGCCAGGTGTACTCCCAGCGCCGGATGCGCTCGTGCTCGGTGAGCATGAGCGTGCTCCCGTCCGCGCTCCATCCGTCCTGCCAGTCCACGATGCGGTGCCGGGCCCGGAAGACCTCCTCGGGCTGCCCGGCGAACGGCGCAGACAGACGCATCAGCCGGTCCCGGTGGGTCGCCTCGGCGACCGGGTTGCCGCCGTCCAGGGCCTCGACCCAGTACAGCGTGTGCGGCGCGGTGGCGCGCCACGCCGGCTCGCGCGGCCCGACCGGCACGCCGTGAATCGGCACCTCGTCGGCCACCGGGAGCGAGGCGATTGTCGCCACCGCCCCGCCCTCGGCGTCCCACACCTCGAGTGTACTGGCGAACCGCCACCACGGCACCGCGTGCGACCACGGGGGCAGCAGCCGCCGGACGAGCAGGAACCTCCCATCAGGCGAGAAGCCGGCGATGTCATAGACAGC
>PQAJ01000123.1 GCA_003105185.1 Holophagae bacterium
GCTCTCTCGCTGCTGCTCGGCGCTTCCCTGGCGGCGACCGCACTCGGCGGCATCCTGTTCGGCAACCTCGCCGACCGCTACGGCCGCAAGACGGTCCTGTCGTGGACCATCCTCGTCTACTCCATCGGCACCTTCATGTGCGGCTTCGCCCAGGGTGCGCTGTGGCTGCTCGTCTTCCGCGTCGTCACCGGTCTCGGGGTGGGCGGCGAGTGGGCCACCGGACAGACACTGGTCGGCGAGACCTTCCCGGCCCGCATGCGTGCGCGCTTCGCGGCCGTGATGCAGACGGGCGCACCCGTCGGGGTCGCCCTGGCGGCAGCCGTCGGCGGTTTCGTGGAGCCGGCGCTGGCCGCGCGCTTCGGCGAGGAGTGGGGGTGGCGGGGCTGCTTCTTCCTGGCCCTGATCCCGGCGCTGCTGGTCGTGTTCATCCGCCGCCACATGCCGGAGTCCGACGTGTGGCAGGAGCGGCGCCAGCGGCAGCAGGCCCCCGAGAAGGGACACCTCAAGGCACTGCTCGTCGTCCCCAGCCTGCGCCGGATCTTCATGCTCGGCCTCGTGCTCGCGGTGACCGACATGTCGGCCTACTGGTTCACCTACACCTGGCTTCCCAAGTACCTGTACGACCAGCTCGGCTCCTCGATGCCGAGGTCCGGGCTGTGGATGCTCGTCACCCAGGCCGGCGCCCTGCTCGGCTACCTGTCGTTCGGGGTGGTGGCGGACTGGCGCGGCCGACGCGTGGCCTACACCGGGTTCTCGGTCGTCTGGGCGATCGGCCTGCTTGCCATCACCTGGTTCTGGGGCAGCATCGCGGCGTGGCCGGCCCTCACCCTGGCCTTCATGTTCATGGTCGGCTTCGGCACGGGCAACTTCTCCGGCTACGGCCCGATCTTCTCGGAGGTCTTCCCCACCAAGGTCCGCAACACCGCCATGGGTACGGCGTTCAACCTGGCGCGCGGCGTGCAGTTCTTGACACCGCTCGTGATCACCCAGGTCGCAGGGCGCTACGGCCTCGGCGGTGGGATTTCGCTGGCCGCCTTCTTCGCCCTCTTCACCGGGGCGTGGGTGTGGATGCTCCCGGAGACGCGGGGCACCAAGATCATCGCGGAGCCGTGAACGACGAGCGCCGGCACCGCCCGCGTGGACTGCGCCGCGGGGAGTGGTGCCGAGCAGACAGTGAACATGGATCACGGCTGAAGCTCGCCGGGCGGGCTCCAGCCAGGGAATGGGGGCCGGGATGAGGAGACGAAGCGGCGCGACCGGCGAGCAGCAGGGATTCGTCCGCGGGCTGGGGCTCTTTGACGCCACCATGGTCGTGGCGGGATCGATGATCGGGTCGGGCATCTTCATCGTCTCGGCCGACATCGCGCGCCACGTCGGCTCGAGCGGCTGGCTGCTGGTCGGGTGGCTGGTGACCGGAGCGCTGACGGTGATCGCGGCGCTCTCCTACGGCGAGCTCGCTTCCATGATGCCGGAGGCGGGCGGCCAGTACGTGTTCCTGCGCGAGGCCTACTCGCCGTTCTGGGGCTTTCTCTACGGCTGGACGCTCTTTCTCGTGATCCAGACCGGCACCATCGCCGCGGTCGCGGTGGCCTTTTCCCGCTATCTCGGCGTGCTGGTGCCCGCGATCTCGCCGACGGCGTGGATCGTGAGGCCGATCGACATCTCGACCAGCTACGCGGTGAGCCTGTCCACGCAGCAGCTGGTGGGCATCGCCCTGCTCCTGCTGCTGACTGCCATCAACACCCGTGGCCTCGCGATCGGCCGTTTCATCCAGAACCTCTTCACCTCGACCAAGGTGCTGTCGCTGGCCGCCCTCATCCTGGTCGGAGTCGTCGCCGGCGCCTCCAGCGGGGTGATCCGGGCCAACTTCGCGCACCCCTTCACCCCCGCCGACGTGATCACCATCCAGCCCGATCTGCCGCTCGTCCCGGCCATTGCGGCCACCGCCGGGCTGTTCGGGCTCCTGGTCGCCTTCTCCGTGGCCCAGGTGGGATCGCTGTTCTCCGCCGACGCCTGGAACAACATCACCTTCGCCGCGGGCGAGGTCAAGGACCCGCGGCGCACCATCCCGCTCGCCATGGCCGCCGGGTGCGCTGTCGTCGTGGTGCTCTACTTCCTGGTCAACGTGTCCTACCTGGTGACGCTGCCGCTCGAGGCCATCCAGCACGCAGCGGACGACCGCGTCGCCACCGCCGCCCTGCAGACCATCTTCGGTGGCGCCGGGGCAGGCATCATGGCGGTTGCGATCGTCATCTCGACCTTCGGCTGCAGCAACGGCATGATCCTGGCCGGCGCCCGCGTCACCTACGCCATGGCGCGCGACGGTTTGTTCTTCCGCGCCACCGGGACCCTCAACCGCCGGCACGTCCCGGCGGTCAGCCTGGTCCTCCAGGGCCTGTGGGCGTGCCTGCTCATCCTGCCGCGCACCCGCCTCTATGACGCGAGCGGGGCGCCGCTGACCGATCCGGCCACCGGTCTCCAGCACTACGGCAACGTCTACTCCAACCTCCTCGACTACGTTGTCTTCTCGGTCCTGATCTTCTATGTGCTGACCTTAGTCGGGCTGTTCGTCCTGCGCCGCCGGCGTCCCGACGCCAAGCGGCCGTACCGCGCCTTCGGCTACCCGCTGCTGCCGGCGTTCTACATCGTCGTCGCGTCGGCGATTGCGGTCATCCTGCTCGTCTACAAGACCGAGACCACATGGCCGGGGCTCGCCATCGTGCTGTCCGGGATCCCCGCCTACGTGCTGTGGCGGAGGTTCGCACGGGCGCCGGCGTCGCCGGCCGCGGGAGGCTGAGCAACCCCGGCGCACGACCCGGCCTGTCCTCCCAGGGCCCGCATTCGCATACAATCCCGCCATGCGGGCCGGGGACGATCTCGATCGCTTCGACGTGGCGATCCTCGCGGCGCTCCGCAAGAACGCCCGGATCTCCAACAAGCGCCTCGCCGAGGCGGTGGGCCTCGCGCCCTCCACCTGCCTGGAGCGGGTGCGGCGCCTGGTCGAGCTGGGCGTGCTGCGGGGCTTTCACGCCGACGTCAACCTCGGTCCGCTCGACATGGGCATGCAGGCGATGATCGCGGTCCGCATGCGCGAGCACTCGCGGGAGCTGGTCGACTCGTTCCGCGCCTACGCGCTGACCCTGCCTCAGGTCCTCGGCGTCTTCCACGTGTCCGGCGCCGACGACTTCCTGGTCCACGTCGCAGTGCGCGACGCCCACGAGCTGCGCGACCTCGCCCTCGACGCGTTCACGACCCGCCCCGAGGTTGACCGCATCGAGACCCGGCTCATCTTCGAGCACATGTCGAGCTGGACGCTGCCGGGCCCTGCGGTCGAGGACGACTGAGGCCGCCCTTCATTCACCCGCTTCCGCTTCCGCGCCCGACTCCGGGGTTGCCCCGAGCGCGAGAGGTCTCACGACCCCGATCGCTTCGCCGGTTCGAGGTTCTCGGCGCGGTTGCGGTAGAGGTTGGGGTCGACCGCCTCGGCCATCCGCCGCTCGTCGAGCTTGCCGCCGAGGAAGTCGTTGATCCGCCGCGCCGCGCCGGCCGGGTCGGAGAGCACCGACCGGTGGTCGACGTAGAGGGCGTCGAACCACGGCCGAAAGCGGAGCTGGAACTCCACCTTTTCGAGGTGGCTTTCGAACATCTTGATCAGCTCCTCGTCGCTGGTTTGGGCTGCCTCTCCGCGGCGATCGAGCATCTTGGCCTGCGACGCGAGCACCTCGTGGAGGTTACGGCGCATGAAGATGACCTTGTAGAAGTTGTCGTCGGGGAGGTACTGAAGGAGCGAGGAGACGACCTTGATGACCTTGCCGCGGGCCGCCCGCAGCCAGCTCCGGTCCTCCATGTGGCCGAGGTCCTTGACCCGCTCGTCCTCGAAGTAGCCCCTCGGGTTGTCCTCGTCCGCCGACCGTATTGCGTCGGTCACCGGCTGCATGCCGCCGGCCTCGAGCATCTTCATCGTCATCGAGGTGCCGGATCGCGGCAGGCCGGACACCACCACGATCGGCTCGCCGCTCTTGATTCGCCGCACGAGCTTTCCCAACCTGGACATTCGAGCTCGCCTCCCATTTGCTGCGCCTGGACTCGTAACCGGCTCGAAACTCGACGTTTCCCGGTCCACAGCGAGGCCGCCTGCCTTGCCACGGTCGCGACCCGCGCCTATACTACACGCCCGTTGGCCGCCTGTCGCGACCGGCCGGGCGACCAGCGGCAGCCCGCGGTCGGCACCGATGGACCGACACGACCGCCATCGTCACGGCATGGGGGATCAGGTTGAACGGAGAGGGTTTGACCGAACGAGCGGCATCTCTGAGGAGGCGAATGGCCACCGCAGCCGGCGTGGCCGCCGCCATCGCCGCGGCGACCCCGGCCGATGCCTACATCGGCCCGGGCGCCGGCTTCGCGGTCCTCGGCTCGTTCGCAGTGCTCTTCGTGACCACCCTGATCGCCGGCTTCGCGATGCTGGCGTGGCCGTTCCGCATGCTGTGGCGGATGATCCGCCGCCGCTCGCGCACCAAGCCGCTGGTGCGGCGCCTGATCTTCGTCGGCTTCGACGGCCAGGACGCCGCCATCACCGAGCGGCTGATGGCCGAGGGCAAGCTGCCCAACTTCTGCAAGCTGGCCGAGCGCGGCGGCTACCGGCGCCTGCGCACGACCTTCCCGTCGGTCACGCCGGTCGCGTGGTCGAGCTTCACGACCGGCACCAACCCGGGCCGACACAACATCTTCGACTTCCTCGACCGCGACCCGCGCAGCTACCTGCCGCGGTTGTCGTCGACCCACATCGGCTCGGTCGACCGAGTGCTCAAGCTCGGCAAGCTCCGCATCCCGCTCCAGCGACCCGCCATTCGCCTGCTCCGCAAGTCCAAGCCGTGGTGGACGATCCTCGGCGAGCACAACGTGTGGAGCACGATCATCCGGGTCCCCATCACCTTCCCGCCGGACACCTTTTACGGCGCCCAGCTCGGCGCCATGTGCATCCCGGACCTGCTCGGCACCCAGGGGACCTTCCAGCTGTTCACGACGCGCCCGGAGACGAACGCCTTCCAGGAGGGCGGCATCCGGCGCCCGCTCGCCCGCTCCGGCGACACCCTGACCGGATCCATCCAGGGGCCTGACAACACCTTCCTCGACGGCAACCCGCCGATGGAGCTGCCGATCTCGATCGAGGTCGACCGGCGTGCCGGCGCGGCGCGGGTGCAAGTCGACGGCGAGGAGCTCCTCCTCGAGCCCGGCCAGCTCAGCAGCTGGGTCACGCTGCGCTTCCCGGCAGTCGCCGGCATCAAGGTCAGCGGCCTCGCGCGGATGATGGTCACCGAGCTCGACGAGCATTGCTCGCTGTACGTCTCGCCGGTCAACATCGAGCCCGAGAAGCCGGCGATGCCGATCTCCCACCCGACCTACTACTCGGCCTACCTGAGCAAGAAGATCGGACCGTTCGCCACGCTCGGGCTGGCCGAGGACACCTGGGCGCTCAACGAGAAGGTCACCGACGACCGCACCTTCTGGACCCAGACCACCGACATCGACGCCGAGCGCGAGGCGATGTTCCACACCGCGCTCGACCGCCTGCGCAAGGGCGCCCTGGTGACCGTGTTCGACGCCGCCGACCGGGTCAACCACATGTACTGGCGCCACACCGAGGCCGGCCACCCGGCGGCGCGCGCGGCTGGCGACTCGGAGTACCGCGACGCCATCGAGCGGCAGTACCGGCGCAACGACGAGGTCGTCGGCCGGGCAATGCAGCGGCTCGGCGACGGCGACCTGCTGATCGTCCTCTCCGACCACGGCTGCACCTCGTTCCGGCGCGGCGTCAACCTCAACGCCTGGTTGCTCGAGAATGGCTACCTCGCCCTCCAGGACGGCGCGGACGGCCGCGAGCAGTGGCTGCGCTCGGTGGACTGGTCGCGGACCAGGGCCTATGCGGTCGGCCTGGTCGGCATCTTCCTCAACCTCGACGGGCGCGAGGCGCAGGGCATCGTCGCGCCGGGCGCGGCAGCGGCCCTCAAGCAGGAGCTCGCCGGCAAGCTCGGTGGGCTGCGCGACGGCGAGACCGTGGCGATCAACGAGGTCTGGGACACCGACCGGCTGTACACGGGCCCCTACAAGGGCAACGCCCCCGACCTGCTGGTCGGCTATAACCACGGCTACCGGATCTCGTGGGACTGCGCGAGCGGCGTCGTCGCCGGCGAGGTGTTCGAGGACAACGTCAAGGCCTGGAGCGGCGATCACATCGTCGACCCGCGGATCGTGCCTGGCATCGTCCTGGCGAGCCACCCGATTGCGGCCAACGACCCGCATATCGTCGACCTCGCATCGACCGCACTCACGATGTTCGGTGTCGAGCCGCCCGGGTACATGGAAGGCAGATCGATCTTCGACGCGGCGACCTTTGCGGCCGCCCGTTCGAGGTGAACGCGATGTCGCACCGGCCGCTGACCGCTGGGCGGACGGTGCCGCCCGAGCATCAACGTCGCGCCCGCGGCGGCGCGCCGGCGGCGGACGGGAAAGGACGGTAGCCATGTTCGGAACCACCAAGGTCAAGCTCGACTCGGCGCTGGTCGACAAGATCAAGAAGTACGCCGAGATCGCCGGCTACTCCTCGGTCGAGGAGTTCATCACCCACGCCCTCGAGAAGGAGCTCGCCAAGATCGGCGACTCCGAAGACGAGGAGGAGATCCGCAAGCGGCTCAAGGGGCTCGGCTACATCTCGTAGCATCTGGATGATGACGCTCCTCAACGACCTCCTGCGTCCGATCTTCGACCTGCTGCAGGCGCCGCTGCGCGGTCTGCCGCCGTGGGTCGGGATCCTCGTCTGGTCGATCCCGATCGGTGTGTTCGCGCTGTGGGTCTTCAAGAAGACCTCAAACCAGCGCCGGATCGCCGAGGTCAAGCGCAAGATCCACGCCTGCCTGTTCGAGATCCGTCTGTTCAACGACGACGTGGCGGCGATCCTCCGCGCGCAGGGCGAGATCCTCCGCCACGTCGCCCGCTACCAGGCGCTCGCCCTCAAGCCGATGATCTTCATCCTGCCGCCGCTGGTCCTCCTGATGGTGCAGCTGCACGCCTTCTACGGCTTCCGCGGCCTCAAGCCGGGCGAGCACGCGCTTGTCCGGGCAGTCTTTGCCGGCGACTGGAGCAAGCGCTCAGAGGCGGCGCGGCCGGCCATGGCTCTCGAGCTTCCGGCCGGGCTGAGGCTCGACGGCGACGCGGTGTGGGCACCGAACCTCGGCGAGCTGCTGTGGCAGGTCCGGGTCGACGCCCCGGGCGACTACCAGCTCGCGTTCAGGGTCGGTGACGAGGTGGTCGGCAAGACCCTCCGCGCCACCGACTCGGTGGTCCGCCTGTCGCCGACCCGGCCCGAGCGCTCCTTCATGGACCAGCTCGAGTGGCCGTCCGAGGATCCGCTGCCCCGATCGAGCGGGCTGTCGGAGATCACGGTCGCGTACCCCGACGGCAGCGTGGCGTTCGCCGGATGGGACTTCGAGTGGCGCTACGCCTGGATGGTGGTGTTCTTCGTGCTCACGATGGTCGTGGCGGTCGCCCTCAAGAAGCCGCTCGGCGTCGAGCTGTAACCCCTGCCGCGGAGCCGCGGCTCTGCGGCTCCGCGGCAGGGGTTGTGGACGATGCGCTGCGCGCATCCTCGGGATCAAGAGATTTGGCGACGACGCCTTGCGCTGCCGTTCGAATCGCCGCCGACCACGGCGTGAAACCCAGTATCCGTCACACTCACTGGTCCCCGCCCGCCGCCGCGGGCGGGGACGGGAACCGCCGCGGCAGGCGTGCGCCCAAGGCGTAGGCGTTCATCGCCACCACCGCGCGCAGCGTCACCCACTGGCTGGGGGTCGCCCGACAGCGCCTCCCGGCCGCAGCTGCTCTCGTCGGTCACAGCCGGCCCATGCGGCGCTGCTGCATGCAGTGGCGCAGCACCCTCAGGCTGCCCTCGATCCGCTGCAGCCGACGGTTGCGCTGCTGGATCCCCTCCTGGTCCTCGAGGTCCATCGGCTCCGCTCGCGTGTCGCGCAGCCGCCGGTCGAGCTCGAACTCGAGCTGCTCCATCTGCTGGATCTCGAGCCGCTTCAGGATCACCGGCGAGAGCAGGATGAACCCGTCGCTGACCTGCCTTGCCATCGCCGGCGCCGAACCGCCCATGTAGGTGCCCATGCCGCTATTGCCTCCGGCTTCCACCAGGACCGCGCCACGCTCGCGCCGCCGCCAACCTGCTCACGCCGGTGCCGCCTCGAGCGCCGAGTCGACGCGGCGCAGGCTTCCGTGTGACAGCACCATGGCCCGGTCCGCGCGCGCCGCGAGCTCGCGGTCCGCCGTGAACCAGATCGCGGTGCGGCCGATCGAGGTGCGGACCACGCAGCGCCGCCACAGCTCGCGGTGCTCCGGGTCGACCCACGGCACTTGGTCCGCCACCACCATCACCCGGTAGTCGGAGGGGAACACCCGCGCCACCGCGATCTGCATCCGGTGCACCAGCTCGAGCGGCGCGCCGTCGGTGCCGATCGGGCCGCCGTCGAGGAGCTCCACCGCCTCGTCGAGGCCGCAGGCCTCGATGACGGCGCTGATCGTCGTCCGACCGGGATGCTCGTCGCAGAGCGCGGCCAAGTTGTCCTCCAAGCCGCCCGCGACGAAGGCCTCCCCTGCCGCCACCACCGCCACCAGCCGGTCGCCGGGCTCGAGGGGCGTGCCGTCGATCGCGACCTCGCCTGCGGCTGGCCGACGCCGACCGGCGAGGGTCTCGGCAAGCGCCCACCCCTCGTCCGCGGACGCGCAGAGCACCGCCACCGAGTCGCCCGCGCGCAGCTCGAGCTCGATCGGCACCGAGCACGGCAGTCCGTCGGTCCCGGCCACCACCAGCCCGCGCACGCTCAGCGTGCCGCGCGCCTCCCGGGTCGGCGGCAGCAGCGGTCCGGTGGCCGCCGCGTGCTGCCACACGGCGCACACCACCGCGTCCCGCGCCGCCAACAGCAGCACTGCCGGCGCCAGCCAGCCGCCGCGCTCGACCGTGACCAGATCGGGAACCGCGAGCAGCGCGATCGCCCAGCCGGTCAGCGCGACCAGGGCCGAGGCAAGCCGCGCCGCGCCGCCGCGGCGGCCGCCCAGCCAGGCCAGTGCCGCCACCGCTGCCGCGAGCAGCAGCCACCCCACAGCCACCAGCGGGGCGCCGCGCAGCGCGAGGAAGACCAGGGTCGAGGCCGCGCTCACGGCACCCGGCCACGGGCCGGCCGCGCGGCCGCGGCCAGCCACCAGCACGCCGGCGAGCAGCGACGCCGCCACCAGCGGCGCCCACTCAAGCCGCAGCGCCGCAACCCACGGCAGGGCGGCGAGCAGCAGCCCGTGGTACCATCCGGCGGCCACGGCCCGGAAGGTCTTCATGCGCAGATAGTACCCCGCTCTCCCGCCGCGGCAAACTCGAATCGGTCGCCGGTTGGCAGATTCCGCGGCCTCCAGGTGTTCCCTCGCAGTGGAGGATGGGCATGCGACGCATCGACGAACTCGACCTGTATGAGATCGACGAGCTGCTCGACGAGGACGAGCGCCGGGTCCGCGGCGCGGTCCGCGAGTGGGTCGACGACCGCGTGCTGCCCCACATCGAGCAGTGGGCGTGGGACTGCCACTTCCCGTCCGAGCTGGTGGCCGAGATGGGCAGCCTCGACCTGCTCGGCGCCCCCTACCACGAGTACGGGCTGCCGGGGTTGGGCGCCGTCGCCTACGGCCTCATCAACCAGGAGCTCGAGCGCGSCGACTCGGCCCTGCGCTCGTTCGTGTCGGTCCAGACCAGCCTCGTGATGTACCCGATCCTCGAGTGGGGCAGCCAGGCCCAGAAGGACCGCTGGATCCCGGCCCTCGGCCGCGGCGAGGCGATCGGCTGCTTCGGGCTCACCGAGCCCGACTTCGGCTCGAACCCGGCCGGCATGCGCACCCGGGCCGAGCGCGACGGCGACAGCTGGGTCCTCAACGGCGAGAAGGCGTGGATCACCAATGGCTCGATCGCCGACGTCGCGGTGGTGTGGGCGCGCACGCCGGACGGGATCCGCGGCTTTCTGGTCGAGCGCGGCAGCCCGGGCTTCTCGACCGTCGAGCACAAGGGCAAGTACTCGCTGCGCGCCTCGGTCACCTCCCAGCTCGTGTTCCAGGACTGCCGGGTGCCGGCCGACAGCCTGATGCCGGGCACCAACGGCCTCAAGAATGCCCTGATGTGCCTCACCCAGGCCCGCTACGGCATCGCCTGGGGCGCGCTCGGCTCGGCCATGGCGACCTTCGGGGCCGCCCTCGACTACGCCGCGACGCGGGTCCAGTTCAAGGGCCGGCCGATCGCCGCCCACCAGCTCCAGCAGGACAAGCTGGTGTGGATGTACAACGAGATCCTCAAGGGCCAGCTCCTCGTGCTCCGGCTCGGCCGCCTCAAGGACCAGGGCAAGCTGCGCCCTGAGGCGGTGTCGCTCGCCAAGCGCAACAACGTCTCGATCGCCCGCGACTGCGCCCGGCTCGCCCGCGAGATCCACGGCGCCAACGGCATCGTCAACGAGTACCCGATCATGCGCCACCTCATGAACCTCGAGACCGTGTGGACCTACGAGGGCACCCACGACATCCACACCCTGGTCCTCGGCCACTACCTGACCGGGATCCCGGCCTTCGACCCACCGAGCGAGTGAGCTCCGGCCGGCCTTGTAGCACAGCCTTCCAGGCTGCCTTGGTGGCAGGCTGAGAACCCGGCGCCGGGAGCGGCTGGTGGCACAGGCCGGTGGGCGGTTTG
>PQAJ01000124.1 GCA_003105185.1 Holophagae bacterium
CTCGTCCCCCAGCTCAGGCTGAGGCTGGTGGGCTGATTGGTCGCCAAGTTGGCCGGCGACACTTTCCCGAATGCCCCCGGAAGCGGCTGGCTTTGGGTGGTGAACGAGAACGCCGTCGAGTACGCACCGGCACCGCACACGTTCTCCGAGCGTACGTGCCAGTAATAGGTCGTGGCCTCCTCAAGGTCGAACGAGGGCGTATACGAGGTCGCGGTCAGGCCACCGGCCGAAACGACCGGGCTGCCGAAGGCCGGATCGTCGTCAACCTGCAGACGGTAGCTGTCGGCACCGGCTGCCGCGCTCCACTGAAACGTCGGCCGCAGCGGCTGGCCGGTCGCGCCGTTCGGCGGCGTGGTGAGCGTCGGCGGCCCCGGGATCACGACGACGTCGAGATCGACGCCAACGCTGTGGTTCAAGCCGCCGGCGGCCGTGCCGCTGATCGTGATGCCGTAGGTGCCCCCGGCTGCTCCGGAGGTATTGCCGATGGTCAGCACGCTCGATCCCGGCGGGGCCACCGGGTTGACCGAGAAGCTCGCCGTCGCGCCCGCCGGCTGGCCGCTCGCCGAGAGGGTGACCGGGCTCGAGAAGCCGCCGATCGAGCCGACCGTGACCGTGTACAGCGCGTTGTTTCCGGCGCAGATCTCGACCGTCGGTGGGGTCGCGCCAAGGGTGAAGTCGGACGAGCTCACCCTGGCCACGAAGGCGTCGTTGCCGCCGTTGTGGCTGAGGTCGGGTCCCACGGTCACCGGGAAGCTCGCCTGGGTCGAGCCGGTGTAGCCGGTCACGGTCGCCGTGAAGGCGCTGTCGACCGCGATGCCGAAGCCGGCGTCGTCCCCCGACCCGCCGATGTAGCCGCAGTAGTCGAGGCTCGCCCCGCCGGAGGCGACCTTGGCGATGAAGGCGTCGCCGAAGGTGGTGCCGCCGTTGTAGCTGAGGTCCGGCCCGAGCAGCACCGGGAAGCTCAGCTCGTCGGACTTGGTGTAGCCCGTGACGTAGGCACCGCCTGCGCCATCAAGCGCGATCGCGCGGCCGTAGTCGTTCCCCGCCCCTCCGATGTAGCCGCAGTAGCTGAGCGCGGAGCCGGACGCATTGACCCTGGCGACGAAGACATCGATGAACCCGTTGTGCGTGAGGTCCGGGCCGACGGCCACCGGGAAGCTCGCCTGGGTGGAGATGGCGTCGCCGGCGACGTACGCACTGCCGGCGGCGTCGACCGCAATGCCGTAGACGTTGTCCGAGTCCGATCCGCCGATGTAGCCGCAGTAGTCGAGGGCGGTGCCGGACGCGTTGACCTTGGCCACGAATCCATCCGACCCGCCTCCGTTGTAGCTGAGGTCCGGACCGACGGTCACCGGAAATGTTGCTTGGCTGGAGGGGGTGTCGCCGGCGACGTACGCACTGCCGCCCGCGGAGACGGCGATGGCCAATCCGTTCTCGTTGCCGGCGCCCCCGATGTAGCCGCAGTATTCCAGGGCCGTCCCCGCGGCATTGACCCTGGCCACAAACGCATCGCGGAGGCCGTTGTGGGTCAGGTCGGGGCCGACCGTGACCGGGAAGCTCGCCTCGTCCGACTCGGCCCCGCCGAAGACGTACGCTCGACCGCTGGTGTCGACGGCGATGCCACGGGCACGGTCCGTCCCGGAGCCGCCGATGTAGCCGCAGTAGTCGAGGGCGGTGCCGGCGGCGTTGACCCTGGCGACGAAAGCGTCGGTGACGCCGTTGAGGGTGAGGTCGGGGCCGACAATGACCGGGAAGCTCGCCTGGTTCGAGTTCGTGTCGCCGGTGACGTAGGCGTTGCCGTCGGCGTCGACGGCGATGCCGTAGCCGGTGTCGCTGTTCGCGCCACCGATGTAGCCGCAGTAGTCGAGCGCGGTGCCGGCGGCGTTGACCTTGGCGACGAAGACGTCGTTGCCTCCGTTGTGGGTGAGGTCGGGACCAACCGTCACCGGGAAGGTCGTCTGGGTCGAGGTTGCGACCCCTGTGACATAGGCGGCGCCGTCGCCGTCGACCGCCACCGCGTAGCCCCGATCGTCGCCCGACCCGCCGATGTAGCCGCAGTAGACGAGCGTGACCGGGTCGATCACCAGCTCCCGCGCCGGGTCATGGGGCCCGAGCCTGAACCGGTAACCCTGCCGCCCCGCGTCGGCGCCGGGCTCGAGGTCGAAAGCCGCGGCCACCGCCACCCGCTGCCCGTCAACGTCCTGGTAGGCGAACGGCGCCTGCTCGCGGATGTCGCCGAGCGGCGTCTCCGCGACGAGCGAGCCTCCCGGCCCGAGCCGGACCGAGGTCGCCCCGCGGTAGGCCAGGCGGATCACGCCGGGGTCCGCGCCGGGCCGGACCACGAAGCTCGACTTCAGCTCCCCGTCCGCGCCGCTCACGACCAGGTCCACGCCCGGCCACGGCTCGCGGTACTCGACCGAGCCGTAGCTCGGCAAGCCGGTTCGCCACTGCTGCCGCGGCCCCGTGAAGTAGCTGACGCGGGTGGGAAGAACCTCAGTGCCGACGGGCTGCCGGGGCGTGGCGCCGACCAGGTCGAGGGCCACCACCCAGCTGGCGGGACCGTTCAACGCGTCCGCCGGTTGGAGGCGGTAGGCCAGCCCCGCCCGGCTGAGCCATACGCTTGCCTGCCGCCCACGAACCACGAAGCCCGTCGTGCCGTCGGCCGACACCGGCTCCGGCACGAAGAGCAGCGGCATCCGGTCCAGCAGATCGACCGCAGGCCTGAGCGCGCCGCCGTCGGCTGGGGCCCCGGCGGGCGGCGCCGCGGCCGCCGGCCCTGCGGCCGTCAAGAGCCCTGTCGCCAACGCCAGCCAGAGCCACGTCTGCCTGCACCGCGAGGAGCTCGCCATTCCAACCCCCTTCGAGAGCGTACCAGGTGAACGGGTCGCTGCCAGCGGCCGGCTCGCGCGCCGCCACGTGCTCGCTCGAGGATCCGGTTAACGAACCGGACCCGTATAGCGTACGTACCTCGAGATGGACTCCGTGAGACACGGAGGGGAGGAGGGTGGCATGCTCTCGATCCGCGGACTGACCAAGGTCTACCCGGGACCGGTTCCGGCCCTGCAGGGGATCGACCTCGACATCCCGGCCGGGATGTTCGGGCTGCTCGGACCCAATGGCGCCGGCAAGACGACGTTGATGCGGGTCCTCGCCGGGCTGCTGGAGCCGACCGCGGGCACGGTCGCCCTGGACGGTGAGGACGTGGTCGCCCACCCCGAGCGGATCTGGGCCACCCTCGGCTACCTGCCGCAGGAGTTCGGTTTCTACCCTCACTTGTCCGGAGAGGCCATGCTCCTCCACCTGCTCCGTCTCAAGGGCGTGACGGCCCCGGAGGGCCAGAAGCAGCTGCGCGACGAGCTGCTGGCGCGGGTCAACCTGAGCTGGGCGGCGAAGCGCAAGGTCAAGGGCTACTCGGGCGGCATGCGGCAGCGCCTCGGGCTGGCGCAGGCGATCGCCGGCAACCCCCGCCTGATCATCGTCGACGAGCCGACCTCCGGTCTCGACCCCGAGGAGCGGCTGCGCTTCTACCGGCTGCTGGCCGAGCTCGCCGAGCAGCGCACCGTCATCCTGTCCACCCACATCGTCGAGGACGTGGCGGTGCTGTGCTCCCGCTTCGCGGTCATCCGCGGCGGCAAGCTCCTGACCGTGACCTCGCCGAGCGACGCCAAGCAGGCGATCGCGGGCCGGATCTGGGAAGGCACGGTCACGGCCGCCGAGGCGGCCGAGCTGCAGCGCTCTCGACAGGTCACGCAAGCGGTGCTGGTCGAGGGGCGCAACCGGATGCGGGTGTACGAGCCGAACGGCTCGCCGCCGGCCGGCTTCGAGCCTGTGGCACCAACCCTGGAGGACGCCTACCTGGTCATGGTGCGCTCCGGCAACGGCCTCGCCGGAGGCACGCCGTGAGCCCGCAACGCCTGCTCGCGGTGGCGCGGCTCGACCTCGGCCAGCACCTGCGGCGGCCGATGCTGTGGATCCTGGTCCTGGTCCTGGTCGTGATGTCGTGGGGGATGTCCTCGGGCGACATGCGGATCTCGTCTGGTGACACCTCGGTCGGAGGCGAGGAGGCCTGGATCACCTCGCAGTTCGCGAACGCCTACATCCTGTCGATCTGGGTGTTCACCTTCTACACCTTCTTCATCGCCATCCTCGCCGGCATGGCAGTGATCCGCGATGACGAGCTCAAGGTCGGCGAGGTCCTCCACGCCACCCCGCTGTCTCCCGGCGAGTACGTGTGGGGCAAGCTTGTCGCGGTCGTCGCCGCCTTTTCGGGCGTCCTCGCGGTGCACCTGCTGGCGATGATCTTCTTCAACCATGTCGTGCCCAACTCCAAGGCCGCCGAGATCCGCGGCCCCTTCCTGCTCGCCAACTACCTGGTCCCGGCCCTCGCCTTCGGCGTTCCCGCCATCCTGTTTGTGGCCGGAGTCTGCTTCGCCATCGGCGAGCGCAGCCGGCGGCCGCTGCTGGTGTTCGTGCTCCCCCTGGCGGCGGTGGTGTTCTCCCTGTTCTTCTTCTGGAACTGGTCGCCGAGCTGGCTCGACCCCCGGCTGAACCGGCTGATCATGCTGGTCGACCCGGCCGGCTTCCGCTGGCTGCAGGAGATCTGGCTCAAGGTCGACCGCGGGGTCGGCTTCTACAACACCGGCCGCATCGGCTTCGACCTGCCGTTCCTCGCGAGCCGCCTCGGCTTCTGCCTGATCGGCCTCGCTGCCGTGGCCTGGTCCCACGCCCGCCTGGCCGCGACCCTGCGCGGCGCCGTGCGGGTGCGACCATCACGGCGGAAGCGCGAGCAGGAGACGCGTGCCGCGTCCGAGGTGCGGCTCGCCGATGCGGGGCCTGCTCCGCTTGCGGCGCTGCACATGACCACGACGCCGCCCGGCTTCCTGCGCGGCGCGCTCGAGGTCGCCCGCACCGACTTCCGCGAGCTCGTCAGCTCGCCGGGACTCTACCTGTTCGCGCCGATCATCCTGCTGCAGGCGTTCGGCAACTTCGTCAACACCGGGGCCCTGGAGGCGCCGCTGCTGATCACCCCCGGTCTCGCCGCGGCCCGGCTGGTCAACACCCTGAGCCTGCTCGTCTGCCTGCTGCTCGCCTTCTACACGGTCGAGTCGCTGTGGCGCGATCGCGCCTCCGGGCTAGGGTCCATGATCGGCTCGAGCCCAGTTCGCTCCGGGGCGATCCTGCTCGGCCGTACCCTTGCCAACAGCCTGGTCGGGGCGGTGATCCTGCTGGTGGCGCTGGCCGCCTGTCTCATCATCGTCGTGGCCCAGGGGAAGGTGACGTTCTCGCTCTTCCCCTTCCTGATTGTCTGGGGGGCGCTGCTGCTGCCCACCTTCCTGGTCTACACCGCGTTCGTGGCCGCGGTCTTCTCGCTGACCCGCAGCCGCTACGCCACCTACGCCGTTGCCCTAACCGCGTTCATCGTCACCGGCTACTTTCAGTTCCGGAACAAGATGAGCTGGGTCGGCAACTGGGACCTGTGGGGGGTGGTGCGCTGGAGCGACATGGGACCGCTCGAGCTCGACCGCAGCGCACTGGTTCTGAGCCGGGTCATGGCGCTCGGCCTGGCCGCGCTCTTCGTCGCCATCGCAGTGCGCTTCTTCCCCCGCACCGAGCAGGACCCGGCGCTGGTCCTGACCCGCCTGCAGCCGCGCCCGCTCGGCCGCGGCCTGCTCCGGCTGCTGCCGTTCGCCCTGGTGCCGCTGGTCTCGGGCAGCGCCCTCTACGTCCTCGTCGACCGCGGCCCACAGGGGGGCGGCGGCGAGAAGCAGGGCAAGGACTACTGGCGGCAGAACCTCGCCACCTTCAAGGACGCGCCGCTGCCCGACCTCGAGGCGGTCGAGCTCGACCTCGGGCTGGAGCCGCTGCGGAGCTCGTTTGCGGTCACCGGCAGCTACCGCCTCGCCAACCGCGGCGAGCAGACGCTGGCGCGCTTCCCGTTGACCACTGGTCCGCACTTCAAGGAGGTGGCCTGGACCCTCGACGGCCGAGCCTACGAGCCCGAGAACCGCACCGGTCTCTACGTTGTCGCGCCGCCCGGAGGGCTGCTCCCCGGCCAGGCGGTGACGCTCGGCTTCTCCTACCACGGCCGTTTCCCGGACGGAGTCAGCAAGAACGGCGGCGGCAGCGAGGAGTTCATCCTGCCCTGCGGGGCGGTGCTGACCAGCTTCACCCCCTCCTTCGTGCCGGTGCTCGGGTTCCTCGAGGAGATCGGCGTCGACGAGGACAACCGCTACGAGCCCAAGGTCTACGCCGACGACTTCTGGATCGGCCGCACCGAGCCGCTGTTCGGCGGCTCCTCGTCGTTCACCACGCGGGTCACCGTCACGCTGCCCGAGGCGTACCGGGCCAACTCGGTCGGGGTCCTGGTCCGCGACGAGACGCGGGACGGTCTGCGCACCGTGGAGTGGCGCTCCGACCAGCCGGTGCGGTTCTTCAACGTCGTCGCCGGCCGCTGGGACGTCCGCCGCGGCGACGGCACCGCGGTCTTCTACCACCCGAGCCACACCTACAACATCGACGAGATGCTGCAGGCGTTGGACGGCGCCCGGCGCTTCTACTCGGAGTGGTTCTTCCCCTACCCGTGGCAGGAGCTCAAGCTGTCCGAGTTCGCCGACTACGCCCGCTACGCCCAGGGGTTCCCGACCAACATCACCTTCTCGGAGGGGATCGGCTTCCTGACCAAGGACGACCCCCGCACCAACACCGCCTTCGCCATCGCCGCCCACGAGTCCGCTCACCAGTGGTGGGGCAACATCCTCACCCCCGGCAAGGGGCCGGGCGGCAACATCGTCGCCGAGGGCCTGTCGCACTTCTCGGCCGCCCTGCTCGTCGAGCAGCTGCGCGGTCCGCTGCGCAGCATGGAGTTCCGCAAGCGCATCGAGGAGAGCTACGCCAACACCCGCCGCCCCGACGCCGAGCGGCCGATGGTCAAGGTCGACGGCTCCAAGGAGGGGGACCGCACCGTCACCTACGACAAGGGAGGGTGGGTGTTCTGGATGCTCACCGACCTCATGGGGCGAGAGCGCGCCCTCGCCGGCCTCCAGGAATTCGTGAGCACCTACAAGGACGGCCCGGACTTCCCGGTCCTGCAGGACCTGATCGCAGTCATGCGGCGGCATGCCGCCGACCCCGCCGCCTTCGACGCCTTCGTCGACCAGTGGTTCTACACGGTGGTGGTGCCGGAGTTCCGCTTCACCGAGGTGGAGAAGGTTGCCGTCGGGGACGCCTGGGAGGTCCGCGCCACGATCCGCAACGACGGCACCGGCACCGTGCCGCTCGAGGTCGCGGCCGCGCGCGGCGACCGCATGAAAAAGGACGGCTCGGAGAACCCCGACTACCGCGACGCCCGCGTCGGCATCACGATCGGCCCCGGCCAGGAGCTGCCGGTCACCATCCGCTGCGACTTCGAGCCGGACCGGCTGTTGCCCGACCCCGACGCCCGGGTGCTCCAGCTCGAGCGCGCCCGCTCGCTGCGCAGGCTGTGAAGGAGGGCGCGGGCGACCCGCACGGCAAGGTCCGATGGTCGCAGCGGTCCCTGGGTGCAAGCCCCTCCCTGCGCGCCACCCCACGCGCGCCCGCTCCCGCGCCCGACAGCGGCCTACAGGTGGAGGACGATCCCCGCGAAGAACTCCTCGACCGGCCCGGGCTGGTAGGAGTTGCCGTCCGGATCGGGCTCGGTGAACGCGATGTACTCCTTGCCGGTCAGGTTGCGGCCGGAGACCAGTAGCTGCGCGTCGCCCCCGAAGAGCTGGAATCCATAGCTCAGGCGCGCGCCGTACAGGGTGTAGCCGCCGATCCAGGTCGTGTTCGAGGGGTCGATGTACGCCCGGGTGTACATCTCGATGTTGCCGCCGACCTGCAGCCGGGGCGCCAGGTCATAGGCCACGTCCAGGTAGGCTTGGTGGCGCGGCGAGTTGGGGAGCCAGGTGCCGTAGTAGACCTGGTTGCTGAACTCGACTTGGTCGTAAGTGAAGTGGGAGTAGGTGTAGGCGAGGTTGCAGGCGAGCTTGGGGATCGGGATCCAGGAGAGCAGCGTCTCGAGCCCGTAGCGGGTCGAGTCCCCGGCGTTGCTGTAGAAGGTCTCGAGGGGGCGCTCCGGCATCCGGTAGCGCCCGAAGTCGTCCTTGGTCTCGAGCCGGAACACGCCGACGTCGTAGCCGAAGCGCGGCCCGAGGGTGCCGCGGACGCCGATCTCGCCGCCGCTGGAGGTGGCCGCCTTGAGGTCCTCGTTGAAGCCGCCCAGGTGGTCGGGGTTGTTGGCGAGCTCCTCGGTGGCGGGCGGCAGGAAGCCCTGGCCCCAGCTTGCGTACGCCGCCAGCGAGCCGGTGGCTTGCCAGGCGACGCCGACGCGAGTCGAGGTGTTGTCGAAGGACGCCGAGCCGGAGAGATCAATCCCGCCGGCCTGGAGGTTGTCGTCGAGCGTGTTGTCGATGCTGTCCTGGCGGACACCGAGCACGACGCTCCACTTCGGCGACAGCTCGATCCGGTCCAGCGCCCACAGGCCGAGCCCGCTCTGCTCGATGTCCTGGTCGGAGAGGATCACCGCCCCTTCCTCGCCGCCGCCCAGGTTGGGACGGCGGTAGTCGGTGATGTCCTGCCACTCGAAGTCGGTGCCGAGGGTCAGGTGATTGACGAGGTCCCCGATCGGCGCGGTCCAGTCGTACTGCAGGGTTCCGCCCGGCGTCTCGTAGTCCCGGTGCTGGACCGATGACGGGACCGACTCCTTCCACTGCGTGTAGCGGTAGTAGCCGACGACGGTGAGCTGCTGGCTCTCCGTCAGCTCGAAGCGTCCGACCACCCCGGTCGAGGCCCGCTTGGTGCGCTGGAACTCGTTGTAGGTCAGGGCATCGGGGTTCGCCTGCTGGGGATCCTCGTGCACCTGGTCGATGTTGAGGCCCTCGGCGTTCTCGTTGAAGAAGCTGGTGCCGGCGACCACCGCGGTGACCTGCGACCGCGGGTTGTCGAGGATGCCGAGCTTCCCGTAGAGGTTCGTCGCGTGGAAGGCGGTATGGACGCGGTAGCCGTCACCCCAGGTGCGCGAGGCCGAGAACCGGTAGTCGAACCCGTCCGTCGTGCCACCGACCTGGCCCAACGCCTTCCAGAAGCCGTTGGAGCCGATCGTCAGGCCGAGCTCGCCGGTCGGGGGCAGAGTGGCGCCGTCGTCGGTCGAGATGTTGATGATGCCGCCCGACCCACCACCGCCGTAGAGCGCGGAGGCGGGGCCGCGCAGCACCTCGATGCGGCTGACCGTCGCCCAGTCGACGTCGAACAGGTCGGGCACGAAGCCGGTGGGGTCATTGAGCGGGATGCCGTCGAGCAGGACCTTGATGCCGCGGATCCCGCGCTCGGTGAGGATGCCCTGGCCACGGATCGAAAGGTGCACCCGCTCGCCGTCGGCCTGGTTGTCCACCTTGACGCCCGGCACCAGCTTCAGCGCCTCGTCGGCGGCCACCGTGCGCGGCATCGCCGCCAGAGTCTCCTCACCCACCACTGTGGTCGCGGCTGGGTTCTCGGCCAGCGGCACCTCCATCCGCGGCGCTGTGACGATGACCTCGGTCTGTCCGGCGAGCGGCAGCTGCGCCTCCGCCGGCTGCTCTGGAGCCGAGGCAGGGACCGGCGTCGGCGTGGGCTCCGGCGGAGTCTCGCTGCCGGCGACCTCGCCKGCGAGCGCCACCGYACACATCAACCAGGACGCGATCAGCGCGATCGCCAGCCGGCGAGCTGCGGCGAGGGCGCGGGGCCGGTCAGAMTCGAGTGATCGATGGGAGAACCCGGCGCAGCGATGAATCGTGGTTTCCATGAAGCGTGAGACTAGCGCAGTCTGCCCCCGTGGTGGTAGAGGGGATCTGACAGGCGCGCTGCGCGCCGTCCACCCTGATTGCCCGCCGCTGCCGGTTGATTCAATTCAAGGCCTACTGCCGTCGAATCCAGTTCGCCAGCAGCGGCAACCACTGATCGGTCCCATCCTCGCGCCGTCCCGGGCCGAAGCCATGACCTCCCGCGGCGAAGAAGTGCACCTCCACTTCCTGGCCGGCGGCAGCCAGCGCTCCGGCATAGAGCTCCGACTCCCGGATCGGCACCACGTTGTCGTCGTAGGCGTGGACGAGAAACGCGGGAGGGGTCGCGGCGCTGACTTGGTCCACGAGGGAGTACTGCCGCCGTTCCTCGGCCGTCATCGCGCGATGGAAGAGCGTCTCCTCAAGCCAACTCTGGTTCTCCGGGCTCAGGGTGGTCACCGGGTAGACCAGCGCCGAGAAGTCCGGCCTCTCGGCTGCGTCCTCCGAGGCCAACACGCTGACGGCGGTCGCAAGGTGCCCACCCGCGGAGAAGCCCATGATCCCCACTTTTGAGCGATCGAACGCGTACTTGTCAGCCAGCGTTCTCATGAGGTTCAAGGCTCTGCGAGCATCGGTCAGCGGCAGGAGATGGGGCTGGTCCGACGCCTCGGCAAGCGGCAGCCGATACTTCAGGACCGCCGCGGTGATCCCTTGCGACGCCAGGTACTCGGCGATCAGCCGCCCCTCGGCCACGAAGGACTCCACCTCGTAGCCGCCACCGGGCACAACGACGATAGCCCTGCCGGAGTTGCCGCCCTCCGCTGGGTGGATCGTCAGGGTCGGGCGGGTGACGTTGCAGACGCAGGGCACACCCCAGGACTCCTTGACGTACTCCTCGAGATCGCTGGTTTTGGAGTGGGGTGGCTGACCCGGCCACAGATCGACGACCTCTGCGGCTGGCAGGGCCAGTGGGACGAGCACGAGGAGCAGGACGATCATCGGCTTCATGGGTTTGGTCCCTCGATCGGAAGGCGGCGACATCAGCCGTCCGTGCGGCCCTGCATCTCGGCCTGGATCCGGCGGCCGGCGTCGACGGCCTCCCGTGCCTCGGCGCTCCGGCCGGTGCGGTTGAGGATGTCGGCGAGAACGTAGTACCCCAACGGACCGCCGTTGTGACTCGGGTCCTTGCTGATGCCCAGGCGCACGAGCTCCTCGGCGCGGGCGAGGTCCTGCCCCTGGTCCATCAACAGCTTGGCCAGGTAGTAGTAGCCCTGGACGAAGTTGGGGTTGGAGTCGATGGCCGCCTCCCACAGCTCTCGCTGCCGGTCCAACTGACCCAAGCCGCCGACCAGGCGGCCGAGGTTGAAGAGCGCCTGGAAGTAGTTCGGCGCCAGCTCGACCGTCTTCTCGTAGTGCGCGACCGCGGCCTCGAGCTGCCCCCGATCTTCGGCCAACACCGCCAGATTGAAGTGGGGAGTGGCGAAGCTGCCGTTTTCTGCCGCGGCCTCCTCGAACAACGCCACCGCCTCGTCGAGCCGACCCTGCCTGGCTCGAACCTCGCCGAGTCGGTTGTGGAGCAGGGCCGGCGCGTCGCTGCCCTCGACCGCGCTGCCGAGCGCCGCCGCAGCCTCTTCGAAGTGCCCGCGCTCGAACTCGATGTCCGCGATCGCCAGCGACGCACCGGTGTGGTCGCCCGCAACCGCCAGCAGATGCCGGTACCCGGCCAGCGCCTCGTCGAAGCGGCCCAACGATCGGTAGGCGGACGCCATGCCCATCAGCGAGTTCCTGTGATCGGGCTCCAGCTCGAGGGCGCGCCGGAAGAACCTCAACGCCTCGTCATGCCGCCCCGACAGCAGCGCGAGCTGGCCGAGCATCTGCTGGGCATCGAGGATGTCCGGATCGACCTCGAGCACGCCGCGCAACGCGCTCTCGGCGGCCACCGGATCGCGCTGCATCAGGGCCTGAGCGTGCATCATCGTGCGGTGGAGGTCGATCTTGTCCTTGGGGTCGGCCCGCGGACGATCGCTCTCCTGGTCCAGGCTCACCCCTCCCTGGCCGGCTGCATAGCCCAGCGCCTGCAGCTGGGCGACGGTTTGAGGGTCGAGGTCGGGGGACGCCGCGGTTGTCGGCGCCGCCGGCTCGATGACCGACCTCAGCCCGTCGAGGCCGGCTTCGAGCTCCGCCAGCACGGCCGGCTGCACGAGCGACAGATCATGCTCCTCCTGCGGGTCG
Organism: Holophagae bacterium; assembly: GCA_003105185.1. Taxonomy (GTDB): domain Bacteria; phylum Acidobacteriota; class Thermoanaerobaculia; order Thermoanaerobaculales; family Sulfomarinibacteraceae; genus FEB-10. The sequence goes on from PQAJ01000124.1 coordinate 12,009, forward strand.
GCACGGACATCGAAGACCTCCGGACGAGGGGCGCTGATCAGCTTGCGGTCGTCAGTCCGGAAGGCCCGCAACGGCGCCCAGCCGTAGTGGAGCAAGGGGTAGAGCGACTCCGAGTACACGCCACGGCTCGAGTCACGGTCCTCACCCTCGATCAGCGGGATCAGGCTCTCCCCGTGGACAGGCGCCGGTGGGTCGAGGTTGACCGCATCGAGAATGGTCGGCATCAGGTCCACGTGCGAGACGGCGGCATCCACGGTCCGGCCGGCCGGCTCGCCTCCCGGGAGCCGCACGATCAGCCCGACATGGACCGTCGTGTCGTACAGGAAGAACCCGTGCGAGGACTCGCCGTGGTCGCCCAACCCCTCGCCGTGGTCGGAGGTGAGGACGACCATGGTGCTCCCGAGCAGGCCGCGGTCCTCGAGGGCCCTCCGGAACTCACCGATGAGCGAGTCGGTGAAGGCGACCTCTCCGTCGTACGGCCGGTCTGCGTAGGCAGACTTGTACGGCTCGGGCGGCTCGTACGGATCGTGCGGATCATAGAGGTGAAGCCACAGGAAGAAGGGCCGGTCCGAGGGCCGCCGGTCCAGCCAGCGAACCGCCTCGGCCACCGTCACGTCTCCCGTCCGCTGCACCGAGCTCAGATTCGCGGACTCGAACCCGCTCAGGTCGAAGTCATCGAAGTAGTGGTCGAAACCACGAGCGATCCCCCACCGCCCATCGAGCACGAACGCGCTGACGAAACCGGCAGTGGACCATCCGGCGGTCGACAGCACTTCGGCCAGGGTCGGGACCCGGGCGTCGAGCGCGTAGCCCACGTTCTCCCGCACTCCGTGACCCGTGGGGTAGAGGCCGGTCAGGATCGACGAGTGGGCCGGCAGGGTGAACGGCACCGTGGTGGCGGCATTGGTGAAGCGCACGCCCTCCTCGGCGAAGCGGTCGATGTTCGGCGTGTCGACCCGATCCGACCCGTAGCACGAGATGCGATCCGTCCGCAGAGTATCGATGGTGACCAGCACCACATTGCGTGCGGCAGGGGTGGCGCGTCGGTGCTCCGCCGGCCCCGACCCCTTCCCGGATTCACCCTGGTCCGGTCTGCCGCAGCCGGCGGCTGACAGCAGGCCGCCCAACGCCATCGACAGCAGAGTGGCCGCAGCGAGGCGGTGGACCCTGGTCGAGCCGATGATCATCGTCCTTTCCAAACCGGCTCCCTCTTCTCGACGAACGCTTTGGCCCCTTCCTGTGCGTCGGCGCTCTCGAGCATCTTCATGAACGCCGGCCAGGTTCGAGACCGCAGTGCAGCATAGCTCTCTTCAAAGGAAAGCTTCTCGGTCAGGTGAACCGCCTCCTTGATCGCCGCCAGCGAAAGCGGCGCGGCGCGGAGCAGATCCCCCGCCAGCGCGCGGGCGCGTTCCATCAGCTGGTCCGCCGGCACGACCTCGTTGATGAGCCCGAGAGCGGCCAGCTCCGCAGCGCCGAACCGCCGGCCCGTCATGAGAATCTCGAGTGCCTTCTGACGGGGCAGCAGCTTGGGCAGCATGAAGGTGCCGACGTCGGGCGCCATGCCGATGCGCACCTCCGGCAGCATGAACTGGGCATGCTCGGCCGCAATGACGAGGTCTGCCCGCAGGAGCATCTCGAAGCCGGCGCCGACGGCGAGGCCGTTCACCGCGCAGATCACCGGCTTGAGCAGGTTCGTCATCTCCGGGAAGCCACCGAACCCGCCCTCCCCGAAATCGTCGAGATACTCCTCACCGCCGGCCACGGCGTTCAGATCCCATCCGGCGGAGAAGAACTTCTCACCAGCCCCCGTCAGGATCGCGACCCTGAGCGCCGGATCATCGCGGAACTCGGCGAACAGCCGGCCCATCTCCCGGCTGAGCGGCCCATCGATCGCGTTCGCCTTGGGTCGGTCGAGCACGATTTCGAGGATCTGAGCGTTTCGGGTGATCTTGAGAAAGTCGCTCATCAGCTGTTCTCCGATCGCACGTGGCTCTTTGCTGGAGACCCGGTAAGTCGATCAAGCACATCGTTCACGGGCCGGCGTCGCCGTCCACCCGCATGCTGATCAGCGCGTCCGCCGCGACGACGCCCTTCCCTTCGGCCAGCAGCAGCAGTGGGTTGACGTCGAGCTCGACGATGGCCGAGGGGTCGTGCTCGACCAGGGCCGCGATCGCCAGGACCGCGTCTGCGGTAGCGCCCAGGTCGGCGCACGGAGCTCCCCTGTAGCCGTGGAACAGAGCCGCACACTTGAGCGTGCCCAGGGCCTTCATCACCTGATCTCGGGTGACCGGGAGCAGGAGCGACGTGCTGTCCCTCATCAGCTCAACCAGGACCCCACCGCCTCCGACAACCAGATACGGACCGAACTGCTCGTCTCGGGCGACACCCACGATGAGCTCCGCCACGACCCCCTCGACCATCTTCTCGACCAGGAAACGCGCGGAGAGGTGCGACATGGCCGTGACCGCCTCTTCAACCGCCTCCCCACTCATCAGGTTGAGCCTCACTCCACCGACATCGGTCTTGTGAGCGACGCCCAGCGCCTTGACGACGACCGGGTACCCGATCTCACGCGCTGCTGCCGCCGCCTCCCGGGCAGACCGAACGACCCTCGAGGGGGGTACCGGCACTCCATACCCGCAAAGAATGCTCTTGGACTCGGCCTCGTCCAGGACCGCGACCGGACCGGCTCGCCGCTGGCCCGACGTCGTGAGCAAGGGCGGGCAAGGAGCCCGGCCCCAGGCAGCGCCCACGTCGACCGCTGCCCGGATGCCTGCGAGCCCGGTGTCGATGCCTGCGAGCGGCGCAATGCCCTCCCGCATCAGCCGCGCCGCCACCGACTCCGATATCGTGTCGCTGAAGGTCGACAGCACGGCGGTCCTTGAGCCGGTGTCGTGCGTCGCCCGAACAAACCCCCTCTCGGCTCCCATCCAGGTCGACTGGTCACAGCGGTCCTCCCGGGGGAAATCCAGCAGGCACAGCGACACGTCGAAGTCCTCGGAAAGAAAGGCGGAGAATGTGTCGGCCAACCTCTCCTCGTCGTTCCAGTCGAACATCTGATAGTCAAGCGGGTTCGCCACCACCATGCGCTCGTGCACCGTCGATCGCAGGCGTTGCGCCACCTGCTTCGACAGTGGCGGCAGGGTCAGGCCGCTCCCCACCATCGCGTCGGCCAAGAGCGTCAGATCCCCGCCCGAGGTGCTCATGGCGCCGACCCGGCCACCCCTCAGAGGGCCGAGGACGTGCAGCACCTTCAGCGCCTCGATCAGGGCCTCCAAGGAGTCGACGCGGGCGACACCGACTCGCTCGAAGAGTGCGCTGATCAGAGTGTCGGCGCCGGCCAATGAAGCGGTGTGGGACAACACGATCCTCTGAGCTGCCTCGGAGCGACCGGTCTTGATCGCGACGATGGGCTTCCTGAGCTCCCGCGCGACGCCCACCGCCTCCTCGAATGCAGGCGGGTCGGAGATCCCCTCCACGTAGAGACCCAGGGCGGTGACCCGCTCCTGACGCGCGAAGGTGCGGATCGCGTCGTGCAGATCGAACTTCAGCTTGTTACCCAGAGACAAGACGTAGGCGATCGGCAGACCGCGCCGCTGCATCGTGAGGTTGAACGCCACATTGGAGGACATCGCGATGATGGCGACACCTTCGTCGACCCGCCGGCCACCCTGCTGGTCGGGCCAGAGCATCGCCCCGTCGAGATAGTTGAGCATCCCGTAGCAGTTCGGCCCGATGAGAGGCATCTCGCCGGATGCCTCCCGCAGCCTCTCCTCGAGCGCGGCGCCTTCTTCGCCGGCTTCGGTGAAACCGGTGGCGAAGCAGATCGCGCCGCCCGCGCCACGTGCCGCGAGATCTCGGACGATGTCGATCGTGAGCTGGCGGTTGACGCCGACGTAGGCGGCATCCGGGCTGCCCGGAAGATCGTTCACGGTCCGGAAGGCTCGACGGCCCAGGACCTCGGACTTGCTGGGGTGGACCGGCCAGATCTCGCCCTGGTAGCCCATCCGGTCGCTCTGGCGAACCGTTTCCTGGGCCATCCTGCCGCCGAAGACCGCAATCGAGCGAGGATGCAGGAGCCGGTCAAACGACATTTCCGGAACTCCTCCTAGCGAAGCAGCTCGGCGGCGGCGATCACCCGCTGGATCTCGTTCACCCCTTCATAGATCTCCGCCAGCTTCATGTCTCGGAATATCCTCTCGACGTTGTACTCGGTTGTGTAGCCGAATGCGCCGTGTATCTGCATCGCCGAGCTCGCCGCTCTGTGGGCGACCTGGGAAGCAAAGAGACGCGTTCTTGCAGAGTCAAAAACGATGTTCTTTCCCTTCGATTTCGCGTGGGCTGTCGCATACGTCAGATAACGCGCCGCTTCAACCTCTCCAGACATCTCTCCGATCAGCCACTGGATTGTCTGGAATTTCGCTATCGGTTTCCCCTGCTGTTCTCGTTGCTTTGCATAGCTGATGGATGCGTCGAGAGCGGCCTGGGCCATGCCGACACACTGGGCCGATATCCCCAGTTTCCCAATGGCGATCTCGGTCGTCAGAATCTCGAAACCTCGTCCTCTTCCTTCCTCGCCGCCCACCGCATTCTCGTACGGGACGCGCACGTTCTCCAGCACGACGTCCGCCACTTCCATCCCGTGCATGCCCATCTTGGATACCAGCTTCTGTGCCGAGTAGCCTGGCGCATTCTTGGGGACGATGATCGTCGTGATCTTTCCGTCCTTCTCGACGTCCTTGCAGAACACCGCGATGCACCCCGGCAATGTCGAGTTGGTGATGAAGATCTTCTCGCCGTTGATGACCCACTCGTCACCGTCGCGCACCGCGGCGGTGCGAATGGCCCTCGCGTCGGACCCGGTGTCCGGCTCGGTGAAGGCGAAGCTCCCGATCGCATCCCCTGCCAACAGCTCCGGAAGATATCTCCTCTTCTGCTCTTCGGTCCCGAAATCGAGGATGGTTCCTGCGCACAGGCTGTTGACGGAAATGTGACCACCTATCGAGCAATAGACCCTTGAAAGCTCTTCCAATACCATGACGTATTCGAGATAAGAACTTCCAACTCCACCGTACTCTTCTGGATATTGAATGCCATAGAATCCGAGCGATTTCATTTTGGAAATGAGATCGCGATCCGTTCGTCTTTTTTCTTCCATTTGACGTATCAAAGGCGCGATCTCATTTTCGGCAAATTCTCGAGCTGTTTCCCTGAACTTGAGCTGCCGCTCGGAATAGCTGAAGTCCATTCAGTCCTCCGTTTCCGTTCGCTGCCCCTCCCCGGTCTGGTCCTCCTTCAGCCACCTGAGAAGCGACCAGACGCAGAGGGTGATGACGAAGATGAGGGGCAGCGCCACGATCAGCGAGGCTGTCTGCAGCGGCTTCAGCCCGCCGAGGTACATGAGGGCGACGGCCATGCCGCCCAACGCCAATGCCCAGAAGAGGCGGTTCCACCGCAAGGGTTCGGACTCACCCGCCACCAGGTCCCTGGAGGCGACGGAGGCGATGGTGTAGGCCGAGGCCTGGAGCGTCGTCGCCGAGTAGATGAAGCACATGGCGACGAAGAGCACCAGGACGAGGGTTCCCAGCGGGAGGCTGTCGACGACCTTCACGATCGCCGCCTGCGGCGAGACCTGGTTCATGATCTCGATCACCGGCAGCTTCGAGCTGAGCTGGTCGTGAAGCGCCGTACCGCCGAACACCGCGAAGAACAGCCAGCAGCCGAGGCTCCCCCAGATCAGGTTGGCCCCGACCACCTCGCGGATCGTCCGGCCCCTGGAGATCCTGGCGACGAACAGGCCCATGAAGGGCGCGTACGCGATCCACCACGCCCAGTAGAAGACCGTCCACGTCTGGGGGAAGCCGGATCGACCCACCGGGTCTGTGTACAGGCTCATCCTCGCGAAGTTGGCCGCGAGCATCCCGAGGCTGTTCGTGAACGTGTCGAGGATGAAGACCGTCGGACCGACGGCCAGCACGAAGGCGCAGAGAAGGAACCCGAGGTAGACGTTCGCATCGGCGAGCCGCTTGATGCCCTTTTCAATCCCGAGATAGACGGTGGTGCCGAAAATGGCGGTCCAGATGACGATCACGAACACGTCGAGGGCAAAGGTCCGCTGAACGTGGAACAGGGTGCTGATCGACTCGGAGAGGATCGGGGTCCCGAGACCGAGCGAGGTGCCGGTTCCGCCGACCAGGCCAAAGATGAAGAGCACGTCGATGAGCTTGCCGAGTGGCCCGTCGGCGCGCTCACCGATGACGCCGCGACACGCCTGGCTGATCCTCAGGAAGGGGATCTTGCGGTTGTGAAAGGCGTAGGCGATGGGCAGCGCCGGGATGCAGTAGAGCCCCCACGCCAGCGGCCCCCAGTGAAAGAGCCCGTACATGGCCGCCCAGTGGGCCGCCTCGGCGGTCCCAGCTTCGAGGCCGAAGGGGGGCGCCTGGTAGTAGTACACCCACTCGATCGTCGCCCAGTAGAGCAGCGAGGTTCCGACGCCGGCGCAGAACAGCATCCCGATCCAGCTGAAGGCCCGGAACTCGGGGCGGGCGTCGGGGCCACCGAACCTGACCGAYCCGTGCCTGCCGAACGCAAACCACAGGAGCAACCCGAGAACGGCCACGGTGAACCACAGGTAGAGGAACCCGAGCTGATGGGTGAGGAAGCCCAAGATCCGATTCAAGGCTGCGGCACTTTCCTCGGGGTAGGCCATCAGGGGAACGATGGCCGACACCACCACCACCAGCGCGGGCCAGAAGACCTGCTTGTCGATCGGCGCCGACTTCATTCACCAACTCCCCTTCGCTACCTGCGGTTCTTCTCGAAGAACTCCCAGATCACATCCACCGAGAACTGATCCTCACCGTTGCGGGGCCAGTCGTGGCCACCGTCCCAGGCGCAGTCGACAACCTCGGCACGGGTGGCACAGTGGGCGCGCTGGACGCAGCGGAAGCCGGCCATCCCGTCCGCCAACGTCGGATAGGGGCTGTCCTTCGAGTCGCACTGCTGCGAGCTCTTACCGGCCCACGCGGCGATGACCTGCGCCGTTGGGGTGTAGAGAAACCCATCGTCCGCCGGCGTCCCGTCGAACGGCACCACTCGGTCGCGGGTGCCGTGGATGTTGATCATCGAGATCTTCGGCGAGGTCGGTGGTGCGCAGCCACCCCCCTTGGCGAGGGTGCCTGCCACCGGCGCGATGGCAGCGAATCGCTCGGGCAGATCGCACCCCAGGCGGTGGACGAACATGCCACCGTTGCTGATGCCGGTGGCGTAGACCCGGTCGCGGTCAACGCAGAGGGTGCGCTCGAGCTCGTCGAGGAGTGCGGCGATGAACCCGACGTCGTCGTGGCACGAGCACCAGAGGCACTCCCGCGGCTCGCCGCACTCGGGCGGCGTTGGATATTCGTCGGCATCGGGGGTACAGATCGAGCCCTCGGGACCCGGTGAGGTGTTGCAGGTAAGGTCGTTCCACGAGGTGATCCACTTCCCGTCCGCGTCGAAGCCGGTGCCCTGCGGGTAGACCACCGCATAGCCGTGCGCGTCGGCGTGCCGGCTGAAGGAGGTGTCCCCGTTCTCGGTCGTCTCCGCGGTGCCGGTGTAGCCGTGGAACACGAGCACCAGCGGGACCGCAGAATCCGGATCGTAGCCGGTTGGAAGGTGGAGGCGGTACTCCCGAGCGAGCTCGCCCACCCGAAGCGTCGTTGACACCGACGTGCCGGGCGCAGCCGGCGGACGCGCGCCGCACCCTGCGCTCCGGTGAGCCAGCTCGCGCTCGACCGCCGCGGCCTGCCCGACCAACACCGAGCACCACGCCGCGACGATCGCGGCCCCGATCACGCACTTCCCTTGTGTCATGACGACCTCCCTGTTCGATGTGCTTCGAGCTGCGCCGGCGTTCTCTGCCGCTTCCCGGCGTCGGCCATCGAGAATGCACGATGCCCGACCAGCGTCACGACCGATCGCGCCGGCACCCCGATGGCCTCACCGGCCGGGATCGCCGCGCAGGCTTTGAGGTCGCTGGCGCCGTTCGTCACGTAAGGAATCCACTCGTCGACCGGGAGGTCTCTCGCTACGATCTCGATCGGAGCCGGTTGTTCAGACCAGTTGATCGCGACCACGGCGACGACCCCCCGAACCCGGTCATAAAAGCCCGACACCATGATGCCCTCAGCAGTGCCCTCATCCGCCACGCCGTCGGACCGCGTGACTCCAACCCGAACCATCCCGGGCCTGATGAACCGGCTGAAGTTCCCCAGGGCCCACAAGGTCTTCGATTGGAGAATCTCCCCGGCCGGGCGGTCGGGGTCGACGTAGAGCAGCCCGTCCTTGTAGTCGTAGGGCGAGACCGCGAGCCACCACTGCCAGCTGCTCGCCCCTGCCACCACGACGTCGAAGTGAACCACCCGAGCGACCATGAGGGCCGTGTCCATTCCCAGGTCGCGCCCGTTCCCGTGTGGACCAAGTGGACAGTACTCGGTCATCGAGTACCCCAGACCGGGGTGCCTGTCGAGCGCCTCCCGGAGTTCCCGCCGGCGCTCGACCAGACCGGTCGCGGGCAGGTCCGTCTTGTAGCTGTGAGCCGTGACCGTCGGCGCGACCTTGTCACCCACATACCAGGGGCTGTCGGGCCGGAAGAACGCCTCGAGGTAGTTCTCGCCGGACCAGAGATCGACGATCGCACCGGATTCGGGGATCTCGATCTCGGTTTCCCCCAGACCGGTCTCGGCGTGGAGGGCGTCGACCGCGCGACGGATGTCTCCGGCACTGTACCGGCATCCTTCCTGAGTGCCGGCATCCCACGCCCACTGGGGCTCGTTGAACGGGCTGATGACGTCGAAGCTGATCTGCTCCGCCTCCCGGAAGTGTGTCACGATCGCCGCCAGGTAGGCGGCGTACTCGTCCTCGCGGCCTTCGGCCAGATTTGTGCTCCCCGATGCGCCGTTACAGTAGGCAAGGCCGTTCTTGGTCAGGTTGACGGGGGGGCTGTTGACGAAGGCGATGAACCGGTCGACCCCCCTCGCCTTCGCTGCCTGAAGGAACCACCGTTGTCCTTGAAGACGGTTCCAGTCGTAGCCGGTGAAGTCGTCGTTGTAGAACGCGTCCGCATCGCGCCACAGCCTGCCGAACCCACCCTGCCGGCTGCTGCCCGCCCCGATGCTGAACCGCCACACCGAGAGCGCGATCCCAAGCGGGTCGTTTCTCGGGTCCAGACCGTCCGCGAAAAGCAGATCCGCGATCGCCGAGCGTTGCTCGAGAGGCCACTCGCCAACGTGCTGGATCGACCAGCAGTCGGAAGCGCCAAATCCGACCATTCTCTGGGCGGTCGCCTCCGGTTCGACAGTCAACGTCAGCGCAGCCGGCACATCGACTCGTAGATCTCCGCCTGTTCCGGGCAGGCACGTGGGATAGCCCGGAACATCGATCCCTCCGACTGCACGGGAGCCGCAGCCGGCGAGGACCGCGATCACGGCAGCCACGCCCAGCACGCGAGCGCCGCGGCCCGGATCGGTGCTCCGGAGCCGGGCCGGAGGCCACCTGGCCGGTGGCGACCAGAGGCTCACCTGGCGATCCGGGCGAGCTCCATGGCCGGCCGGTCGGACGCCTTGATCGGCCGCAACCGGAACGAGTAGCTCATGGACTCGGGCCGCAAGGTGTACTCGTCGTGAGGCCGCGCGCCCCAGCTGTCGTCGCCGCCGACGCCGGTCTGCTCCTTGTCGACGCTGAGCGTGATGTCGTCACGACGTTCGATCTGGTACCCGTGCTTGGCGGACTCGATGTCCCGGGCCGTGAAGTGGTGGGCGCTGAAACCCACGAGCGGTTGACCGACCACCAGGAGCCCGGTGCCGGCTTCGTTGGTGAGCGACAGCCAGCGGACGTCGGTCTTGTTGCCGTTTTCCTGCGGCTCGGAGTAGTTCACGAACTGCTCGTCGACGCTTCCGCTCCAGACCCCGACGCGCGCGCCGGACTTGCGATCCCAGTAGGTTTCCTGCGGGCCCCGGCCGTACCAGGTGACGGTTTCGAAACCACCCGGAATCGTCATCTGCATCCCGAATCGAGGGACCTCGGGCAGCTCGGACGCAGTCGGGCTCATCGACTCCTCGACCACGATGTCGCCGCTGCCGAAAACGGTGTAGACGACCGTGCTGGTCACGATCCTGTTCGGAGACTCACCCGCAACCGTCACCTCGACCCTGGCCGGCCCGAGGCGACGCACCGAGAACGTAGTGACCTCCCAGCCCTGGCTCGCCTCTCGCCACGGCGCACATCGCTTCGGCATGTCATTGCCGCGGTCGTTGTCGGTGGGGGCGCGCCAGAAGTTGGGTCGCGGACCCGAGCGGATCAGCTCGACTCCGTTCGCGCTCAGCGACGAGAGCGTTCCCGTGGTCGGATCGAAGCGCGCCGTGAACCCCTCGCCCGACACCTCGACCTGGCCGCCGCTTTCCTCCATCTCGAGCGGCGGCATGCCGGCTTCATCCATGGCCGGGGCTTCGGCCCTGAGGCCCAGACGGAGCTGCTCCCAGGCCACCTCGTGGCCGCGATCGGCCCATGACGTGTCGCGCGCGAGCCGGAAGCTGAGATCGAGCCAGTACTCGACGCCGGGAAGCGGAGAGATCTTCGGCAGCGGGATCGTGACCTCGCGGCTCTGCCCCGGCGGGACGTCGAGCTTTGGTAGCCGGCCCGAGGCGATCATCTCGTCGTCCGCCCTGAGCTCCCAGAAGCCGTCAAAGCCATCGAGGCCGATGAACGCGTAGCCGTTCGAGATGCTGAGCTCGCCGCGGTCCAGATCGACCGGCGTGACSGTGATGTACTGATAGACCTTCTTGACTTCATAGAGGCTCGGGTGAGGCCGCCGGTCCGGCCACACCAGCCCGTTGCACATGAAGTTGTCGTCGTTGTACACGCCGGGCGGCTCGAAGTCCCCGCCGTAGGCGAAGTAGAACTCGCCGGGCCGGCCGGGCACCGGCTGCCGCAGGCCCTGGTCGACCCAGTCCCAGATGAAGCCGCCCTGCAGCCTCTCGTGGCTCTGGATGGCCGCCCAGTACTCCTTGAGGTTGCCGCTGCTGTTGCCCATGGCGTGCGAGTACTCGCACATGATGAGCGGCCGGTCGTCATGGGTCTCTGCATACTCGACGATCTCTTCGATGCGTGCATACATCGGACAGTAGATGTCGGTGTTGGGACCGAGCTCGGCCCGCTCGTAGTGAACCGGGCGCGACGGGTCGCGCTGGCGGACCCAGGTGCTGGTCGCGGTGAAGTTGACCCCGTCCCCGGCCTCGTTGCCCAGCGACCAGATGATGATGCTGGGGTGGTTCTTGTCGCGCTCCACCATCCGGATGGTGCGGTCGAGGTGCGCCTTCTGCCACTCCGGGTTGTTGCCGAGGGTCTTCTCAGGGTCATACCCGATGCCGTGCGACTCGATGTTGGCTTCGTCGATGAGATAGAGCCCGTAGCGGTCGCACAGGTCGTACCACTCGGGGACATCGGGATAGTGGGAGGTGCGAACGGCGTTGATGTTGCTCTGCTTCATGAGCCGGATATCACGGACCATCAGGTCGGTGGTCATGACGTGTGCCCGGTCGGGGTCGTGCTCATGGCGGTTGGTACCCTTGATCAGGATCGCCACCCCGTTGACCAGCAGCTGCCCGCCTTTGATCTCGACCTTTCGGAAGCCGACGTTGCACGATGTGATCTGGATGACCGCTCCGCCCTCATCCTGCAGGGTCAACACCAGACGGAACAGGTTCGGGTCCTCGGCCGACCACTTCGGTGGATTGGCCATCGTGCGGTCCAGCCGCACCGTGACCTCGCCGCCCGCTCCCACCGCCCCGGTGGCGGACAGGCCGTCGGCGACGACCTTCCCCTGGTTGTCGAACAGCTGGCCGTGGACGCTGAACGGCCGGCTCGCCTCGCCGAGGTTGCGTACCCGGACGTCGATGCCGAGCTCGGCATCCCGATAGCTCGCATCGAGATCCGTGTGGACCTGGAAGTCGCGGATGTGGAGATCGGGGAACGACACCAGGCCAACGTCACGGAAAATGCCGCTGAGGCGCCAGAAATCCTGGCACTCCAGATAGGATCCGTCCGAGTAGCGGTAGACCTCGGCAGCCAGGACGTTCTCCCCCGGAACGAGGTACTGGGTGATGTTGAACTCCGCCGGCGTCCGGCTGTCCTCGCTGTAGCCCACCTCGTGACCGTTGATCCAGAGGTAGAA
>PQAJ01000125.1 GCA_003105185.1 Holophagae bacterium
TGGACCAGCCGGTGATGCGCTTCTCCCTGTCGAGCGGGCGGCGGCCGCCGCCGGTCCGCTCGGGCTGCTACCTGGCCGGCAGCATCCTCGCCATCATTGCGCTGGTCGCCGTCCTCGAGCTGACCCGCCACGAGCAGGCGCCTGCACCGTCCGAGCCAGCGCCAATTGCGACCGCCGCGCCCACCGCCTCGCCGACGCCGAGCCAGACGGCGACGCGGCTCGCCGAGTACTCCTCCGACTGGGTCACTGTCGTCGCGCCGACGGCCACGCCCACGCCCTGGGTGCCGTCGGCCCCCGCGCAACCGCGACGCCGCGAGCCCACGCCGACCCCATCAGCCGCGGACTGCATCAGCGCCACCTACGAGGCGGTCCAGTTCCTGACCACCGGCGCCACCGTGATGGTCAACATCCGCGCCACCAACCGCTGCCGCCGGGTGCTCCAGCCGACCGAGGTGCTGTTCCGGGTCTCGGGCTTCCGCGAGGGCAACCTCGTGCAGACCGCGCAGGGCAGCCCGTTCGAGGAGATCTACCCCGGCCGCTCGACCGACTTCGGCATCGGGCTCCCCGGATCGATCACCTGGTACGACCGGCTCACCGTCGAGGTCATCGGCTCGAGGCGTGAGGGCATCGGACCGGAGGCGAAACTGGAGTGAAACGTTCTCGCCCTCGGCCCTCACGCATCGAGAGGGATGCGCTGCGCGCATCCTCAGGCACCAGACAACGTCTGCGGCCAACATCGCAGTGCGGCGCAGCGCGCGATGTCGAAGCACCCTCTCCTGACCGCTGAGACAAATCCTGCACTCGGGAGGGTCTCGTTCGGGTTAGCATGAGCCGAGGGAGATCGCAATGGAACGTCTGAGTTCAGAGGAGTTGGTCGGTCTCATCGAGAAAGCGTTCCGTCCCGGCGCGGACGACAGCGCCCTGGCGGTTCTGATCGACCTGCCGGACGGTGCGCTGCCGGACCGGGACTCCTGGCGCGTGCGCCGCGAGCTGGCTGCCGGCTGGGCGCGCGAGCTCGCAGCTGCCGGCGCGGCTCACGGCCTCGAGGTCGGGATCTTCGGCTACCGCAACGTGCGGGCGAACAACGCTGATCTGCCGGACATCGCCTGGCGGATCGATCCCGACGACCTGCCTGCCACCGCCGACGATCTCGATGTCGGGCGTGCGCTGCCGCTCCTCGACGTGCTCGCCGCCCATCGCCTGATCATGGCGCCGACCGAGCTGTCGGCCACCGCACCGCTCAAGCGCCTCGCGCCGCGGCTCGGCTTCCGGGCGGCGACCATGCCGGGGTTCACAGCGGCGATGGTGCCGGCGCTCCGGCTCGACTACAGCGAGGTCGACCGGCGGGTGCGCCTSCTCAAGGGGCTCCTCGACCGCGCCGAGGCCGCCGACCTCGAGTTCATCATCGACGGCGGCCGGAGCGCAGACCTCCACCTCGATCTCCGTCACCGCTTGGCCCACGCCTCGAGCGGGCTGCTGCACGAGCCCGGCACGGCCGGCAATCTGCCCTCGGGCGAGGCCTACATCGTGCCCTACGAGGGCGAACGGCCCGGCGACGCGAGCCGGAGCGCCGGCGTTCTGCCGATCCAGCTCGGCGACGAGGTGGTCGTCTACCGGATCGAGGCGAACCAGGCCGTCGCGATCGACAGCGCGGGAGTCGCCTCCAACGCCGTGCGCCGGCTGCTCGCGGAGGAGCCGGCCACCGGCAACCTCGCCGAGCTCGGGCTCGGCGTGCTGGCAGAGCTCGGGGTGCGGCCGATCGGACAGCTGCTGCTCGACGAGAAACTGGGCCTGCACCTCGCCTTCGGACGCAGCGACCACTTCGGCGGCGCGGTCGGACCCGGGGACTTCAGCCGGCCCGAGGCGGTGATCCACCAGGACCACGTGTTCCTGCCCGAGCTGCAGCCGCGAATCGTGGCGGCGCGAGTCGAGCTCGTGATGGAGGACGGCGTCCGCCTCGAGCTGATGCGGGACGGGATCTACACGGTGCGCTTCGACGGAAAAGCCTGACCGGCAGCGGGCCGGCCGACACATCGACATGCGCGGGCGAGTCCGCCCGCGGAAGATCAACCGGCCATCGCGCCGAGCACGAGAACGATCAGGAAGACGACGCCCACTACCAGCGGCAGCAGGATGCTCTGCCCTGCCGGCCTCACCTCGCTCGAGTCCTCTCTCCGGTCCACTCGCCCCTCCGTCCGGCCGTCCGCTCGCGGCGATCCGCCACGCTCACGCGCCATGGCGCGTCCGCCGCGAGATGGTACGCCTCGTTTTCGATCTCGCCAAGCCGCCGACGATCGAAGTCCAGCGTCGGCCCCGGCTCTCACGAGAACGATGGCGCCCAATTGTGGCGAGGGTGTGGCAGCTCAGTCGCCGCGGCGCAGCGGCAGCAGCAGGCCGAGGACGAGCAATGGTGCCGCCACCATCCACGGACCGCCAAAGACGACCAGGATCGCGCCCGACAGCAGGCAGAACCCCCCGAACACCGTCGCCCTCAAGCCCCGCAACGGCCGCACCGGCTGGCGGCGGTTCTGCTGCTCGAGGTAGCGGAGCGACTCGCTGACCAGCGCCGGAATGCGCATCGCGGCGTCGAGCAGCTCCGGGGCGATGTCCTTGGCCTCGCGGATCAGCCGCTGCGGCGAGAACTGATGGCGGAAGATGCGACCGATGTGGCGGGACGACACCTCGGCGACGTCGAAGTTGCGGTCGAGCAGGTAGCCGACGCCCTCATAGGTGATCAGCGCCTTGACCATGAGGACCATCTCGACCGGGAAGTACAGGTTGTAGCGGGCGCCCAGCCGGGTCGCCTCGAGGATCAGCAGCGCCAGCGAGAAGCTCTCGAAGCTGGCATCCCGCCGCCAGCGCCGGCAGAGCTCGCGAACTGCGCGCCGGAACGTGACAGCGTCGGCGCCCCGCCCGGGGTGGGCGACATCGGCGAGGTGGCGCGCGGCGGAGTCGAAGTTCTCCATCACCAGGGCGTGGTACAGGTTCATCAGGTTGTGCCGCAGCCCGGGGTCGAGGTGCCCCACCATCCCGAGGTCGATGAACCCGATCCGCCGATCGGCGAGGACCAGCAGGTTGCCGGGGTGCAGGTCCGCGTGGAAGAACCCGTCCTCGTAGAGCATGCGGATGATCGCGGTGGCGCCGAGGTCGATCAGCTCGCGGCGCTCCTCGAGGGCCATCGCCGCGACCACCTCCGAGCTCGGCTCGACGCCCTCGAGGAAGTCCATGCACAGCACGTCGGTGCCCGAGAACTCCTGGTAGACGGCCGGGAACACGATGTCCGGCATGTCCGCGAAGTTGGCGCGGAAGGTCTGCGAGTTCTCGGCCTCGCGCACCATGTCGGCCTCGCGCAGCGTGTAGTCGCAGAACTCCTCGATGATGCGGCTCGGCTGGTAGCGCGGCACGATCAGCTGGAGTGCGACGCCGACCAGGCGCAGCAGCTCCATGTCCCGGAACAGCAGCTCGCGGATGCCCGGCTTGACGACCTTCAAGATCACCTGATCGCCGCGGATGGTGCGGGCGCGGTGGCTCTGCGCGATCGACGCCGACCCCAGCGGCTCCGGATCGACCTCGACGAACATCTCCTCGAGGGGACGGCCGAGGTCGGCCTCGATCACCTCGACGATCGCGTCGAAGGGCACCGGCGGCAGATGGCTGAGCAGGCCGCGCAACTCGGCCGTCACCACCTCGGGCAGGACGTCGAGGCGCAGGCTGAGGATCTGACCGAGCTTGATGTAGGTCGGACCGAGAATCTCGAGCCGGCGCCGGAGCTGGCTCGGGAACGGCAGCGCCCGGAACTCGCGGCCGATGAAGCGGCGGCCGAGCCACGCCCCCATGCGGTGGAAGCCGAACAGCATCCCCCGGGCGCCGCGCTGCCGGCGATCGGTCACCCACGACGAGTAGCCGCCGAGCAGCAGCAGGGTGAAATGCCGCAGCGTGGTGCGGCCTCGCCGGGCGAGCGCGGGGACGCCGCCGGCGGCCCGGCGGCGCGCGCGGCGCCGGCTCGAGCCGGACTGCGACTTCGGTCCGGCAGCAGTCGCGGAGTTGCCGTTCACCATTCCATGCGGCCGGCTCGCCGGATCACCGGTTGCGGCCGTAGCGCTCGTGCGACGAAACCCAGTCCAGCGAGGAGATGGCCGCGCCCAGCGAGATCTCTCCGGCGAGGGCGACGCCGGCCACGATCTCGGCGAGCTTCCTGACCTTGTTCCGCCCCAGGCAGCCGAGCACCTCGAGGCACTCGCGCTGGGTCGCGAGCCCGGTGCCGCCGCCGTGGGTGGCGACGATCAGCGAGGGGATGGTGAGCGAGATGTAGATGTTCCCCTCCGGCGTGATCTCGGTGTAGAGGATCCCCGACGAGGACTCGGCGACGTTGGCGACATCCTGGCCGGTGGCGATGAACATGGCGGTGATGCCGTTCGGCGAGTGGGCACCGTTGTTGTTGGCCCCCGACAGGAAGGCGCCGACGTTGGCGATCTGCATGTGGTAGTTGAGCTTCTCCGGCTCGACCCGCATCTGCTGGACCAGCACCTCGCGCTGGATGACGGCTTCGGCCGTGACCCGCTTGCCGCGGGTGCGCATCATGTTGATCTGGGAGTGCTTCTTGTCGGTCGCCAGGTTCGACTCGAGGAAGAACGAGCGGACCGTATCGAGGCGGTCGAGCATCCACGAGCAAGCGGCGAAGGTCGCGCGGCCCACCATGTTCTGTCCCGCGGCGTCGCCAGTTTGGTAGTTGAAACGGAGGTAGGCGAACTTGTTGGACAGGATGATGTCGACGTCGAGCAGCTTCGCGACGCTGGAGGTGGCCTCGGCGGCCTCGCGGATGCTGTCCATGTTGGCGGCAACCCAGTCCCGGAAGGCGCGCGCCTCGCGGGCCGAGTCGAACACGAACACCGGCGCTCGCTGCATGCGGTCGTCCGACACGGTGCAGGTCACGCCGCCGGACAGGTTGAGCACCTTCATGCCCCGGTTGTAGGACGCCACCAGGGTCCCCTCGGTGGTGGCAAGCGGGATCAGGAAGTCGCCCTGGGCATGCTCGCCGTGGATCCGGATCGGGCCCGCGAAGCCGATCGGGATCTGGGCGACGCCGGTGAAGTTCTCGATGTTGCCCTTGGTCCTCTCCGCATCGAACGAGTAGCGCGCAACGTGCTCCAGCGAGGCGCCGGTCATCGTCCGCACGAACTCCTGGCGCGCGCGGATGATCTCGGGGTTGTAGTTGTTCTCCTTGTCGCAGGGCACGGTCAACCGGTGGTCGGCGTGCTCGCGGATCGCGTCGGAGACCTCAAAAACGAGCTTGCCGAACGGCGCCGCCTCGAACTCGATGCCGACGGTGTGCTTCCCAAGCTCCAGCCGCTGACCGCGGCAGATCACCGTCATCTGCCGGCGCAGCGGCAATGCGATCGGACGCGCCGTGGTGACCTCGCCCGGCGCGAGGACCTCGCCGCCGATGTCGAGAGTGACGTCGGTGAGCGGGAGCTTGCAGCCGTCGATCGTGATGCCGGAGATCGCCGTCACGGTGGCGTCGCTGAGCCGGTTCTTAAGGCCGAAACGGACCCCTCCGGGGACGTTCTCCAGGCTGCCCATGGTGTACAGCTGCTTCAGGATCAGGGATGGGATTTTCATGCGGCGACCCCCTGCTGGCGGAGCAAGAACCTCATTCTAGCCTGAATACGAGGGCGATGCTTGGCGCACCGCGGCATGGACGTGAGGCCGCCCCGGCCGACCGGGATCTGGGATCTGGGGGATAGCTCCCCCGCCCTTTCCCGTCTCCGTATCCGTGCCCGTGCCCGCTGCCGTGCCCGCTCGTTCGCTCCGTCCTCGCGAGCGCATCGCGCCGATTCTCTGAAGGCGCTCCCCGAGGCTACTCGCGGCCGGCGGCCGCGGTGACCAGCCCGCAGGACGCCGTCTCCTCGTGCTCGCCTCGCCTCCCGGGCGCGGAAGTGGGGCTCAGGCTGGCGTACCCCCGAGGTCTTAGCGCTTGATCCGGGCCACCATCTGGCGGAGGGCTTCCTGGGTCTCCGGGCGGAACCACTCGTCGAGCAGCCGCTCACGGTCGCGCCCGCGGTTTCGCCGCACCACCTCGACGAGCTCGGAGCGCACCACCTCCCTGGTCAAGCGCAGCGCCCGCGCCGGCAGCRCGATGAGCTCGCCGCACCAGCGGCAGGCCTCCGCCACGACCTCGCCGGCCGCCACGACGGCGTCGACTGCTCCGATCCGCAGCGCCTCCGCCGGACTGAGCAGGCGGCCGGCCGTGCAGAGCTCGGCGGCCCACCGGCGGCCGACCAGCCGCGCCGCCCCCTCGGCCACGACCCACGGCATCGGGATCCCGACCCGCACCTCGTTGAGGCCGATGCCGAACGGCCCCTCGGCCATCACCCGCCAGTCGCAGAAGAGGGCCAGCACGAAACCGCCGGCAGGGCTGTGGCCGGTGATCGCCGCGGCCACCGGGATCGGACAGGTTGCGAGCGCCTCCATGGCGTCGAAGAAGACGTCAAGGCCAGCCGCCAGCTCGTCTCGGTCCAGGCGGAGCAGCGCCGGGATGTCGAGCCCCGCCGTGAACATCCCCGCCGACCCGGAGACCACGAGCGCGCCCGCCCCCGCTCCCGGAGCCGCCGAGACGGCGTCGATGAGCCCCTGCAGGAGCTCCGGGCTGAGAGCGTTGACCGGCGGCCGCGCCAGCCGCAGCTCGCGCACCGCCCCGTGATCATGGATCGCGATCATGGCCACCTCCGGCTCCCCATCCTAGCCTGCTTCCCATCCGCTTCCGCGCCCGTGCCCGTTCCCGCCTCGGTACCAATCCCCGTCCTCCAGCGAGGTCAGCTCGCCGACACCGGCAGCGCAGGCGAAGACGCCGCTAGCCCGCTGCGTTGGCTTCCGTTCCCGTTCCCGTCCCCGTCCCCGAGATGGATAAGTCGAACATAGACAACCACTTCCGTCTCTAGTCGGGCGCGCC
>PQAJ01000126.1 GCA_003105185.1 Holophagae bacterium
CGCAGCACCTGCGCCGTGATCGCGCCGAGGTGGAGGTTGTCGTCGTCGCGCAGCCGATAGCTCGACCGGGCGAGGTCCAGCAGCTCGCGCGCCCGGGCCCGCTCGTCCGGGTTGACGCGGTCGAAGAATGCGGCGGTCAGGCCGGTCCGGTCGCCGCCCGCCGGCCGTCCGGCGGGCGCCGGCCGCGACGCGAGCTCGAGGAGCAGGCGGAGCAGCCGCCCGCGCTCGGCGAAGCACTGGGCATCGCCGAAGGCCATGGTCCCGAACTCATCGAGGAAGGCCTGCAGCTCGGCCGTGAAGCCGTGGTCTGCCGCCTCCACGCCGCCTGCCCGGACGGCCGCCGCGAGCCCGGGCTCGGACCGCAGCCGCGCCGCGAGCGTCTCGAGCCGCTGGTTGCGCCGCACGCTGAGCAGGCCGGAGTCGACCAGCAGGTCCATGAACTGGTAGGGATCTGCGGGCCGGACGACGTCGTTGTAGACCTGACCGAACATCCGGATGCCGTGGGCCAGCGGGATGAACTCGCTCCAGTAGATGTCGACCCAGCGCTCGTGAGCCGCGACCCGGCGGTCGATCTCGTCACCGAGCTCGACGTCCGAGAGCGACTCGAGTGCGACCCCGGCGAGCGCCCGCGCCTCGGCGTCGAGCGCCGGCAGCCGCTCCTCCTCGACGGACCGGCGCAGCTGGAGCAGGCTGTCGAAGCTGCGGTGGAGGCTCAGGTACCACGGCCGCTGGTCGCCGTCCTCGGCGTGCGTCGCGGCGGTGACCGGGCGCGCCTGGAGAATGACCAGGCAGTCGCCGGCGATCGTCCACTCCACGTCCTGCGGTGACTCGAACAGCGTCTCGAGCCGGCGCGCCGCCTCGAGGACGCGGGCGAGCTCCCGCGTGTCGAGCGGCGGCTCCTGACCGTTCTCCGGGGCGGCCTCGATCAGGGCGGCGCTCCCGGATGCCGCGACCAGGCTGCGCCGCTCGGGCGGCGGGCGGTGCTCGAGGACCCGGCCGCTCGCGCGGTCGACCACCCACCGGTCGGGCTCGATCGTGCCGTCGACCAGGCCCTGGTTGAGCCCGTACGCCGCCTCCACGGCACTCTGGTCGGGCTCGCTCGGGTGGCGGCTGAAGGCGACCCCGGAGCGCTCACCCCGGACCAGCGCCTGGACGATCACCGCCATCGAGCTCGCGTCGACGTCGAGCGCGAGCTCGCGCCGGTAGAGCAGGCCGCGGTCCGACCACAGCGAGGCCCACACCATCGGGATGTGGCGCAGGATCTCCTCGGTGCCCTGGACGTTGACGAAGGAGTCGTGGAGCCCGGCAAAGGAGGCGCCGCGGCCGTCCTCGCCGGGCGCCGACGAACGCACGACGACGGTGACCCCGCGGAAGCGCTCCTCGACCGCGTCGGCGAGCACCTCGCGGAGCACAGCCGGCAGCGGCGAACGGAGGAAGCGGCCGCGGATCCTCAGGCCGGCGTCCCAGATCTCCTCCCAGCGCATGTCCTCGAAGGGCTTGCGGGCGAGCTCCATCCGGATCACGTCGCGCAGGTGGTTGGCGTCGACGAACGCCCGGTAGGCTGTGGTCGTCACGCACAACGCCGGCGCCACCTCGAAGCCGCTGGCCGCGATCCGGGCCAGCCGGCAGGCCTTGTCGCCCGCGCGCTCGCGGTCGGCCTCGGTCAGGCGCTCGAGGGCGACGATCGCGTCCATCACACGACGTGCAGCTCGACCACGTGCTGGAAGCGGGTGACCAGGATGTAGGTCTCGACGTTGAGGCGCAGCAGCGCGCAGCTCGGCGCGGCGGTGAAGTCGGTGAGGTGGGGGTGCTTGGCCAGGAAGACCTCGAGGAAGGCGGGCCGCTCCTCGCCGGTCACCTCCTCGACGACGCCGAGCACCGTCGCTGCGGCGGCGTCCGCGAAGTCCTCGGCGCGGTTGGTGCGGCTGTCGATCAGCATCGAGGCGCGGGCGTCATCGGTCAGGTTGGCCCACTTGCGGGTCGCACGGCTGGTCGCGAACAGCAGCGAGCGCAGATCCTCGGTGGCGGCAAAGGCGACCAGGCTGGTGTAGGGCGCGCCGTTGTGGTGCGTGCCGAGGACTGCGAGCATCTGCTTGTCGAGCAGGCGGCGGACAATGGCGCTGGGTCGATCGTCGAGTTCCACGTTGCCAGGGATTATAGCGTCCGGCCGGCTGCGGAGTCCGCTCCACGCCGGCTCCACGGCGCGCGAGCCGCGGCGTGGCGCGGGCGGCGAGACCGTGCTACACCTGGCGCCGATGAAACAGCAGACGTCGTCGCCGGCGGTCGTCGTGGTGGGAGCCGGTCTTGCCGGGCTGAGCTGCGCGCTCGAGCTGGGGTCAGCCGGCGTGCGGCCCCTGGTGCTGGAGGCGTCGGATGCGGTCGGCGGCCGGGTCCGCACCGACGAGGTCGACGGCTTCCTTCTCGACCGCGGCTTCCAGGTGCTGCTGACCGCCTACCCCGAGGCGCAGCGGCTGCTCGACTATCAGGCGCTGGAGCTGCGGGCGTTCTACCCCGGGGCGCTGATCCGCAGCGGCGGCCGCTTCCGGCGACTCGCGGACCCGTGGCGCCGCCCCATCGACGGCGTCGCCGGCGTGCTGACCGGCG
>PQAJ01000127.1 GCA_003105185.1 Holophagae bacterium
CCGGCTCGGACCTGATGGATGCGTCGAGTTGAGGGAGGCGACCGGATCGCAATCGCGGCAGCGTCACCGTCGCCGCCAGCTCGGGATCGGGCGCTGCGCCGGCGAGCAGGAGCGGCGATTCTCGAAGGGGAGGAGCCGGCTGCGTCGGGAAGGACAGGATCACGTGTGCCAGGACCAGTCCGCCGACGGCGGCGGCCCACGCGAGCCGCGCTGCGAGGCTCTCCGACAGCCGCGTCCAGAGGTCGACCCGGCCGCCTGAGCGGGCCATCGCCAGCCGCGCCGCGGTGAGGCTGCGGGCGCGCAGATCCGCCGGCGGGGGAGGCGTCTGGAAGCGCTCGAAGAGAGCGTCAGAGGATGTCATGGGGCGTCCTCCAGGAGCCGCCGAAGGCGACGGATGGCCAACCGGTAGCGGCTGGCGGCGGTGAAGGTGGGCACGCCGACGACGCGGCCGATGTCGGCAAACGTGCAGTCGGCGTAGTGGCGGAGGTAGACGACCTCGCGGTGGTGACTGGGGAGAGTTGCGAGGAGGGCCGAGACCCGGCGCGCGTCGACGGTGCGGGCGGGGTCGTCGTCCGGAGCGGCGACCAGCTCGGCCGCCTCGATCGGCTCCAACGGCCGGCGCGATCTCCGGCGCAGGACGTCGAGGCTGAGGCGCCGGCTGACCGTCAGCAGCCAGGCGCGCGGGTCCCACACGGCGCGCAGCCGGTGGCGCTGCTCGGCGACCCGGACCATGGTCTCGGCGACCACGTCAGCGGCGTCCTCCTGCGAGCCGGTGAGCCACAGGGCGAGCGAATAGAGTCGCTGCGCCGCCGCGTCGTAGAGCTGCTCGAACGCGGACGCGTGGCCGTCGGCGAGATCGGCGAACAGCTCGAGCCAGTCCGCGCGCGACATGTCGAACGACAGTGTCGAAGTGTCGGGAGGAGGGAGTTCGTCGACGATCGGCATCGCACGCATCGTACGGGAGACGCGCGAAACCCGCATGTTTGTCACTGCTGCTGCCACCGCTGTCTCGACCCATCAACTGCTTCGAATCGCTCGGACCTGCTGTCCGTCCGTGCGACCCGACCCGATCTGTCGGTTGCGGCTACGAGGCAGATGAAGCGCTTTCCGCGGCCCAGGCTGGGGTGGTCAGCCTCTCGCTCCACGTGGCACGTGAATTGCCTAGGGAGCTGTCATAGCGAGCGCCTTCACTCCCCGTACGCCGGGGATGCAGGTGGCGAAAGCCAACGACTTGGCACCATGTACGGCTGCCCGCTGAGAGGCCTGAATTGGCGACGAGCCTGCCATTCGCGAGATCCGGGGCGCCAGATCGGCACGGTGATAGTGCCGGGGAGTCACACCCAGTGACCGAGCGAGGGGCTGCCAGCGCGTTGCCGGCCCGCGGGCTCCCCCTCGGCCTTCGTCTCGGGCTGTCGGTCGCGATCACGGTCGTCCTGGTACTGGGCGGGGTCACTGCCCTCCAGCAGCGACGGGAGATGGCGCGGGAGCGGCACGACCGGGAGGCGTTGCTCGCCGAATCGCTCGCGCCGCTGGCGGCCGAGGTCGAGGCCGCGGCGAGCCTCGATGAGGTCCGCGACCAGCTCGCGTTGTTCCAACGGGCGTACGTCTGGCGCGGCTACCCCGACCACCAGGTGGCGTTGACGGACGGATTTGGGAGGGTCGTGACGGCGTCCGTCGCAGGGACGGCGGTCACGCCGCCGGAAGACGCTCTCCGAGCGTCGGTTGCGGTGCAGTCAACCCTGCTCCCCGGGGGCATCGGGCAGCTCGAGGTCTGGCAGGACGCCAGCATCTTCATGGCCGAGTCCGCCGCGAGATGGCGGCTCTGGTGGTTCAACATCGGCCTCACCGCCGTGATCATCGTGGGTGTGCTGCAGGTTGCCATCTTCCTGCTCGTCAGTCGACCTCTCGGCCTGCTGGTGCGCAGCCTGCGCCGCATGGAGATGGGGTACCTCGGCCCGATCGAGGTCCCGCGTGGGGCGTGGGAGCTACGCTGGGTCGTGTCACGCCTCGAGCGGACGGCGGTGGAGCTGCAGCAGACGGTGCGCCGCATGGTTGCAGCCGAGCGCCGGGCGCTTCAGCAGCGACGCACGAACCCTGATCCCGCGGAGGTTTTCACGGGAAACGACGGATGGCTCGCGGAGCCCGCCGCGGCCGACCAGACTCCGAGCCCCCGTGACGTGCTCGTCCGGCAGTATCTCGAGGACACCTACCGCTTGCTCTCGTCCATGGATGTCGCTGATCCACTGGCGCGATCGCTGGCCCAGGAGGCGTGGGATCGGACCGTGCTTGAGGCCGAGCAGGCAGGCGCCGTGGACCTCAAGGCGCGGCTGGAGGACGCCGCACTTCGGATCCTCGAGCCGGAGGCATTCACCCGGCTGCACCGCCGGTTGGCCGCCGAGGCGGCGTCGCGCCGCGCGTGGCTGGATGAGCAGCGCGGCAGAGTCGTGCGAGCGCTTGCCGAGGCGCAGCTGCCCCTCATCGAGATCCAGCAACGCGTCAAGCACACCGCCGGCGTCTGGCGGAAGATGCAGGAAAAGCAGCTCGATCTCGACCAGGTGCACGATCTCTACGCCCTGCGGATCATCGTGCCCGATGAAGAGCACTGCTACCTGTCTCTGCATGCGGTGCATGGCGCGTTCGAGCCGGAGCCCTTCCGTTTCAAGGACTACATCGCGAGCCCCAAGCGGAACGGCTACCGGAGCCTCCACACGACGGTGCGAGACCAGGATGGCCGCGCGCTGGAGATCCAGATCCGTTCTCTCGCCATGCATCGAGCCGCGGAGCGTGGGAGCGCCGCCCACTGGCTGTACAAGGCCCAGACTGGAGACGCAAGCCAAGCTCCGCACCGTGTGAAACGCCTCGTCGGGCGTCTTCTCTCTCGGTCGCGGCGCCGGCGCGGGGTCGGGGTTCAGTCGGGCGAGCCCGCGTGAGACGTCAGCTCGGCGGTTGACACCACCGTCGCGTAGCTCGATGCCATGGCCGCGAGCGCCGCGGCGTGGACCTGAGCTGCCGGCACCTCGACACCGTTGTCGGCCAGGGCGCGTGTGGCGCAGGCGTCGCGCACGACCGTGACCTCGAAGCCGAGGTCCGCGGCGGCGCGGACCGCCGCCTCGACGCACATGTGGGTCTGCATGCCGCACACGATCAGTCTGGTCACGCCGAGGTTGCGCAGCGTCGTCAGCAGATCGGTGTCCCGGAAGGCGTTGGCGTGGTGCTTCCCGATCACCACCTCGCCCTCCCTGGGCAGCACGTCGGGGTGGATCCGGTACTGCGGATCGACCCCGGTGGGATCGGGCGCATCGACGCCCTTGGGCAGGTGCTGGACGTGGATCACTGGCCGGCCGGCCTTCCGGAAGGCCTCCACCAGGCGGCGAGCGTTTGCACTCGCCGCCTCGGGCTCGACCAGGGGCACCATGCCGCCGGGATAGTAGAAGGCCTGGATGTCAATCACGAGGAGCGCCGCGCCGTCGAGGTTCGAGGCTCGACCTTCGGTGGCTACCACGCTCACCGCCGCGAGGACGACGGCGAAGAGGACTGCAGCAACCCAGATTTTCGGTTCCATGATCATCGTGTCGGCCTCCGCTCCAGGGCCAGTGTACCTCGCGCAGGTGGAACGTCCCACGCCGTCGGCCGACCTCGGCGTCGAGCGGTTCGCCGGCGGCCCGTGCTACCATCCGGCGGGTCGCGCGTCCGCGTGGCTCCAGGCGGCAGCAACGATGTCATCCGACTCACCGACTCGACCGGGTCCSCTCGTCGGCGGACCGAACCCGAGGGCGGAGCGCTCGCAGCGCCGGCGTCGGTCACCCCTCGCCAGGCTSGCAGYGGTGCTCGCACCGCTGATYGTGGCTTTCGTGAAGCTGCTGTGGGCGAGCTACCGATTCCGGATYTCCGGTGAGGAGYCGGTGCGCCGGATYGTCGAGCGGGGCGAGCCRCTGATYCTCACCGCCTGGCACGAGAGCGTGTTCGTRATGGCGTGGTACTCGCTGCGGTTGAACCGGATGGGCGCGAAGGTGACCTATCTGGTCAGCCCGTCGCGGGACGGCGACCTCGTGGTCCGCATGCTCGAGGTGATCGGGGGCCGGGTGGTGCGCGGCTCGGCGACCCGCAGCGGCGTGCGAGCGTTGCACGGCCTGTATCGCGCGATCACCAACGAGGGCGGGTCGCCGCTGCTGCTCTGTGACGGCCCGCAGGGGCCGCGCTACTACTGCAAGGCGGGCCCGGTGCTGCTCGGTCAGCTGTCGGGCGCGCACATCCTGCCCGTCGGCACCTGGCCGCGCCGGGCGATCCACCTGCGCACCTGGGACCGGGCGTTTGTGCCGCTGCCCTTGACCCGGGTCGCGATCATGCTCGGCGAGCCGATTGCGGTCGCCTCCGGGCTTTCCGGCGAGGAGCAGGAGCGGGAGCGGCTGTCGCTCGAGGAACGGCTCGTGGCGCTGGCGGTGCGGGCGCGGGAGGCAGCGACCGGCCGGGGAGAAATTCCCGCCGGAGGTTGATGGTTGGAGAGGGTGCGGCCGTGCGGCCGGAAGGAGAAAAGCGTGAGTTCCAACGCCCAGATGATTGACGAGATCCGGCTTGACACCGGCAGCCTCTACCGCGAGGAGAGCTTCACCGACCTCAAGGTCGGCTCGATCCGGCGCCTGGTGCCGGTGACCACTGACGGCAACCTCGACCCGAGCCGCCCGGTGCGCTTCGTGGGGCAGACCCAGCTCATGTCGCAGCTCGGACCGCTGCCGGTGCAGTGCAGCATCGAGGCGGCGAATTTGGCCGAGGCGATCGAGCGTTTCCCGATGGCCATCAAGCTGGCGGTGGACGAGCTGGTCGCCGAGGCGCGCGAGATGCAGCGGCGCGAGATGTCGCGGATCGTCGCGCCGAGCGCCCAGGTCACGAGCAAGATCCTCACCGGCAAGTAGGCTCAGCCCAGCGAGCGCCTGGACTCTCGCTGCCGGAAACGGGGTCGCAGCGGCACGCTGCCGGCGTCAGCTTGTTAGCCGTACCGAGTCGAACACGAGCCAGACGCCGCCCGGTATCAGGAGCCACCTCGACGCCGTCAGACTCCGGCCCGGCGTCGAGTCTCGGCCACGTTCACCACCCGCTGGTCGGCGGTGGTGAGCTTGGATTCGCCGAGGTGGACGGCGCCTCGCTCGAGCTTGCCGGTGAACTTGAACGACACGTCGTGGGCCTCGCCGACCTGGGCGCCGGTGTCCGCGCCGACGTCGAAGGCCTCGTCGATCGAGATCCGGGTGGGCATGGTGTTGGCGATGCGTCCCTTCGCGACCTGCGTTCCGTCCACGTTCTGAAGCTCATTGCCTGTCGAATGCGAATACCCTTTTCCAATCGGCCTTCATGTCCACGACAGTCCAGCCGCGCGCATTCGCCTCATCGAGCCCCTTGTCGAGCCGCCCGATGGCGGAGGCGCGGTCGTACGCCCATTCGCGTTCGGCGTCGGTGTGGTGGACGTACAGGCAGAAGCGCGGGCCGGAGCCGGCGGCCGTCCACTGCAGCATCTGCAGGTCGCCGTCGGAGTTGCCAAACGCAGCGACCGGGCGGCGGCCGATCTGCATCTGGATCCCGACCGGCTTGCCCGGGCCGTCGTCGACGAAGTTGATCTCGGGCAGGCGGACCAGCACTGGGTGGCCGTCGCGCACCTCGAGCGTGGTCTTGATGCTGCTGCCGATCACCTGTTCGGGCGGAATCCCGTACACCCTTTCCGTCCACGGACGCATGAACTCGACCCCGCCGCCGGAGACGATGTAGGTCTTGAACCCGTTCGCCCGCAGGTAGGCGAGCAGCTCGAGCATCGGCTGGTAGACCATCTCGGTGTAGAGCTGCCCGGTGGTCGGGTGCTTCGCGGTCGCAATCCAGTCGACGACGACGTTCTCGAACTCGTCGGAGGTCATGCCGGCGTGGGTCGCCATCATGAGCTGGCCGAGAGCGCGCTCGCCGCCCGCGAGTGCCCCCTTCATGTCGCCGTTGAGCAGCGAGGCGAACGGCTCCTGCGTTGGCCACTCCGGATGCTGCGGCGCGAGCGCCGTCACGCGGTCGAGCGCGAAAGCGAGCTGAAAGTACATCGGCTGCTCGGCCCACAGGGTGCCGTCGTTGTCGAACACCGCGATGCGTCCGTCAGGCGGCACCAGCTCCGGACTGCCGGCCTTCGTCGCCCTCTCGACGAACCGAACGATTGACTGCCTGGCCGCGCCATCGTTCCACGAAGGCAGCGGATCCGCGGCGCAAGCCGCCGGTGCCACAGCCAGCGCAGCGAGCGCGGCAAGAACCACCAGGTCTTGGCGTTTCACGCTCAGCCCCCTTTCCTGGCGTGCACGGTCCTTCAGTGTCCTCCCGCGGTCGCTTGCAGAGCCTCCAGCGCCTGGTCGATGCCGAAGCTCGCCGGCTTCTGCCGGGGGGGATACTCCTCGAATGTCCCGATGAACTTCACGATGTAGGCTTGCGACGGGACCACCAGGAACGCGTGATCGATCGCCCAGTCCCAGTACGTGTTGGAGGTGAAGTCCGCGCGCTCGTAAGGGTCGGCTCGCAGATCGAACAGCTTGGACATGCGAAAACGTGTGAACGGATCGTTCCAGATGGCCATGGTGCCGGCCGCCCGCTGCTCGGCGAAGACGAACTTCCAGTTCTCGTAGCGCAACGCGAGCAGGTCGCCGTCGTCGCTGAAGTAGATGAACTCGCGGCGCGGGCTCGCCGATTCCTGACCGGTCAGGTAGGGCAGGATGTTGTAGCCGTCGAGATGGATCTTGTAGGTCATGCCGCCCACGGCATAACCCCTGAGCAGCTTTTGCGTCACGTCCGGATCGCCCGCAGCGGCGAGCAGAGTCGGCATCCAGTCGAGCCCGCTGACGATCTCGTTCGACACCGAATCGGCCTCGATGTGACCCGGCCAGCGGACGAACGCAGGCACCCGGAACCCGCCCTCCCAGTTGGTGTCCTTCTCGCTTCGAAACGGCGTGTTGGCGGCGTCCGGCCAGCTGTTGCCATGCGGGCCGTTGTCGGTGGTGTAGATGACGATTGTGTTGTCCGCGATGCCCAGCCTGTCGAGCGCATCGAGCAGAGAGCCCACGGTGGCATCGTGCTCGATCATGCCGTCGGCGTACTCGGTGCGGGCCGTGGCTCCCTTGGGGCTGCGGTGCTCGGGCCGCACGTGGGTGCGGAGGTGCATGCGGGTGCTGTTGTACCAGACGAAGAACGGCTTGCCGGCCTGCGCCTGGCGCGTGATGAAGTCGATCGCGGCGGCCGACGTCTCGTCGTCGATGGTCTCCATCCGCTTGCGCGTCAGTGGACCGGTGTCCTCGATCGTCTGTTTGCCCACTCTCCCCCAGCGCGGGTCCACGGTCGGGTCGTCCGTCTCCGTGGCTCTGCACCGGAGCACGCCACGGGGGCCGAACATCTGGCGGAATCGCGGGTCCTGCGGGTAGTTGTAGAGCTCCGGCTCTTCCTCGGCGTTGAGGTGGTAGAGGTTGCCGAAGAACTCATCGAAACCGTGGACGGTCGGCAGGTACTCGTTGAGGTCGCCGAGGTGGTTCTTCCCGAACTGGCCGGTGGCGTAGCCGAGCGGCTTGATCAGCTGCGCGATGGTCGGGTCCTCCTTGTGAAGGCCCACCGGCGCGGCCGGCATGCCGACCTTGCTCAGGCCCGTGCGAAAGACGTTCTGACCAGTGATGAAAGACGACCGCCCGGCCGTGCAGCTCTGCTCGGCGTAGTAGTCGGTGAAGGTGATGCCTTCGTTGGCGATACGGTCGATGTTGGGCGTGCGGTAGCCAACCAGCCCCTTGGTGAAAGCGCTGATGTTGGCCTGCCCGATGTCGTCCCCGAAGATGACGAGGATGTTGGGCCGCTGCTGGGCCGAGGCGGGTCCGGCGCCGAGAGCGAGCCCGGCGGCCGCGGCGAGAAGCACGATAGATGCTGTCCGCAGGTTGCACATCGTTTCACTCCTTCCTTGGAGGCCATCGCGTCGTCAGGAGATTGGTGGCGGTGAGCGGTTTCTGCCGCTCGGGGACGAGATCGATGAGGGAGCGCCATTTGCGGGGACCGGATGGCAGCGGCGACAGGTGCGTTGCTTCGGTCGTCATGATCCCCTCTCCGCCCTGATCGCGGCTCTGACTGCGTCGAGCAGCGCGCTGCCGTGGAACGGCTTGACCAGGTATGCAGCTGCGCCGCGCCGCATCGCTTCGTCGTCCAGGCCGGGCGCGTCGTGCGCCGTGATCACGATGAAGGGAGCCCGCCAGCCGCGCGACCGAAGCTCGTCGAGCAGATCGAGCCCGGACATCGAGGGCAGCCTGAGATCGCTGACGACGCAGGCTGCGCATTTGCCGGCGGCATCAGCCAGCACCTCTTCGGCCGATGCGTAGGGGGCAGCCTCGAAGCCGGCCACGACGAGCAGCCGCGCGATCGCCTCCCGCATGCTGTCGTCGTCCTCGACAACGAGCACCGCCGTGCCTGTGAGTGCCATCACATGACCTGCCAGGCGATGGTGGCGGCGGATCCCCTGTTGTTCAAACAAGTCCCTCGCTTCTGAAGATCGTGCCCGCGACCCCCCTCTGTCATCGGGCGATCGGGCACCGCGGCATGCACCAACGGGCAAGCGGATGCGGGCCAGGCAGAGGGCCGCGAGCGCGGCACACCGCTCGGAAGGCTCGGATGAGGGGGCCTCTCAGTGTGCGGGCTCGCTGGGGGTGAGCTGCCGCAGCCGCTCGGCCAACCGTCCGAGCTCGGCCGCCGAGGTGGCGCCGAGCTTGGACATCAGCTGGGCGCGGTGGAGCTTGACCGTGCGCTCCGCCATGCCCAGCTCGCCGGCGATCTGCTTGTTGAGCTTGCCGGCGGTGATGCCCTCGAAGACCTCGCGCTCGCGCGGCGTGAGGCTCGCGAATCGTTCGCGCAGCACCGCTGCCTCGCCGCGGGCCTCGCGCTGCCGGGCGTCCCGCTCGAGGGCGCGCTCGACCGCCTCGAAGAGGACCTCGCGCTCCACCGGTTTGGTCAGGAAGTCCACCGCGCCCGCCTTCATGGCGCGCACGCTGGAGGCCACGTCGGCGTGGCCGGTCAGGAACACGACCGGCAGCGGAAGGCCCCTGCGAGCAAGTGCCTGCTGGAGGTCGAGGCCGGAGGGACCCGGCAGCCGCAGGTCGAGCAGCACGCAGCCCGGCCGGTCGGGCGGCGGGTCCAGCAAGAACTCTCCAGTTGACGCGTAACCTCGGGCCTCGTAGCCGGCCGCGCCGAGCAGCCGCAGCAGCGCGGTTCGCAGGGACTCGTCGTCGTCAACCACGTGAATCAGCGGCCTGGTGCTCATGGCGGCTCCTGCGAGAGCTCTTGGTGTTTCGGGTCAGCGGCAGCTCGACGCGGAAGACCGCTCCGCGGCCGGGCGCGTTGTCGGCGCTGATGGCCCCTCCGTGGGCCTCGACGAGAGTGCGCGCGATCGACAGGCCCAGCCCCATGCCGGCGGGCTTCGTGGTGAAGAAGGGCTCGAAGAGCTTCGGCAGGTGGGTGGAAGCGACCCCTGGACCGCAGTCCTGCACGAGGACGGTCGCGACCTCGCGGCCGCGCTCCACCGAGATGACAACGTGGCGCTGGTCCTCCGGGAGGTCGACCACGGCGTCCATGGCGTTGAGCACCAGGTTGATGAGCACCTGCTGAATCTGGACGTGGTCCCCGACCAGCGGCAGCCGCTCCGTGGGAGGACGGATGTCGAGAGCCACCAGTCGCCGACGGGCCTCGGAGGCCAAGATGACCCCAACATCGTGGACCGCCTCTCCGAGGTCGAACGGCCGCCGCTCGACCTCGTGCCGGGCGAGCAGCGTCCGCAGCCGGCGGATGACCTCGGAGGCCCTCACGTCGTCGCGGCGGATGTCGGCGAGGATGCTGCGAAGCTCGTCGCGGCGGTCGCCTCCCGACTCGAGGATCAGCTCGGCGGCGTCGGCGTTGCTGAGGATCGCACCGAGCGGCTGGTTGATCTCGTGCGCCAGCGAGCTGGTGAGCTCCCCCGCGATCGCCAACCGCGACGCGTGCGCGAGCTCGGCCCGCTGCGCCTCCTTGGCAAGCTCGGCGAATCGTCGGCGGCGCCGCTCGGCGAGGAGCAAGATGATCAGTGCCCCTTGGAGCACGAACACGACGACTGCAGCGATGACCTCGTTGCGGTGCGCCTCGAGCAGCGTCGGCGGCTTGAAGTGCACGATGGCGTCGGCCGGGATCGCTCTCTCGTCGATCCCCCAGCGGCGGAGCTGCCGCCAGTCCACGTTGACGGCCTGTGGGACGACCTCGGGCAGGCGGAGCGAGCCGGGTTCGGCGCCTGCAAGAAGCTCGCTGACGATGTTGCCGGCCTCGCGGCCCATGGCTTCGAAGCTCGGCATCGAGCCGCCGACGATGCCGGTCCCGATGAAGGTGGTGTAGAACCCGTACATGGGAGCGCTGGAGGAGGCTGCCATGACCTCGACGCTTTTCGCCGGCGTGAAGACGCGGCCTTCGCCGTCCTGGAACATCCCCGGACTGAAGACGACAGCGCCACGCCCCAGGTTGGCCAGCCGTGTCAAGACGTCGTGCATCGGCAGGGCGGCGAGGAACTCCACCTCCACGCGGTTCCTCAAGGTGGCGAGCTCAGTCCGAAGCTGGGACTCCAGCACGCGGTCGGGCTCGGCGGCGCCGGTCACGACCACCAGCCGCCGCGTTCGCGGCTGCCATCGCAACGCCAGCTCGATGGTCGGCGAGATGGCGTAGTCGACCGGCACTCCGATCACATCAGCGGGGAGAGGAGCAAGTGAGGCCAGGATCCGCCGATCGATGCCCGCGTGGACGACCGGGACCCTCGGAAAGAGCTCGGCGCGATATCGCAGCACAAAGTTGAGCGACTCCTGACTGAGGGCGACGATCACTGCCGGGGGCCGCGCCGCGTACTTCCCGCGCAGGTACTCTGCGAACACCCTCTCGAAGTCTGGTCCGCCAAAGCGAGGGGAGTCGAGGAACTCGTAGCACAGCGCGACCGGATGATCCTCGGGAGCTCGGATCGCCTCGTGCAGCCCGCGATCGCCGGCGACGTTGGCCGGCAGCAGCCGGCCATTGGAGTAGAGCACGAGGACGGGGGTGGTCTCCACCGTCGCCGCTGCTGGTGCAGCTGGTGCAGCGGTCGCGGCGAGCACGGCAGCCAAGGCATTCACCGCCAGCCACCGGGGGAACGAGGACACCGGCCATGAACGACGCGGCTTGACGTGAGACGCCAGCACCACGGGCCGAAGCGCGGTGGTGGCGATCCAGTCCGGGAAGAACCGCCCGCAAAGAGGGCGACGCGTGGCCGAGGCAACGGTGGGCTGCCGCATGTCTTCCTCAGCGGGCCGATCAGGTCCCGGTTGAGACGCACGCATGCTACCAGGGAACGCACAGCCCGCGCGTCCCTGCGCCCGCGGGGGGCTGACCGGGAGCGGAGCGGGCAGTCTCCGACATCCAATCCGCAGTTCTCAGGTATCCCATGACCGCGTCGAGGTGGGCCTCGACGGCCTCCGGGATCGCGATCGATTGTGCAGACGAAGAAATGTCCTTGAGGCCGGAGCCGGTGACGAGGAGGACCACTCGCTCGTCACGGTCCACGAGCTTCCGCTCGAGAGCTTCGTCGAGCCCCGCAAGGGAGGCCGCCGCGGCCGGCTCGCCGAACACACCGGTCGCGGCCGCGAGCCTCCCGATCGCCGCGACGATCGCCTCGTCGTCGACGCACACGCCAGCGCCGTCGCTCTCCCGGATGCGGCGCAGCGCGAGGCGCGCGGCGCGCGGCACCTCGACCACCAGCGAGTCGGCGACGCTCGCCGCACCAGGCAGCGGGTCGACCGTGTCGGCGCCGCTGGCGAGGGCGCGGACGAGAGCGTTCGACCCG
>PQAJ01000128.1 GCA_003105185.1 Holophagae bacterium
AACCAGCGGTCGTGGCTGATCACGACCGCCGACCCGGCGAAGCGGTCGAGTGCGTCCTCGAGCGCCCGCAAGGTGTTGACGTCGAGGTCGTTGGTCGGCTCGTCGAGCAGCAGCACGTTGGCGCCCGACTTGAGCATCCGCGCCAGGTGGACGCGGTTGCGCTCGCCGCCGGAGAGCTCGCTGACCCGCTTCTGCTGGTCGCCGCCGGCGAAGTTGAACTTGCCGCAGTAGGCGCGCGCATTCACCTTGACCTTGCCGAGCTGCACTTCGTCCTGGCCGTCCGCGATCACCTCGAACACGGTCTTGCCCGGATCGAGGGCGGCGCGGCTCTGGTCGACGTAGGCCAGCTTGACGGTGTCGCCGAGGCGCAGGCTGCCGGCGTCGGGCGTCTCCTCGCCGACGATCAGCCGGAACAGGGTGGTCTTGCCGGCGCCGTTGGCGCCGATCACGCCGACGATCGCACCCGGCGGAAGCGAGAACGAGGCGTCGTCGATCAGCAGCCGGTCGCCGTAGCCCTTGGACAGCCCGCGGGCCTCGATCACCACGTCGCCGAGGCGCGGACCGGGCGGGATGTAGATCTCGAGCTCCCGCGCCACCTCGTCCGGCCGCGCGTCGAGCAGCTGCTGGTAGGCGGTGACGCGCGCCCGGCCCTTGGCGTGCCGGGCCTTGGGCGCCATTCGGATCCAGTCGAGCTCGCGCTGCAGGGTCTTCTGGCGYTCGCTCTCGCTCTTCTGCTCGCGCCGCAGCCGCTCCTGCTTCTGCTCGAGCCACGACGAGTAGTTGCCCTTCCAGGGGATGCCGTGGCCGCGGTCGAGCTCCAGGATCCAGCCCGCCACGTTGTCCAGGAAATATCGGTCGTGGGTGACCGCGATGACCGTGCCCTCGTAGCGCTTCAGGTGCTGCTCGAGCCAGCCCACCGACTCGGCGTCGAGGTGGTTGGTCGGCTCGTCGAGGAGCAAGATGTCGGGCTGCTGGAGGAGCAGACGGCAGAGCGCGACCCGCCGCAGCTCGCCGCCAGAGAGGACGCTGATCGAGGTGTCGCCGGGCGGGCAGCGCAGGGCGTCCATCGCCAGCTCGAGCCGGCTGTCGAGGTCCCAGGCGCCGAGCGCGTCCAGCCGCTCCTGGATCTCGCCCTGGCGCTCGAGCAGCGCCGTCATCTCGTCGTCGTCGAGCGGCTCGGCAAAGCGCTCGCCGACCTCCTCGAACTCGCGCAGCAGCGCGGCCGCCTCGCCCATCCCCTCCCGCACCACGTCGAGCACGGTCTTGGCAGGGTCGAGCCTCGGCTCCTGCTCGAGGTAGCCGACGCTGTAGCCGGGGGAGCAGGCGACCTCGCCCAGGTGCTCGGTGTCAACGCCGGCCATGATCCTGAGCAGGGTGCTCTTGCCCGAGCCGTTGAGGCCGATGACGCCGATCTTGGCGCCATAGAAATAGCCGAGCGAGATGTCCTTCAAGACCAGCTTCTTGCCGTGGACCTTGCCCACGCCGACCATCGAGTAGATGACCTTGTTGGGCTCGTCCGTCTTCGCCCGCATATCTCACCAACTTTCTGCTGCGGCCAGCGATGCGCCGCACTCAGCGGTGCTTTCTCGCCTTGGGGTGCTCGACGTACTGTCAAGTACGCCTCCGCGCCCCTCGGGTCGAAAACCCCACTGCGCACGGCACCTCGCCGCCCTCGCGACGAAACCCGGTGAGATATGTGGGCTCACCGGGGCCATGGCATCCTCCAGATTTCGAGCGGCGAGCGGCGCCCGCCCGGGCTCACAGCGTTGTCAGCACCTTCGCGATGCGCTCAGTCGCCCAGTCGATCTCATCGCGGGTGATCACCAGCGGCGGCGCGATCCGGATCACGGTCGCGTGGGTCTCCTTGCACAGCAGCCCCTCGCGCTGGAGGGCCTCGCAGAAGCGGCGTGCGCCGCCCGCCTCCGGCTTGAGCTGGATGCCGATCCACAGCCCGCGGCCGCGGATCTCGGCGATGTGCGGCGAGCGGATGGCGCGCAGCTTGCCCAGGAAGTAGTCGCCGAGCTCGGCCGAGCGCTCGACCAGGCCCTCGTCGACGAGCACGCGCAGCGCCTCCCGTGCGATTGCCATGCCGAGCGGGTTGCCGCCGAAGGTCGAGCCGTGCTGGCCAGGCTGGAACACGTCCATCACCTCGTCGTCGGCGAGGATCGCCGACACCGGGTACATGCCGCCGGACAGCGCCTTGCCGATGATCACGATGTCCGGCCGCACGCCTTCGTGCTGGTAGGCGAAGAGCTTCCCAGTGCGGCCGAGGCCGGACTGGATCTCGTCGACCACCAGCAGCGCCCGGTGCTGGTCGGCGAGCTGGCGCAGCCGGCGCAGGAAACCGTCCGGCGGCACCACGATCCCGGACTCGCCCTGGATCGGCTCGACCAGGATGGCGGCGACGTTGGGGTGCAGCGCCTTGGCCACCGCGTCGGCGTCGCCGTAGGGCAGGAGCCTGAAGCCGGGCGTGAACGGGCCGAAGCCGGCGCGGTAGTCGGCCTCCGAAGAGAAGCCGACGATGGTGGTGGTGCGGCCGTGGAAGTTGCCCTCGAAGACCAGGATCTCGGCCTGGCCGTCGGGCACCCCCTTGACCGTATAGGCCCACTTGCGGGCGGCCTTGATCGCGGTCTCGACCGCCTCGGCCCCGCTGTTCATGGGCAGCACGCGGCCAAAGCCGGTGAGCTCGGTGACCTCCTTGCAGAACGGCCCGAGCTGGTCGTTGCGGAAGGCCCGCGAGGTCAGCCCGACCCGGCCCGCCTGGCGGACCATCGCCGCGACCAGGCGGGGGTGGCAGTGACCCTGGTTGACCGCCGAGTAGGCGGCGAGGAAGTCCAGGTACTTCGTGCCGTCGACGTCCCACACCCAGGCGCCCTCGGCCCGCGCCACGACCACGTCCAGCGGGTGGTAGTTGTGGGCGCCGTAATGGTCCTCGAGCTCGATGTAGTCGGTTGCCTTGATCATTGCTCTCCTCCCGGAAATCTCGAATTGCGGTCGGTCTGGAGTGGTTTCCCGCCGGCTACGATCCGGCCGCCTGCTGGGCCTGTGCCTGCAGGAAGGCCTCGATGAAGCCGTCGATGTCGCCGTCGAGCACCCGGTCCGCGTCCCCGACCTCGTGGCCGGTGCGCAGGTCCTTCACCATCCGGTAGGGCTGCAGCACGTAGGACCGGATCTGGTTGCCCCACGAGATCTCCTTCTTCGGCCCCTTGATCTTGTCGAGCTCCTGCTCGCGTCTCTCCATCTCGAGCTCATAGAGCCGCGCTTTCAGCACCTTCATCGCGCTCGCCAGGTTCTTGATCTGCGAGCGCTCGTTCTGGCAGGTGACGATGATGCCGGTCGGGATGTGGACCAGGCGCACCGCCGAGTAGGTGGTGTTCACGCCCTGCCCGCCGGGCCCGGACGAGCAGTAGCGGTCGACCCGCAGGTCCTTCTCCTCGACCGTGATGTCGACCTCCTCGTCGACCTCCGGGTAGACGTGCGCCGAGGCGAAGGAGGTGTGGCGCCGCGACTGGGCGTCGAAGGGCGAGATCCGGACCAGCCGGTGGACCCCGTTCTCGGACTTGAGGTTGCCGTAGGCGTAGGGCCCCTTGACGAGCAGGGTGGCGCTCTTGATGCCGGCCTCCTCGCCGGGCTGCTCGTCGATCATCTCGACTGAGAAGCCGCGCCGCTCGCACCAGCGCAGGTAGAGGCGCTCGAGCATCTGCGCCCAGTCCTGCGACTCGGTGCCGCCGGCCCCGGGGTGGATCTCCAGGTAGGCGTTGGCGAGGTCGTGCTTGCCGGTCATCTTGGTGGTGAGCTCGATCCGGTCGAGCTTGGGCTCGAGGCGGCCCAGAGCGGCCGCGAGCTCCTCGACGGCGCCGGCCTCATCCTCCCGCGTCATCTCGAGCAGGACCTCGAGCTCGTCGGCGGCCTCGCGCAGCGACTTCGCGGTCGACACCGCCTCCTGGAGCTCGGAGCGCCGCCGCATCAGGTCGCGCGCGCGCTCCTGGTCGGACCAGATGTCGGGCGCCTGGGTCTGGCTGTCGACTTCCTGGAGCTGGGCGGTCAGCGCCTCCTCGTCAAAGGTACCCCCGCAGGCGCTCAATGCGCTCGATCTCGCTCTGGCCGCGTTGCACTACGTCTTCGCGCATGGATCTTCCTTTGACGTCAGGGTCCGGCAGACAAATCGACCCGCCGAGGCGGGCGACTCATCCTACCACTTCAACAGCTCATCGGCGACGTTGCTTCCTTGCCGCGGCCAGGAGCGCCAGCGCCGCAACCGCCGCCACCGCCGCCCACCAGTCGCCGAGCCGGGCGCGCGGCGTCAGGCCGCGGCAGGGCACCGGTTCGGCGACCAGGAGACCGTTCTCGCCAACCTCGAGCCGGGCGACGACCCGGCCCGCGGGATCGACGACCGCCGAGATCCCGGTCAGCGCCGCCCGTGCCAGCCAGCGCCGGGTCTCGACCGCCCGCAGCACGGCCTGCGCCAGGTGCTGGGGGGGCGCCCACGAGTAGCCGTACCAGCCGTCGTTGGTCAGGGTGGTCAGCAGCTCGGCGCCGCTGCGGACCTGGCTGACCGCCAGCTCCGCGAACACCACCTCGTAGCAGATCGACATCCCGATCGGGACCCCGGCATCGAGCAGCACCGTCCGCGCCCCCGGCTCGAACATCCCGACCTCACGGACCAGCGCGTCGGTGAAGGCGAGCCGCGCCCACCACGGCACGAACTCGCCGAACGGCACCAGCCGCACCTTGTCGTAGCGCTCGCCGACCGGCCCGTCCGGGCCGACCGCGAAGGCGGAGTTCGTGAACCCCAGCTCGGAGCTGCCGGCCACCGAGTTGAGCACGATCACCACCCCCAGCCGGCGGGCGGCGTCGGCCACCTTGGCGCGGTAGGCTGGATCGGCGTCGAAGCGGAAGGGCACGGCGCTCTCCGGCCACAGCACGACCCGCGCCCCGCGGCCGGCGGCGTCGGCCGTCAGCGCCCAGACCCGTCGCTCCATGTCCATCCACTGGTTCGGGTCCCACTTCTCCTCGAGCGAGCTCCCCGGCTGGAGCGCGGCGACCGCCAACGGCTCGCCCGCCGGCCTGGCCGTTGGCGCGACCAGCGCGGCGACGGCCGTCAGCCCGGCCGCGGTCGCCAGGGCGGCGAGGCCCTGACGGCGGTATGCCGGCCGGGCGAGGGCCCACAGCCCGGCGCCGGTCGTGACGATGGCCCAGCCGAGGCCGGTGGCCCCCCACACCGGCAGCGAGCCGAGCAGCGCCGGCCAATCCGCAACCACCGCCGCCGGCGGGTTCCACGGAAAGCGCAGCGGCCAGAACTGCCGCCACGCATCGAGCGCGATGAAGGCGCACGGCAGCAGCCACACCCTGAGGCGGCTCGGGGCGAGCGACGTCAGCCAGGCCGCGATCGCCCAGCAGGTGCCGAGAATCGCCGCCATGCCGACCAGGCAGCCG
Source organism: Holophagae bacterium (assembly GCA_003105185.1). GTDB lineage: Bacteria > Acidobacteriota > Thermoanaerobaculia > Thermoanaerobaculales > Sulfomarinibacteraceae > FEB-10. The sequence goes on from PQAJ01000128.1 coordinate 5,437, forward strand.
AGGGCGGCGATCATCGGCATGCCGCCGTAGTGGTCCATCACCGGCAGCACCCAGTTGACCGCGATCACCCAGTGCACGATGCCCGCGAACCAGCCGAGGAGGAGCGCGCGCCGCCCGCCGGGCGATCGCTCGAGGGCCTCGAGCAGAAGGCCGGGGAAGAGCAGGACCAGGGGCTTCCACCCGGCCCCCGGCAGGGCGGCGGCAAACGCCGCACCGGAACCTGCGGCGAGCAGCCACGGAGTGAAGCGCCTCACGCGGGGAGTTTAGCGCTGCCGCCCGCTTCCGCTTCCGTCTCCGTCTCCGTTTTCGTCTCCGTTCTTGTCTCCCAACGAACAACCCTCGTTGCCGACGGTCACTCGGGCACGGGCGCGGAGACGGATCAATCCACTCCAAACTCCTCGAGGATCCGCTCGGTGTGCTCGCCGACACGACCGACCGGCGTTGCCGGCGTCCGGCCAAGCGCGGGCAGGAACGGGCCAGGTGCCGCGAAGCTGCCGCCACCCGGAGCCGGCGTGGCCTCGAGCAGGCCGGTGACGGCGCCGCAGGCTCTGGCCTCGGCGACGGTGTGGACCGGGCTGATCGGCAGCCCGCGCTCCCCTGCCAGGGCCAGCCAGTGCCCGCGGGGACGCTCGCCGAAGATCGAGCTCAGGCGGGCGGCGGCCGCCGCTCCATCCTCGCCGGCGTCCCAGCCGGACGCGGCCAGCTCCGACACGCCCAGCGCCTCGACCAGCGCCGCCCAGAACTTCGGCTCCACCGCCGCGACCGCGATCTCGGCGCCGTCGCCGCAGGCGTAGGTCCGGTAGCACGGGCAGCGCCCCGACAGCAGCTGCTCGCTGCCGGCGGCGCCGCCGGCGGCGGCCTCGGCCCACGCCCAGGCGACGAAGGGCAGTGGCCCGGCGGCCAGCGGCTGGTCGAGGAAGCGCCCGCGGCCGTGGCGCTCGCGGTCGAGCAGGGCGGCGAGGACCGCGGAGGCCGCGAGCAGGGCGCCGGCGACGTCGGCCAGCTGCAGGGAGGGCACACCGGCGTCGCGAAGCTCGCGCAGCGCGCCCGACTCGGCGATGAAGTTGAGGTCGTGGCCGACCCGGGCCGCAGCCGCCCCCGACTGGCCGTAGCTCGACAGCGAGCACCAGACGAGGCGCGGGTTGGCGCCCGACAGCGCGTCCCAGCCGAGCCCCCAGCGCTCCATGGCCCCCGGCCGGAAGCTCTCGATCAGCACGTCGGCGCGGCTCGCGAGCGTCCGCACCCGCGCCGCATCGCGTTCACTCCTCAGGTCGAGCGCGACCGACTCGGCGCCGCGCAGCAGCGCCGCGTAGCCGACGCCGACGCCGCCGACCAGGGGCGGCACCAGCCGCATCGGGTCGCCGATCCCCGGCTCCTCGACCTTGATCAGGCGCGCCCCGAGGTCGACGAGCTGTCGCGCCAGCACGGCGCCCGGCAGCATCCGCGACAGGTCGAGCACGACCATCCCGGCAAGCGGCAGTCCTCTCTCCGGGGGCTGCGGCATGGCGTTCCCTCCCGTCGCCCGGCCACGGCGCGCCGCCCGGCCGGACCGCTGATCACGGGCTCAGGGTACACCCGGCCCGGCGACCTCTGCCGGACGCCCGACCATCGCGCCGACGACGGGCCGCAGCGTGGAGTTCGGCGTCACGAGGGTCGCGCCGGGTAGAAGCGGGTGCCCCGCTCCGCCATCTCGACCAGCAGCCCGGCCGGCTGGAAGCGCGGGCCGTAGCGCGACGCGAGCTGCTCCATGCGGTTGACCAGGATCGCCGGACCATACGCGTCGACGTGGTGGAACGGCCCACCCCGCAGCGGTGGAAAGCCGAGGCCCAGCACGGCGCCGAGGTCGCCGTCCCTGGGCGACGAGATGACCCCCTGCTCGAGGCAACGCACCGCCTCGTTGACCATCAGCAGCGAAAGCCGGTCGCGGACGACCGCCGGGTCGATGCCGCGGCGCGCCGGCCCACCGAAGAACGAGTACACCTCGCGGTTGACCCGCTTGGGGCCCCTGCGTTTCCTCGCCGGGTACTGGTAGAAGCCGCGCCGGTTCTTGCGGCCGGAGAACCCGGCTTCGCTGAGCCGGTGCAGCGCGTCGCTCGAGACGTGGCCTCGGTCGGCGAACGCCGCGCCGAGGTCGCGCGAGACGTGGGCGCCGACATCGATGCCGACCTCGTCAATCAGCGCGATCGGGCCCACCGGGTAGCCGAAGTCCTTGAGGGCGCTGTCGACCTCCTCGACCCGGCCGCCCTCCTCGAGCACCAGGATCGCCTCGTTGAGGTAGGGCGCGAGGATCCGGGTGGTGTAGAAGCCCGGACCGTCGCGGACCACGATCGGGGTCTTGCCCTGGGCGCAGCCGAGGGCGTGGGCGGTCGCCACCGCCCACGGCGCGGTGCGCTCGGTGACGACAATCTCGAGCAGCGGCATCTTGGGCACGGGCGAGAAGTAGTGCATGCCGAGGACCCGCTCGGGGTGGCTCGCCACCGCGGCGATCTCGGAGATCGGCAGGGCCGAGGTGTTCGAGGCGAACACCACCGAGGGCGCAATCACCGCCTCGACCTCAGCAAGCACCCGGCGCTTGAGCGCGAGGTTCTCGAACACCGCCTCCACCACGAGGTCGGCGCCGGCGAGGTCCGCGACCTCGGTGGTCAGCTCGAGCCACGAGCGCCGGCGGTCGGCCTCGATCCTCGAGATCGCCTCCGACCGCACCTGCTTGCGCAGGCCCTCGTCGATGCTCCTGGCCGCGCCGGCGAGCGCCTCGTCGGCGAGGTCCCGCACCACGACCGGGGACAGGCCGAGCGACACCGAGGCGACCCCCGAGCCCATGAAGCCGGCGCCGAGCACGCCGAGCCGGCGCACCAGCCGCGGCGTGGCGCCCGACGGCGCCTTCTTGGCATCGTTCATGGCGTGGAACATCCACACCAGCGCGCGGCTCACCGAGCCCACTGCGAGCGGCCCGAAGTACTCCGATTCCCGGGCCAGGCCGGCCTTCCTGCCCCGCTTGAGGCCGGTCTCGACGCAGTCCAGGATCGCCGCCGGCGCCGGGTAGAGGCCGCGGGTCTGCCGCCGCACCTGCTCGCGCGCCGTCTTCAGCACCTGGCCGCGCAGCGGCGCATGGCGGGCGGCGCGATCGAGGAGGCTCAGCTTCCTCGGCGTGCGCCGCAGCGAGCCATTTGCGAGCGCCAGCGCGGCCCGGCAGGCGGTCTCGACGATGCCGCCGGGCGTGGTCACCGCATCCACGATGCCGAGCCGCCGCGCCTTGCGCGCGCGCACCCGCTGGCCGGTCAGCAGCAGCGGCAGCGCGCCGGTCAGGCCGACCCGCTCGACCAGGCGCTGGGTCGCGCCGCCGGCGGGCAGCAGCCCGAGCTGGACCTCGGGCTGGCCGAGCACCGTCGCCGGGTCGTCCGAGGCCACGATGTAGTGGCAGGCGAGCGCCACCTCGAGGCCGCCGCCCAGGGCGGCGCCGTGGACCGCCGCCACCACCGGCTTGGAGTGGGTCGCGATCCGCTCGAGCAGGGCGTTGCCGTCGCGGGACATTCCCGAGATCTCGGCCGCGGTCAGGCCCTCGAGCAGCTCGAGGTCGGCGCCGGCGATGAAGGTATCGGGCTTGGCCGAGGCGACCACGATGGCGCGCACCGCCGAATCGTCGAGGAGCGGAGCCGCCGCGGCCTCGAACTCGCGCACCAGCGCCGGCGACAGGGTGTTGACGGACTTCTCGGGATGGTCGAGGGTGACCACCGCGACACCGTCTGCGCGGATCTCAACGCGGATCGAGCCCATGGCGTCCTCCCTCGTCCCGATCACAACCGCTCGAAGACCAGGCCGATGCCGATCGCGCCGGCGGCGCAGGCCGCCACCGCACCGTAGCGGGCACGCTCCGCCTGCATCCGGTGGCAGCAAGTGGTGATCAGCCGCGCGCCGGTCGCGCCGAACGGGTGGCCGACCGACAGCGAGCCGCCCCAGGCGTTGAGGCGCTCGCGGTCGACCGCCCCGACCGCGCGGTCACGGCCGAGCCGCTCGCGGCAGAAGCCGTCGTCGGCGAGCAGCGTGAGCACCGCCAGGACCTGGGCCGCGAACGCCTCGTGCAGCTCCACCACCTCGACCTCTCCGAGCTCGCAGCCGGCGGCGTCGAGGGCCCGCGGCAGGGTGAGGGCCGGGCCGAGCAGCAGCTCCTCGAGCGGGTCGAGGGCGGCGACCGCCGACCCCCGCAGCGCCGCCAGCGGCTCCAGGCCGAGGGCGCGCGCCGCCTCCTCGGAGGCGAGCAGCACCGCCGCGGCGCCGTCGGTCAGGTACGACGAGTTGCCGGCGGTGACGGTGCCGAAGCGGCGGTCGAACGCCGGCCGCAGCGACGCCAGCCGCTCGAGGGTTGAGTCACCGCGGACCCCGTTGTCCTGCGCCACCGCCGCATACGTCGGCGGGGTGCGAACCGGGACGATCTGGCGGGCGAGCAGCCCCTGCTCGGCGGCGTGCGCCGCGCGCTGGTGGGAGGCCAGCGCGTAGCGGTCCTGGTCTTCACGCGAAATGCCGAGCCGCTTGGCCAGCCGCTCGCAGTTCGCCCCCATCACCTCGCCGGTCGAGAACTCGGCGAGCGCCACCGGCTCGGGGAGCAGGTCGCGGGCCTTGAGCCCCCGGAGCAGCTTGGCGTAGCCGACCAGCCCCTTGGCCCGCTGCGACGCGATCAGCCGCTCCCGCACCGGCCGCCGGAACCGGATCGGGGCGTCGGAGAGGGTCTCCGCGCCGGCCGCGATCGCGACCTCGGCCGCGCCGGTCGCAATCGCCCGCGCACCGTCGAGGAACGCCTGCAGCGACGACACGCAGGCGACGCTGACGGTGTAGGCGGGGCAGCTCCTGGGCAGCTGGCTGCCGAGCACGACCTCGCGGCCCAGGTTCGAGGTCCGGGGATCGGCGATCACCGTGCCCATCACCAGCAGGTCCACGGCGGCCGGATCGATGCGCGTCTGCTGCACCAGTCCCGCAACCGCTATCCGTCCGAGGTCGTAGGTCGACAGCTCGTTGAAGGCGGTGCCGGAGCGGCAGAAGGGGGTGCGGCAGCCGTCGATGACGACGACGCGACGCGGGGAACCCGCGGATTGGCTCATGGCGACCCTCCCCGGTTGGGGGTTGTCTTATCAGAACCGCCGGCGACTTGCCACTCCCTGTTCGCTCGGCGCGCGACCCCTGCCCAGAGTCGCCGGCCTCGTTCTCCGCCGGTGAGGCTTGCGAGCGGCGTCTGTCTGTCCGATATTGTCCGCATGAGCCCAGCAAGAAACGCCACCGTCGTCCTCATCGCATGTCTCGCGGCAGCCACCCCAGCGGCTGCCGAGGAAGGGGGCCAGCCCATGATCAGCGCACTCGCCATCACCTCGCCGGCCTTCGCGGATGGGCAGCCGATCCCGGCCAGGTTCACCGCCGACGGCGCCAACATCAGCCCGGAGCTGGTCATCGCCAACCCGCCGGCGGGCACCGCGTGCTTCGCCCTGATCGTCGACGACCCCGACGCACCGATGGGGACCTGGGTGCACTGGGTGGCGTGGAACATCCCGGCGAGCACCACGAAGATCCCCGAGGGCCGCCTGCCCACCGGCTCGCTGGAGGGGCGCAACAGCTGGGGCCGCACCGGCTACGGCGGCCCCTCGCCGCCGTCCGGCACCCACCGCTACCACTTCAAGCTGTACGCCATCGACCGACCGCTCGAGCTTCCCAGGACCGCCGACAAGTTGGCGCTCATCGATGCCATGGAGGGGCACGTCCTGGCGCGCGCCCAGCTGACCGGGACCTACCGGCGCTAG
>PQAJ01000129.1 GCA_003105185.1 Holophagae bacterium
CGGCCGCGGCGACCAGGACCACCGCCACCTGGCGCCAGTAGGCCAGGAGCGGGGCCACGATCCGATCACCCAGCACCGCCAGCAGGTCCATCTGCTCCGCCATGCCGAAGGTCAGGACGTAGCGGTCCCAGCTCGCTTGCAGCCACTCCCAGGCAAAGCGGATGCGGTCGCGGACGTGGCCCACGCTGAGGCCCGGCACGTTGGCGGCCGGGGTCGGGTCGAACGAGCGCCAGCCGCGCTCCGGCCCCAACCAGACCTCGACCCAGGCGTGGGCGTTGGCTTCGTGCACCGTGAGCTCGTCGCCGCCCGCGGAGACGATGCCGCCGCTGTAGCCGCCGACCATCCGCGCGGGCACGCCGATCGCGTCGAGCAGCACCACCATGCCGCCCGCGAAGTACTCGCAGTGCCCTGACCGTGACCGCAGCAGGAACCAGGTCACGGGGTCGGGGCCGATCCGGCCCATACCCGACATCGAGTAGGCGTACCCGGACTGCAGGTGGGCCTCGACCGCCCGCGCGCGCGCCTCGTCGCTCTCGAGCCCGCGGGTGATCCGCTCGGCCAGGGCGCGGACCTCGGGGCGCGGCTCGAAGCGGGGCCCGCCGCGCTGCGGTGGATCGGCGCGCAGCGGTGCCGCGCCGGCGGCGACCCAGACCGTGTACGCGAGCGGGCCGCCGCCGTCGGACTGCAGCACCAGACCGCCCGCCGGGTCGATGCGGACCGGACGGTCCACCTCCACAGCCACCGTGCCCTCGGGCAGGAAGAGGTACTCGTCGGGGCGGTCGAGCAGCACCTCGAGCTCGACCGGCGCTCCTCCTCCAGCCGGCGTGTCCGTCAGTCTGATCGTCCCGACCTGCGGCCTGCTGCGCCGGTCAGCCGAGCGCGGCGCCCACGAGGCGACGGTCACCCGCTCGTAGGCGGTGGCCCGCAGCCTGGTCCACTCCGGCCGGATGGCGCGCCCGGCCGGCGACCGCAGCACGAGGGCCCGCTCCTGCGACCTCGCGATCGAGCCGATCCCGGCCAGCTCGACCCGGCTCGAAAAGCCGGTCACCGAGTGCAGGCTGCCCCTGCCGGCGATCCACGGCGAGCGCAGGCGCGGCAGCACCAGGAACACCGGCACCGAGAGCATGAGGGCGGCGAGCGCGGCCACGGCCGCGTGCCGCACGCGGACCCGACCGCCCGCCCCGGTGACGCCGAGCAGCTGGATCTGCATGCCGGCCCACCACCAGACGGCGGCCGAGCCCGCGAAGTAGGCGAGCACGGTGATGTGGGTCGATGCGGTCAGCGACACCACCCACACCAGCGCGAGCAGCGGCAGCGCCCGCAGGAACGACCGGCGGTCGGCGACCTGGACGGCGCGCACCGCGGCCAGCAGGAGCAGCAGGTGCCCGAGCGGCCGCAGCGGGCCCAGCCGCGCGCCGCCGGCCGCCACCACCGCTGCGACGATGACGATCGCGAGCCCGTTCTGCAGCAGCGGCGACAGCCGCAGCGATCGCCCGGGTCGCACCACGAGCAGCGTGGCGACCGCCGCGGCGACCAGCCAGAACGCGGGCATGACGATGTACAGGAAGGGCATCGGCAGAATCGACGTCAGCAGCAGCAGTCCGGCGAGCTGGCGGTAGGAGCGGTCGGCCGTCACCGCGGACCCTCCACCCGATACAGCTGCAGCTCCGAGTGCGGGCTGGCGAGGGGCGGCGGGCTGTCAGCAGGCTGCGGCTGGACCTCAGCCAGCGGCCGCAGCAGCCGGCCGAGGAGCCGTGGCGACGGCACCGGCTGCACGACCGTGCGCCCGACCACCAGGCCGACCGGCTCGCCGCGCTCGAGGCGCCGCACGACGCCGGTCGCGACCTCGGACACCATGCCCTCGAAGCGCGCCCGCAGCGCGCGGTCGGTGGGATCGCTGAGCCGCGGATCGACGACGAAGAGCACCGGCCTTGCGGCTCGCCGCTGCCGGTCGACGACAATCGGCCGCTGCTGGCGGGCGGTCTGCTTCCAGTGCATCTGCCGGGTGTCGTCGCCGTCACGGTACGGCCGCAGCTGGACCACGTCGCCCTCGCGCCCGCGGTCGTCGAAGGCTTCCGCGCTGCGGCTGCCGCCCGCGCCGCTGGGGGCGACCGCGCTTCGGGGCAGCAGCCGCGGGTAGACGAGGAGCCGGCGCTCGACGGCCAGGCGCTTGGACTTGAGAAAGAAGCCCAGCGGCAGCAGCACGTCGAGCGTCCACGGCCCGAGCTCGGTCCAGCCGCGGTCCGGAAACTCGAGCTCGACGCTGTGACGGCGGCGGGCGCCGGGCGCCAGCAGGGGCTCGACCAGCAGCTGGCGGCCGCCGGCGGCGCGGAGCACGAGGCCGTACGCCGGGAACAGGCGCGACCGGTTGATGAGCTCGGCCTCGACGATCGCCGGCCGGCCCGCGAAGACGTCGTGCGGCAGCGCGGCGACGCGGACATCGATGCACCCGAGCACCTGTCGCGACCACAGACCAGCCACCACGTAGCTCGCGAGCGCGAGCCCGAGCAAGCCCATCAGGGCGTTGTTGCCGGTGTTGACCGCGGCGAAGCCGAGCACGAGCACCGCGACCAGGAAGATCGCTCCCCACCTGGTGAGCTTGAGCCGGAAGCCGGGGAAGGTGACCGGACGGTTCACCTCGGCACCGGGACGCTGTCCAGGATCGTCCGAATCACCGCCCGCTCGCGGCGGCTGCGCTCCCAGCCGTCGCCGACTGTGGGATCGGCGAGCAGCACGCGGTGCGCGAGCACCAGCTCCGCGGTCTCCTGGAGGTCGTCGGGGAGGACGAACGGCCGCGCCCGCACCAGCGCCAGCGCCTGCGCGCAGCGCTGCCACGCCAGGCACCCTCGCGTCGACACGCCGAGCGACAGCGCCTCGTGGACGCGGGTCCGCTCCACGACCTCGAGCAGGTAGAGCCGGAGGGCGTCGCTGACGTGGACCGCGACGACCTCGCGCTGCAGCTCGCGCACCTCCTCGGCGGTCAGCACCGGCGTCAGCTGCTCGAGCTCGGGCTCGGTGCCGCCGCTGCGCAGCAGCTCGAGCTCCTCGTTGCGGCCGGGGTAACCCATGGACAACCGCATCAGGAAGCGGTCGAGCTGCGACTCGGGCAGCGGGTAGGTGCCGGTCGACTCGATCGGATTCTGGGTGGCGACGACCAGGAAAGGGTCAGGCAGCGGGTGGCGGGTCTTCTCGACCGTCACCGCGTGCTCGCTCATCGCCTCGAGCAGCGCCGACTGGGTCCGCGGCGCGGCCCGGTTGATCTCGTCGGCGAGAACGACGTTGGCGAACAGTGGGCCGGCCATGAACTGGAAGTCGCCGCTCGCCTGCCGGTAAACCGAGATGCCGATGATGTCCGACGGCAGCGTGTCCGAGGTGAACTGGATGCGGTGGAACTCGAGGTCGAGCGACCGCGCCAGCGCCTGGGCGAGCGTCGTCTTGCCCACCCCGGGCACGTCCTCGACCAGCACGTGGCCGCGCGCGATCAGCGCGGCGACCAGCGCGTCCACGATCTCCGCCTTGCCGCGAATGACGCGCACGATCGACTCGTGGAGCCGCTCGAGCCGCGAAAGAACGGTCCCGGGCACTGGGTTCACTGGGGCCTTCTCCTTTCCCGACCGCTGGCCACCGCGCCGCCAGCCTAGCAGGGCGGCCGCTCGCCGGCAGCGGCGAGCCGGCGGCCGGCGCCGCTCTCGCCCGCCTCATGGAGGTTCCAGGGGTGTTACGGACTGATACGCCGGCTCGTCGCGGCGCCACCGTCAGCTTCCCGGCGGCTGGCCGGGCGTCGGAGGCTGCCAGATGTCGGGCCGGTCGGGGTAGTACGCCCGCAGCCGCGCCGACAGCACCGCGACGTCGTCGGCGGTGAGTGGGCGGACGAGATCCCAGATCGACGCGCGCACCCCGCCGTCGAAGACAAAGACCTCCCGCCCCCGCCGGAAGGCGCGCCCGATGCCCTCCCCGTCGAGCAGGCAGCGCGCCGGTTCGGCGGCGACCCGGGCATGTACCGGCGGCTCCGGCGCCTGGATCGGCTCGGGCAGCACGATGTAGCGGGCCTGCAGCAGGTTGTCGGGGAACCCGTCACGGCGGTCGACGTGGGCCGACGACAGCACGAAACCGGGAGACGTGAACTCGGTGCCGAGCGACAGGTTGGCGAAGCCGAGCCCGGTGTCGGTGAGGGGTCCGCGGACCGCGAGGACGTACACCCACCCCGGCGCCACCGCGAGCCGCTGGTCGAGGTGCGCGAGCAGGCGGCGGACCTCGTCGAGATCGTGTCGCACTGCGGGCCGGATCCGAAAGCCGGGCGTGAGCCTGCCCCACGGGCCGTCGCCGGGCCGGTCCGACAGCACCGTTGCGCTGACCGCGAGACCGGCCAGGGTCGCGGCTGCGATCCACACCGCGCGGGGAATGGGCCGACGCAGGGCCGCCGCCACCTGCACCAGCAGCAGGCCGAGCAGCACGGTCAGCCCCGGCAGGTAGAGGTACCAGTGCTGGGGCGAGGGGTCCTGCAGGCGCCGGAAGAGGGCGAAGATCAGCACCCCCTGTACCGCGAGCATCGCCACCGGCCGCCGTGTCGGTCGCGACCGCAGGCCGACGACCACCGCGGCCGCGAGCAGGGCGAGCGGCAGCAGGCCCCAGCGGCTCCCCATCTCGCCGAGCTCGCCGGCGATGCCGGCGTGGCGCTTGTAGGCGGCCAGCGTGTCCACCCAGTCGGTGCCGGCGATGGTCGCCACCCTGGCCGGCGCGACCAGCAGCAGGGTCGCCACGGCGGCTGCCGCCGCAAAGGCCGGGCCGCGCAGGACCCGCCGCGCGCCGCCCCAGGTCCACGGCCGCAGCGTCACCAAGAGCCACAGCGCCTCGAGCGCGACCACCGCGCACCAGGTCACGGACCAGAACGCCCACCAGCGGCGGAAGATCGCGAGCAGGGCGAGCGAGAAGCCCATCGCGAGCCACGGCACCAGCGACCCGCGGCCGCTGCCCGCGGCCCACCACGCCAGCAGGACCAGGGCGGCGATCGCCACCCCCCCCACATCCAGGTAGCCCAGCGCCACCGGCTGCCACCAGGCCGGCAGCAGCAGCACCGCCGCCGCCACGCCCCAGCCGCCGATCCAGGCCGGCCGCCGCTCGCCCGCGAGCCGGGCCACCACCGCGGCCAGCAGGAGCAGGGCGGCCAGCGCGTAGACATCGATCACCGCCAACAGGTAGGCGAGGCGCGTTCCGTGGCCGAGCCCGACGAACGGCGCGAGCGGCAGCGAGGGGAGCAGGTTGAGCTCCCGGTTCACCGAGGCCGAGATCTCGGCCACCGCGCCCCACGGCGATCGCGCCGCCGACTCGGCGAGGCTGCGCGTCAGCGACCAGTAAGCGACGTGGTCGGCCTCATAGAGCGTCGTCTCCCGGCCGCAGTGCCGGACCGCGATCAGGTTGGCCGCAGCAACCAGCGCCAGCACCGGCGCCGCCGCGCACAGCCACTGCGCGAGCCGGCGCCAGATCGCCGCGGCCGCCGCCGGGTCGTTCACGGCGGACTCACATGACACATCCCGGCCACGCCCTCGACAGGGTCGCGACCACCGCCCACAGGTTCGAGGCCACCGAGAGCAGGACCAGCGCCACCGCGAGCCGCCGGTCCAGGCGCTGCAGCCCGAGGGCCGCCAGCAGCAGCCACAGCGGCCAGCCGTCGAGCAGGAAGCGGCCTCCCCACTGCACCCAGCCGGTGTTGAAGTAGAGCAGGGCCGGCACCGTGACTGCGATCAGCGAGGCCCAGGCCGCGGCCACCAACCGGCGCCCGCGGCCGGCGCTGCGCGTCGCAGCCAACACCGCCACGAAGGCGGGCGTCACGAACAGCACGCCCATCCCCTGCGGGTCACTGACGGCAAAGGGGAACTGCGCCAGCAGCCGCGGCGGCTGCACGAACAGGTAGCGGAGGTTGCGGCCGAGGTAGTCGAGGCTGAACTGGCCATGCTCCGCGAGCCGCTGCGCCAGCTGCGGCGGCGTGATCATGGCGGCGTAGCCGAAGTCGAACGGCGAGCCGAACCGAACCTGGTTGAGGGCCAGCACGACGCTGCCGAGCACCAGCACCGGAAGCGCCGTCAGAGCGAGCGCCCCGAGCGCCCCGGTGCGGCGACCACGGCGGCGTACCCCGCGCGCCATGCGTCCGACGACCAGGGCCGCGAGCAGCGGCAGCGCCAGCAGCACCGGCGGCCGCGCGGTGATCGCGAGGGCAAAGGCGAGGCCGCAGGCGAGGGGGCGGCCGTGCCACGCCAGCAGCAGGGCGACGGCGAGACCGCTCGCTGCCACGACGTGTGCGAACAGCCAGGTGCCACCGTCCGGGGCGGCCCACAGCCAGAGCGTGCCGAGGCCGGCCAGCACCGGCGGGCTGAGGACGCCGGTCATCGCCCGGCTCCCGCCGCCCGCAACCTCGTCGAGCCACAGCCGCAGCAGCCGGTCCATCACCGCGACCGCGAGTCCCGCCAGCAGCGCCGACATCCACTGTGTCGCGAGCAGCCCGCGCAGCACGACGAACAGGGGCAGCAGCAGGAACGCGGGGCCCGGCGGGAAGCCGACCTGGCAGATCATCCGATCCGCGAGCCGCTCTGGGGGGATTCCGAGGCGCCGCGGCGCCTGCTGGGCCGGAATCAGCCGGCCGCTGCCGTCGCCGGCCGGGACCACGCAGGCGAGGTTGCCGAGCAACGTGTCTTCCCGCGGATCGTCAACCACGCGATCGCGGAGGTAGGGCGTCACGTCGAGCCGGGGCGCGACCTCGACGATTCCGGCAGCCTCGCCGTTCGCACCCACGAGCTCGATGTCGTCGCCGACCCAGGCCCGCACCTGGAGCAGGTGCTGGTTGATCCGTGGCCACACCGGCACGGGCACCACCCCGTTCGGCCCCAGCGCCGCCAGGGCCACGTAGAGCCCGGCGAAGATCACCCACACCGCCGCGAAGCGCCGTGCGACCACCTGTCTGATGGTACCTTCTCGGAAGGTCCGACCGCCATACCGCTCGTGTATGCTCCTCCCATGATGCCGGGCTCCGGTACCGGAGGAGTCCTGATCGCCAGCATGCTGATCGCTGCCACAGCGGCGGCCCTGTACGCACCAGCAGCACACTTCGAACTGACCGGTGATGACTACCAACTCATGCAGCTGGCAAAGATGGCGAGTCACAGCCCGACGACCGTCCTCTCGGCCGAGGGCCAGTTCCGACCGCTTGTGATCGCAACATTGATAACGGATCGAGCACTCTGGCACCAAAGATCCGGCGGCTACCACCTCACCAATCTTGTTCTCCACGTCGTCTGCGGGATAGGACTTCTCACGGTGGCGCTACGCCTGGGACTTGGCGTTCTACCAGCTGCGGTGCTCTCCCTTCTCTGGACGTTGTCGCCGTTTGGAGTCGAGAGTGCGGTGTGGGTCTCGGCTCGTTCCGACACGATGCTCGCGATCTGTTGGTTCTTGATCATACTGCTCTGGCCAGGACCGGATCGCCGCTTCTCGGCTCGAAGGGCGCTCGCGGTGATTACCGTTGCCGGCGCGGCGGTTCTCACCAAGGAGAGTTGGGTGGCGATGCCGATCCTGTTCGTGGGTCTTGGCATCCACGGCAATGACTCGCAGGTCCGACGTTGGACGCTCGCCGCGACTTGGTCGGCTATCGCGGCGTTGGGTTATCTTGCCGTTCGTATCACAACCGGGTCGGGCCTGCCTGGGCAGATAGCGATTTCGGGCCACACCTTGGCCAAGCCCTTTCACACCCTCGCCGCCTTTCTGTTTCTGGAGGAACTGCGGCCGATCGGCTACACGCTGACCTGGCGCGGCACGATCGCCGTCGCCGTGACCGCTGCGCTGTGTGTATCGGCCTACCACGCCCGCGATCGCGCTGGACTGGTCGGCGCCGCCCTGTTCCTCGCCGGCATTCTTCCAACCCTCCCAGTCTCCAATCTTCCTCACCGTTACGTGGTCATTGCTCATGCCGGGTTCCTGTTGCTGTTCACGTCGTGGGCAGCTCGAACAATCGTCGCCATCGCTGCGCGTTACCGCAAGGCCAGCCAGATCATGATCGGCGTCGCCGTGGCACTTGTCGCACTCGCTGACTGCGCAATGGTTCGTGCCGACCTCGTCGATTGGAGACGCGTGTCGAACGCCTACACCGTCCTGCTTCAGCAGACACGCTCAATCGCGCAAGATCTTCCGAGTGAAGGAATGGTTGGCGTCATCCGAATGGAGAATCACAACCCGCTGGCAGAGATTGCATCACAACCCCGTGGAGGGTGGAAACTGTTCTTTGCTCGCCAAGACGATCCCTCGGGGCTCGTGGACTCCGCAGCTCTATTGGAGTGGGTCATCGACCGCGAGGAGATCATCGTCCGCACCTGGACCACATCCCAAATCGGTTCGATCCCGGGTTACGCCGTTGCGCACACAGAGGGAGGTTTCGTGTGGCTATGCAAGCCGTGCTCGGATCTCGGTCAGGTCATGTCAGAGGTCAACCGCAGCGGGTATCGATCGCGCATCGTGCGGATCGCGCGCATTGACGACGATGCCCGGTGGGTTCCCTGATCCAAACCCGTCGTTTCCCTTCAAGTCCCGCCCCGGCTGATTCCCCTCCCCTTTTCCGCTCGGTCCAGTACCATAGGGCAGCCGTGGCGACGACCGCCGACCACATCGCGGACTACCTGGCCCACCTCGCGCTCGAGCGCAACCTGAGCCCGCGCACCCGCGATGCCTACGGCCGCGACCTGCGCCAGTTCACGGCCTGGCTCGAGTCCGAGCAGCTGTCGCTCGATGCGGTCGACCGCCCGGCCATCCGCGGCTACCTCGGCTCGCGCCGCGACGCCGGGCTGTCACCGCGCTCGGCGGCGCGCGCGCTCTCGACCATCCGCAGCTTCTACCGCTTCCTGGTCCGCACCGGCGCCCTGGCGCAGGACCCGACCGCAGACCTCAAGTCGCCGAGCCTGTGGCGCACGGTGCCGCACGCCCTGAGCTCGGAGGAGATCGAGGCGCTCCTCGCCGCGCCTGACACCAACCAGCCGCTCGGCCTGCGCGACCGGGCGATGCTCGAGACGCTGTACGCGACCGGCCTCCGGGTGTCGGAGCTGGTTTCCCTGACGGTCGACAGGGTCCGTCTCGATCCGGGCTTCGTGCGGGTCGTGGGCAAGGGCCGCAAGGAACGGCTGGTGCCGCTGGGCGGCGCCGCCGCGGCCTGGATCGAACGCTACCAGCTGGAGGCTCGGTCGGAGATCGACCGCCACCGCTCCCGGGAGCTGTTCCTCAATCACCGCGGGCGCCCGCTGACCCGGCAGGGCTTCTGGAAGATCCTCCGCCGGTACGGCCAGCTCGCCGGCATCCGATCCCAGCTCAGCCCGCACGTGGTCCGCCACTCCTTTGCCACCCACCTGGTCGAGAACGGGGCCGACCTGCGGGCCGTCCAGATGATGCTCGGCCACGTCTCGCTGACCACGACCGAGATCTACACCCACGTCGCGCGCGAGCGGCTGCGGCGGCTCTACGATGAGAAGCACCCGAGGGCGTAGCGTGCCCGTCGCGATCCACGATCCACGACCCGCCGCCCGCTGCCCGCGGCCGGCACTGAGGCTCCTCCTCGCGCTCGCCCTCGGGCTCGCCCTCGCGACCCCCGCCTCGGCGAAGATCGCGGTGTTCACCGACGGCAGGATCCTCAAGGTCGAGGACGCCTACCTCGACGGCGACCGGATCGTGCTCGATCTCGCCGAGGGCGGCCGCCTGGTCGTGCCGGCGATCCGCATCGACCGGGTGGTCGCCGACGAGGTCGAGGAGCAGCCGGAGCCGGTCGAGACGGTTGCCTGCGTCGCGGCGTGGGCCGACGAGCCGCTGCCGGACTGGGTGCCCTTCCGGGCCTCGATCCACGCCGCAGCCAAGGGCGCGAACCTCAACCCCTGGCTGCTCGCCGCCCTCGTCCAGGCCGAGTCAGCCTTCGATCCGCGCGCCGTCTCCCGCGCCGGCGCCAAGGGGCTGACCCAGCTCATGCCCGCGGCCGCTGCTGACCACCGGGTCGAGGACGTGTTCGACCCGGACGACAACCTGCGCGGCGGCGCCAGCCATCTCCGGCTCATGCTCGACCGCTTCTCCTCGCTGCCCGTGGCCTTGGCCGCGTACAACGCCGGCGCCGCAACCGTCGAGCGCTACGACGGTGTGCCTCCCTACCGCGAGACCCGGGGCTACGTGCGGCGGATCCTGAGCGCGTTCTGTCCCGGCCACGACGAGACCCCCACCCCGCCTCCCAAGGGCTAGGGGCGACGATCTGGGGGCTGGCACCCCCTCCCCCCCTTGCCCGTCGCCGTGCCCATGCACGCGCCCGAGATGACGCTCAACCTCGGCGCAGTGCCGATTACGGAGACGGGCACGGAAACGGACGCAGGGTCCCAGCTCCTATCACCTATCACTTGTCACTTTCCCCGGTGCTACACTGCCGCCCTCGGAGGAGCGACATGAAACGCCTCGCTATGCTCATCGCCGTGGCCGCCACTGTGATCCCGCTGCTCAGTGCCTGCGGCGAGAAGGAGACACCCGAGGCCCGGTTGGCGCGTCTCCGGGGGCGGCACGAGATCATGCCTGCCGGCGCCGCCACCGTCACCGCCCCTGACGGGACCCCCACCCTCGTCATCGACGTGCAGGTCTACAACAAGGGGACCGAGAGCCTCAACCAGCTCACGGTCATGGTGCGGGTGCGCGGCAGCGACGGCGGCGAGCGGGTCGCGCAGCGGGCGACCCTCGATCTGACCGGCGTGCGGCCCGGGGTCGGCGAGCGGCGGACGGTCGTGATTCCGGGGGTGGCGCTCGCCGAAACCGACGAGATCTCGGTCGAGCTGGAGGCGAATCTGCCGGTGGAGATTCTCCACCAGCTGCCGGAGTGGTCCGAGGTCGCGCCGCCAGGGTCCGGCCCCGTCAGTTGACAGGCATGCCGGGCAGATCGCTGACGCCGAACCGCTCCATGAGGATGCCGCGCATTCGCGGCAGGAGCTGGTCGTCGAAGGTCGTCAGCGCGTCAGGAGCGATCCGGGAAACCGCGGTCCGCGCCGCTTCGATCAGACGCAGGCCCTCGCAGAGCCGCAAGTCGGGATCGCAGCGGAGGGTGTGGTAGGTGACCTCGAGCATCAGCGCACAGCGGGTGTCGAGCCGCTCCAGATCGTCATCGGCGTCACAGGTCACGAGTTTGCTCCGTCCAACGAGTTGAACGTCGGGGGGCTCCAGTGCTATTCCGAGGCGTGGATTACCATCGTTCGGCAGCTCGCCAGGCACCCGCTGAAGCGAGGTGAGTCATGCTGCCCAACGACTTTCTGGACCAGGTCGAGGCGGTCGCCAGGGCCGGCGCCGAGCCGCTGCTGCGGCACTGGCGCCGGCTCGAGCCGGGCCAGGTCACCGAGAAGGCGCGCAACGACCTGGTGTCGGATGCCGACCGCGCCGCCGAGGCGGCCATCCTCGCTGAGGTCGCCCGCCGCTTCCCCGACCATCAGGTGCTGTCCGAGGAAGCGGGCTGGAGCCGCCAGTCCGGCACCAGCCCGGTCTGGATCGTCGACCCGCTCGACGGCACGACGAACTACGTCCAGGGCTTCCCTCACTTCGCAGTGTCGATCGGCGTGGCGGTGGACGGCCGCGTCGAGGCGGGGGTGGTGCTCGACCCGCTCAAGGGGGACGTGTTCCGCGCCGCTCGCGGCCGCGGCGCCTGGTGGAACGGAGCCCAGTGCCAGGTCAGCCGGCAGGGCAGCCTCGACGGCGCCCTGCTGGCCACCGGGTTCCCGTTCCGGGCGCTCGAGCTGCTCGACCCCTACCTGGCGATCTTCCGCGACGCCTTCCGCCGCTGCAAGGGCATCCGCCGGCCTGGGTCCGCGGCGTTGGATTTCGCCTACACCGCCTGCGGCATCTTCGACGGCTTTTTCGAGTTCGACCTCCAACCCTGGGACGTGGCCGCGGGCGCGCTGCTGGTCGAGGAGGCGGGCGGCGTGGTCACCGACATGGACGGGGGGACGGACGTCCTCGCCAACGGCCATGTGCTGTGCGGGCCGGAGGGCGTCCACCGTGACCTGCTCGAGATCGTGCAGCGCCACCGGTCCTGGTGGGCAGAGGCCGCGCGGTGAAGTGCCGTGCGCCGCGACGCTGCTACAATCCGGACGCGTGGAGAGGACATGACTGACGCCGGGGCGCCCTACCAGAGGAAGCCCGCCTACGAGCAGATCGACAAGGCCGTCGAGCTGACCCGGCAGCGGCGGTATGCCGAGGCCCTCGCGATCTTCGAGAAGAACCTGCCGCAGCTCTCGAGTCACGACGTCGCCGACAAGCGGATCCTGACCGGCTCGTCGTCGTTCTACGGCCTGTGCGTCGCCATGGTGCGCCGGCACTACGCCGAGGCGGTCCAGTACTGCAACCTGTCGCTGAAGAGCCAGTTCATGGAACCCGACCACCGGGCCAACCTGGCGCTCGTCTACCTGGAGCGCAGCGACCGCGCCAGCGCCATCGAGAACCTCCACGCCGGCCT
This sequence comes from Holophagae bacterium, assembly GCA_003105185.1. GTDB lineage: Bacteria > Acidobacteriota > Thermoanaerobaculia > Thermoanaerobaculales > Sulfomarinibacteraceae > FEB-10. The sequence goes on from PQAJ01000129.1 coordinate 12,497, forward strand.
GCGCATCCAGCCCAACAACCCCCGGATCCACGAGATCCTCAACGACATCGGCACCCGCCGGCCGCCGGTGATCCCCTTCCTGTCGCGGGCCAACCCGCTCAACGTCTGGCTCGGCCGCCGCCGCGTCCGAAAATCCTAGCCTGGCTCTCTCCTTCCCTTTGATTTTCAATGCCTTACTCTGCCAATCAGGGCTGGCGCCCAGTCCCTTGCCAGCACCCGGCCGGCCGAGTATGCTACGCGTTGTGAATTTGTTCACGTGCTCCGCCGCCGTGCAAGGCGAGAGCCTGCAGGCGGGCGCAGGGGCCGCGTGAGGAGGTCCTTCATGGCACGACAGATCGTCATGATCGACGGCAACGAGGCGACCTCGTCCGTCGCTCACCGCATCAACGACGTGTGCGCGATCTACCCGATCACACCCTCGTCCAACATGGGGGAGTGGGCCGACGAATGGTCGGCCGAGGGGCGCACCAACATTTGGGGCACCGTCCCCGACGTCATCGAAATGCAGTCGGAGGCCGGCGCCGCCGCCGCGGTCCACGGCTCGCTGCAGGCCGGCGCCCTGACCACGACCTTCACCGCGGCACAGGGCCTGCTGCTGATGATCCCGACCATGTACAAGGTCGCCGGCGAGCTGACCTCGGCCGTCTTCCACGTGTCGGCGCGGACGGTGGCGACCCATGCCCTGTCGATCTTCGGCGACCACTCGGACGTCAACGCCTGCCGCCAGACCGGCTGGGCGATGATGGCCTCGGGCTCGGTCCAGGAGGCGCACGACTTCGCGTGCATCGCCCAGATGGCGTCGCTCGCGAGCCGCATCCCCTTCCTGCACTTCTTCGACGGCTTCCGGACCTCGCACGAGGTTGCCAGGATCGAGCTCCTCGAGGACGACGACCTCCGCCACCTGATCGACGACGATCTGGTGCGCGCCCACCGTGAGCGGGCGCTGTCTCCCGACCGCCCGGTGATCCGCGGCACCGCCCAGAACCCGGACACCTTCTTCCAGACGCGCGAGGCGTCGAACGGCTTCTACGACGCCTGCCCGGGCCACGTCGTCGACGCGATGAAGGCCTTCGCCGACCGCACCGGCCGCAGCTACCAGCTGTTCGAATACGTGGGAGACCCCGAGGCCGAGCGGGTGGTCGTCATCATGGGCTCCGGCGCCGAGGCCGTGCACGAGATGGTCGACTGGCTGAACGCCCGCGGCGAGAAGGTCGGCGTGATCAAGGTCCGCCTCTACCGGCCGTTCGTGGTACCGGCCTTCATCGAAGCGCTGCCGAAGACCGTRCGCACGATCGCGGTTATGGACCGGACCAAGGAGCCGGGATCGATTGGCGAGCCGCTCTACATGGACGTCGTGACCGCCCTGGTCGAGGCCAAGTCGGAGGGGATCAGCCCCTTCGCCRCCGACCCGATCGTGGTCGGCGGCCGCTACGGTCTGTCGTCGAAGGAGTTCAACGACGGCATGGTCAAGGCGATCTTCGACAACCTGGCGGCTGACCGGCCGAAGAACCACTTCACGGTGGGCATCGTCGACGACGTCACCCACACCTCACTGCCGGTCGACGATGACTTCACCATCGCCGCCGCCGACGTGTTCCGCGGCGTGTTCTTCGGTCTCGGCGCCGATGGCACGGTCGGCGCCAACAAGAACTCGATCAAGATCATCGGCGAGGAGACCGACAACTTCGCCCAGGGCTACTTCGTCTACGACTCGAAGAAGGCGGGCGCGGTCACCATCTCGCACCTGCGCTTCGGGCCGCGGCCGATCCGCGCGAGCTACCTGATCCGGAAGGCGCAGTTCGTGGCCGCCCATCAGTGGGTGTTCCTCGAGAAGCTCGACATGCTCGCGTACGCGCAGCCCGGCGCGATCTTCCTGATCAACTCGCCGTTCGGGCCGAATGAGGTCTGGGACGAGCTCCCGCGCGAGGTCCAGCAGGACATCCTCGACAAGCACCTCAAGGTCTACTGCATCGATGCCACCACGGTGGCGCGCGAGGCCGGCATGGGCCGGCGGACCAACACCATCATGCAGACCTGCTTCTTCGCAATCTCCGGAATCCTGCCGCGCGAGGAGGCGATCGCCAAGATCAAGGAGTCGATCAAGAAGACCTACGGCAAGAAAGGCGACGAGATCGTCCGCCTCAACTTCGAGGCCGTCGACACGACGCTCGCCAACCTCCACGAGGTGCCAATCCCAGCCAAGGTGACCGCGACCAAGACCCGGCCGCCGATCGTCAGCGACGCGGCTCCCGAACTCGTCAAGAGGGTCACCGCGATCATGATCGCCGGCAAGGGCGATCTGCTGCCGGTGAGCGCGTTCCCTCCGGACGGCACCTGGCCGACCGCCACCACCCAGTGGGAGAAGCGCAACATCGCCATCGACATCCCGGTCTGGGACGAGCAGCTGTGCATCCAGTGCAACAAGTGCATGCTGGTCTGCCCGCACGCGGCGATCCGGGTCAAGGTCTACCCGCCGGCCTTGCTCGGGGGCGCGCCGCCGACCTTCAAGTCGGTCGACTACAAGGCCAAGGATTTCGCCGGAACCAAGTACACCATCCAGGTCGCGCCGGAGGACTGCACCGGCTGCACCCTGTGCGCCAGGGTCTGCCCGGCGCGCGACAAGTCCAACCCCAAGCACAAGGCGCTGGACATGACGCTGCAGATGCCGCTGCGCGAGCAGGAGCGGGTGAACTACGAGTTCTTCCTCTCCCTGCCCGAGGTCGACCGCGAGAAGGTCAAGATCGACGTCAAGGGGTCGCAGTTCTTCCAGCCGCTGTTCGAGTACTCGGGCGCCTGCGCGGGCTGCGGCGAGACGCCGTACGTCAAGCTGCTGACCCAGCTGTTCGGCGACCGGGCGCTGATCGGCAACGCCACCGGCTGCTCGTCGATCTACGGCGGCAACCTGCCGACCACGCCCTACGCCGTCGACCCCAATGGCCGCGGCCCGGCCTGGAACAACTCGCTGTTCGAGGACACCGCCGAGTTCGCGCTCGGCTTCCGCCTCGCCATCGACCAGACCCGGGCGCGCGCGGTGCGGCTGCTCAAGGACCTCGGCTCGTCGATCGGCGAGAACCTGGTCGACGAGCTGCTCGCCGCCGAGCAGCTCGATGAGGTCGGCATCGCGACCCAGCGACGCCGCGTCGAGGCCCTCCGCGCCAAGCTCGCCGCCCTCAAGGTGCCCGGTGCCGCCGAGCTTCACCACCTCGCCGATGCCCTGGTCCGCAAGAGCGTGTGGGGGGTCGGCGGCGATGGCTGGGCCTACGACATCGGGTACGGCGGCCTCGATCACGTGCTCGCGGTCGGCCGGGACGTCAACCTGCTGGTGCTCGACACCGGCGTTTACTCCAACACCGGCGGGCAGGCCTCGAAGGCGACCCCGCTCGGCGCCGTCGCCAAGTTCGCAATGGGCGGCAAGGGGGTCCCGCGCAAGGACCTCGGCCTGATGGCGATGGCCTACGGCCACGTCTACGTCGCCCAGGTCGCCTTCGGCGCCAAGGACAACCAGACGGTCCGCGCCTTTCTCGAGGCCGACGCCTACCCGGGGCCGTCCCTGATCATCGCCTACTCGCACTGCATCGCCCACGGCTTCAACCTCGCCGACGGCCTCGACCACCAGGAGCTGGCGGTGGACAGCGGCGCCTGGCCGCTCTACCGCTTCGATCCCCGGCGCGCGGCCGTTGGGGAGAACCCGCTCAAGCTGGACTCGAAGGCGCCCTCGATCCCGTTTGCCGACTTCGCGCTCAAGGAGACCCGATTCCGGATGCTCCAGAAGTCGCACCCGGAGCGCGCCAAGCATCTGCTGGCCGAGGCCGAGAAGTCGGCCCGCGCGCGCTTCGACCTCTACCGGCAGATGGCCGAGATCACGTACGGATCGGAGCCGGACAAATCGGCCGGCGAGACCAACTGAGCGGACGGGAGAAGGAGCACCGCCATGGATCTGACCACCACCTACCTCGGATTTGAACTCGCCAACCCGATCATGGTCGGCGCGTGCCCGCTGGGGACCGACGCCGACGGCATTCGCCGGCTCGAGCAGGCGGGGGCCTCCGCGATCGTCCTGCCCTCGCTCTTCGAGGAGGAGATCCGGGCTGCCGCCATGACCCAGTTCGAGCTCGAGTCGACGGGGGCCGGGTTCGCCGAGGCCACCCTCGGCTACCATCCCGATCCTGACGGCTACCACGTCGGGCCCGATCGCTACCTGGACCACATCGGAAAGGTCAAAGCGGCGGTGTCGATCCCGATCATGGGCTCGCTCAACGGCACCACTGCCGGCGGCTGGACTTCATATGCAAAGAAGATCGAGGACGCCGGCGCGGACGCCCTCGAGCTCAACGTCTACTACCTGCCGGTCGACGCCAAGGAGACCGGCGAGGAGGTCGAGCGGCGCGCGGTGGAGATCGTGCAGGCGGTCAAGGCCGACGTGAAGATCCCGGTGGCGGTCAAACTGTCGCCGTTCTTCTCGTCGATTCCCCACCTCGGCAAGAAGCTGCAGGACGCCGGCGCCGACGGCCTCGTCATCTTCAATCGCTTCTACCAGCCGGACATCGACATCGAGGACCTCGACGTGGTGCCCAACCTGCGGCTGTCCACCACCGACGAGCTGCGGCTGCGGCTGCGCTGGCTGGCAATCCTGTCGGGCCAGCTCGAGCTGTCGCTGGCCGCCACCGGCGGCGCCCACACCGCGGTCGACATCATCAAGGCGGTGATGACCGGGGCCCACGCCGTGCAGCTGGTGTCGGCGCTGCTGATCCACGGCCCCGAACACATCGCGCGGACCCTGGAGGCGATCTCGTTCTGGATGCAGGAGCACGATTACCAGTCGATCCGCCAGATGCAGGGGTCGATGAATCTGACCCGCACCCCCAACCCGAAGGCCTTCGCCCGCGCCAACTACATGAAGATGCTCGACAGCTGGGAGATGTAGGCCGAGACCACCTGGAGACGCCGTCCGGCCGGGGCACGCGAGTACCCCGGCCTTTCGTCGGTCGAGGAATAAACCCGCGAACATCCTCGATTTCTAGTACCATCGCGCGGTTTCAGGGGAGGAGTTGCCCGCACATGAAGCACACTGGTCACCTTGCCGCTATTGGTCTGATCATCATCGTCTCGCTTGCGCTCCCGGCGGCGGCCGGTGACAGCGACGCTGTCGAGTTCATGGGCGTCACCTACCCGTCGCCGACCGCCTACGCCCAGTCGGAGGCCTTCCAGGCCTTCGGCATGCGCTGCGGCACGCTCCCCCCCGACTTCTACCCGGAGATCCCCCTGGACGCCCCCGCCGACTGCACCATGTCCTCCACCAACCCGGACCCGATCTACGATCCGGGCCCGGTCTACGAGATCCCGGTGGTGGTCCACATCATCACCGCCGACGACGGCGTCACCGGGGACCTCACCGACCAGATGGTGCAAAGCCAGATCGACGTCCTCAACGAGGACTACCTGGCGATCGCCGGCACCGCTGGCGGCGACGGCACCTACACCGGGCTCCGCTGGGTGCTCGCCACCGAGGACCCGGACGGCAACCCGACGACCGGCATCACCCGCACCGCCAACTCGAACTGGTTCAATGACAACGACGAGCAGGGCTTCAAGACGGCGCTGATGTGGGATCCCAACCGCTACCTCAACTTCTACACCAACAACACCCAGTACCTGGGCTACTCCTGGTTCCCGCAGTGGGGCGTCGGCGGCTGGAACGACGGCATCGTCATCTACTACCGGGCCTTCGGCCGGCCCACCTCGTTCCCGCCCTACCACCTCGGCCGGACGGCGACCCACGAGGTCGGCCACTGGGTCGGCCTGCTCCACACCTTCGAGGGTGGCTGCGGCAACCCGGCCCTGCCGTACTGCTACACGACCGCCGACCGCATCTGCGACACCGAGCCGGACCAGACCGCCCACTACTACTGCACGCCGGGCACCAACTGCGGCAGCTACCGGATCCCCATCGAGAACTACATGGAGTACACCAACGACGCCTGCATGACCCTCTTCACGGTCGAGCAGATGCGGCGAATCCGTTGCTCTTTGACCAGCTATCGGCCGAACGTCTACACGGTCATCGACTCGACCCTGTTCGCGGACGGCTTCGAGAGCGGTGATGTGTCAGCGTGGTCGGCAGCGGTGCCCTAGGAGCGCTGCGCGCATCTGGCGAATTGAAGAGGACAGGTCAGCCGCGGACGAAGGGGTTGGAGCGCCGCTCGCGGCCAATCGTGGTGTCCGGCCCGTGACCGCACACCACCCTGGTTTCGTCGGGCAGCGTGTAGAGCTGCTCCCGGATCGACCGTTCGAGGATGGCGAAGGAGCCGCCGAACAGGTCGGTGCGGCCGATCGAGCCCGCGAACAGCACATCGCCGACAACCACCGTCGACTCGGAGCCGCCGTGGACCACGAAACACACACCGCCCGGTGAGTGCCCCGGCGTGTGCCGGACCTCGAGGGACAGGCTGCCGAGCTCGAGCCGGTCGCCGTGAGCGAGCAGGAGCGTCGGCATCGGCGGCGTCGTTGCCTCGAGGCCGAACATCCGTCCCTGCATGGCCAGATTCCGGTAGAGATCGAGCTCGTCGCGGTGCAGGCCGACCGGCACCTCGGGGCCGAGCAGCCGCGCCAGCTCGGCGGTGCCGCCGGCGTGGTCGAGGTGGCCGTGGGTGTGGAGGATGAGCGTCGGCTCGAGCCCGCTGCGCTCGATGCGCTCCATGATGCGCGGCGCCTCCTCGCCGGGGTCGATCACCGCCAGCACGCCAGCGGTCGGGTCGCCGAGGAGCACGCAGTTGGCCTGGATCGGGCCGACCGGAAAGACGTCCAGGTACACGCCAGCCACCCTCACGGCCCGGGAAACATGCGCTGAACGAGGAGCCCGAGAAGCACCCGGAGATTGTCCGCCGCGGCCGCACCGGCCTCGAGCACCTCCTCGTGAGACAGCGGGCGGTCGACGAGGCCGGCGCCCGGGTTGGTGGCGAGTGAGATCACCAGCACCTTCATCCCCATCTGGCGCGCCGCGATCACCTCGGGCACCGTGGACATGCCGACCACCGCGCCGCCCAGCTGGCCCAGCATCCGCACCTCGGCCGGGGTCTCGAACGATGGCCCGAGCACCGCCGCGTAGACCCCCTCGCGCACCGCAAAGCCGGCCGCGGCCGCGGCTGCCACGGCGAGCCTCCGCAGCTCCGGGTCGTAGGCCTCGCTCATGTCCGGAAAGGGCGGCCCGAACGACCTCCCCCACTCGCCGACCAGCGGGTTGAAGCCCTGCAGGTTGATGTGGTCCGACACCACCACCAGCGATCCCGCCGGGATGTCCGGGTCGAGGGCGCCGCTGGCGTTGGTGGCGAGCATCAGCTCGGCGCCGAGCAGGCCGGCGAGCCGCACCGGCGCCGCCACCTCGGCCGGCGAGTAGCCCTGGTAGAGGTGGAGGCGGCCGTTCATGGCGAGAATCGTCTCCTGCCCGCGGCGCCACAGGGTCATCGTCTGGCGGTGCCCGACGAGCTCGTGGAGCCGGAACGGAAAGACCTCGGCGAGGGCGATCTCCTCCCCGGCCTCCCAGCCCGGTAGCTCGAGCCGGATCCCCGAGCCGGCCACCATCACGGCGCGCAGCGCGCCGGTCCGGTGGCGCTCCCGGAAGCGCTCGGCGATCTCGCGCAGCCCGGCCGGTGTGAGCTCGGCGCTCATGCCGGCGAGAGTATCACGCCGCTTCCCGTACCCGTTCCCGAGGAGCCTGCCCTGAGCGAGCGGCGCCCATTCGACTCGGAGCCCTGGCGGGCTCCTCGCTCAGGGCAGGCTCCAGCGCCGCGAGTCGAAGGGTGCCCGTCTCCCTGCCCGCGCCCGCATCCGCACCCGCTTCCGCCTCCGCTTGTCACGGCGGCTTGTCACGTCGTAGTCCGCAGGACGAAGCCGGATGACCCTGCTCACAGCCGTGCCGCGGCCGGCCTTCCAAGCGCTGCCCCGCTTTGATACTGTGCCGACCGCATGGCACGCGTCCGCCTGCACTCGCTCTCGCTGGCCGGGTTCAAGTCGTTCCCGGACAAGGTGGATCTCACCTTCCCGAGCGACGTCTCGGCGATCATCGGCCCCAACGGCTGCGGCAAGTCGAACCTGGTGGACGCCATCCTCTGGGTGCTCGGCGAGCAGAGCCCCTCCCTGCTGCGGCTCAAGCAGATGGGCGAGGTCGTGTTCTCGGGCGCCACCCGGCGCGCGCCCGCAGGTGCGGCCGAGGTGGTGCTGACGCTGGTCTCCGACGACGGGCACTGGAAGGAGGCCGACGGCCGCCTCGAGGTGCGGCGGCGGGTTTACCGGGCGGGACCGTCCGAGTACCGGCTGAACGGCAAGACCGCTCGCCTCAAGGATGTGATGGACGAGCTGATGTCGGTCGGGCTCGGCCTCCGCGACTACTCGATCATCGAGCAGGGTCGGGTCGGCCAGGTGCTGTCGGCTCGCCCCACCGACCGCCGCGTCCTGATCGAGGAGGCGGCGGGCATCACCCGCTACAAGAAGCGCAAGCACGAGTCCGCGCTCAAGCTCGAGCACACCCGGCAGAACCTGCTGCGGCTCGACGACGTGATCTCCGAGGTCGACCGCACCCTGCGCCAGATGAAGCGGCAGGCCGGCCAGGCGCGTCGCCACCAGCGGCTCCGCGACGAGCTCAAGGCCGCGCAGCAGACCCTGCTGACCACCGAGGTCCACGACGCCGACCACGCCCGCCGCGACGTCGCGCGGCGCCGGGCCCAGATCGAGAACGCGGTCGCTGCCGCAGCCGCCGCTTTGGCCAGCACCGAGGCCGACCTCAGTCAGGCCCGGACGCGCCTGGAGGCTCATCGGACCGAGGTCGAGGCGGCCCGCGCCGAGGTCGCCGAGCTGCAAGCATCGCGCGAGCGGCTCGAGGCCTTCCTCGAGCGGTCGGACGACCTCATCGACCAGCTCCGGGAGTCGCTCGACCGCGCCCGCCGCGACCGGCTCACCGTCAGCTCGACCCGCAGCGAGCTCGAAGGCAAGATCGCGGAGGCGACCGCCCGGAGGACCGCGCTCGACGAGGCCCTGGGGGCGGTCCGCGCTGCCGTTGACGAGGCCACCACGGCCGAGGCGGATGGCCGCACCCGGCTCGCCGACGCCGAATCCCAGGCCAACGAGCTCCGCCAGGAGCTGCTGCGCACCATCTCGTCGCTCACCACCAGCCGCAACCGCCTCGGCGAGCTCGAGCGCGAGCGCGACCGCGTCGCCTACGTCCTCGGTCAGCTCGAGCACGAGCGCGGCGCCCTGGTCGCCCGCCGCGACGACTCGGAGAACCGCTACCAGGCCGCAGCCGAGGACAGCCGCAGCGCGGCGAGCGCGGCCGAGGGGCTCGACGGCCGCCGTCGCGAGCTGGTCGAGCAACGCTCCCGGCTTTCCGACGAGGCGCGGACCGCCAAGGACGAGGCGGAGCACCTCGGCCGCGAGCTCTGGAAGCACCGCCAGAGCCTGGCCGGGATCGAGCGCGAGCTGGCCCGTCACGCCGCGGTGCTCGAGCAGCTCGTCACGGTGCTGCCCGAGGACATCCTCACCGGCCAGGTCGGCGACTTCCTCGACCCGGAGCCGGGCCTGGCGCCGCTGCTCGACCGGGTCTGGTCGGAGTGGCTGGAACTGCCGGTGATCGCGGCTGAGAGCCTCGCCGCCGACCAGCTGGAGGCGCTCGCCGGTCTCGAGGGCCGGCTGCGGCTGGCGGTTGCCGGCGGCCCCGCGGCACCCCTGACCACCCCCTCGCTGGACGGGGTCGAGCCGCTGCTCGACAAGGCCGGGGTCAAGCCCGAGCACCTGCCGTGGCTCGCGCGCGTGCTGCCGCCCGCCTTCCGATGCCCGGATCAGGCGACCGCCCGCCGGCTCGCCGAGCAGCACCCGCACGCGATCTTCGTCGGCCCTGACGACGTCGTCTGGCGGGGCCGCACCGTCGAGCCGCCGACCGCCGGCTCGCGCCACCACGGCGCGCTCGCCCTGCGCGACGAGCGCCACCGGCTGGCCGCCGAGATCGGCGTGACCAGCGACCGCGAGGGCACGGCGGCGAGCCGCCACCGCGACACCGCCCGCGCCCTGGCCGAGGTCGAGGGCGCGGTGGCGGACCTCGACGGCAGGCTGCTGCGCGCCGAGCAGGAGCGCGCCCGGGCGGCCGCCGTCGAGCAGTCACTCGCCGAGGAGCTTTCACGGCTGCGGCGCGAGCTCGAGGCCGTCGACGCCGACACCGAGCGCAACCGCAAGCTCGCCGACGAGCAGGTCGGGCGCAAGGCGAAGCTGGAGCAGGAGGTCGCCGCCTTCGAGTCGCGGACCGTCGATCTCGAGCAGTCCGTCGACGCCGCGGTCGCTGCGCTGGCAACCCGCCGCGACGAGGCGACGGACGCGCTGCGCCGGCTCGACCGTTGGCAGGCCGAGGCGCGGCTCGCCGGGGAGCGGACGGCAGCGGCGGTCGCCGAGCAGGAGCGGCTCGCCAGCGAAGGCCGGCGCCTCGACGAGCGGGTCGCCAAGCTGCAGGGCGACGTCGACCAGCTGACCTCCGAGCTCACCGCCACCGAGGACGAGGTGGTGCGGTCGCGGACCAGGCTCGCCGAGGAGCAGGGCCTGCTGAGCGCAGCGCGCGAGCAGGAGCGGCGGCTTGGCGAGCAGGTCAGCGAGGTCGCAACGTCGGTTGACGGCCTCGACCACGAGGTCCGTCAGCGCCGCGACGAGCACGACCGCGCCCGCGAGTCGCTGCACGAGGCGGAGGTCGAGCAGACACGCCTCGAGTCGCAGTGGGAGCGGCTCCGCGATGCGGCGGCTGCCGAGCTCGACACCACCCCGGAGGAGCTGCTCAAGCTCCAGCCCGATGCCGAGGCGACGCCGGAGGCCCTGCGCGAGACGATCGCCGGGCTGCGCGACAAGATCGAGTCGCTCGGTCCGGTCAACCTGCTCGCGCTCAAGGAGGTCGACGAGCTCGAGCAGCGCTCAACCTTCCTCAGCGCCCAGCGCAAGGACCTGGTAGAGGCGCTGCACAAGCTCGAGAACACGATCCGCGAGATCGACACCTATTGCTCCGCGCGCTTCGTCGAGACCCTGGAGCAGGTCAACGGCGTGTTCCACGAGACCTTCAGCACGCTGTTCGGCGGCGGCAGCGCCACCCTCCATCTGGTCGACGAGGATGACCCGCTCGAGTCGGGCATCGACATCACGGCCCAGCCGCCCGGCAAGAAGACCCAGTCGGTGCAGCTGCTGTCCGGCGGCGAGAAGGCGCTGACCGCGCTCTCGCTGCTGATCTCCCTGTTCCGGATCAAGCCGTCGCCGTTCTGCATCCTCGACGAGGTCGATGCCCCGCTCGACGACGCCAACGTCGAACGGCTCGCCGACCTGATCAGCTCGATGTCCGAGCACACCCAGTTCGTGCTGATCACGCACAACCGGCGCACCATGGCGCGGGCCGAGATTCTCTACGGCATCACCATGGAGGAGCCGGGCGTGTCCAAGGCGGTCTCGGTCCGGCTCGAGGACCACGGACCTGTTCCCACCGGACCACCGGCCAGGGGGCGAGGGGTCAGCTCCCCTGCCGCTCCTCTCCGCATCGAGCTCGACGACCGCTCGCAGTAGTCACCGCCCACTCCCAAGCCGTCGCAGATCAGGCCTCCCGGGCCTCCCGCAACGCCCGGTCGAGGAGGTCAGCCACGCCGAGCGCGTCGGACCACCGCCTGAGGTGGCTCTGATCGAGGCGGTCGCCTTGCGCCATGAGGATCCCGAGCACGTCGTTCCACTGCCGATCCGAGACCTCACCACCGTCTCGGAACCACTGCAGCTTGCGGAGGACCGTGTCCTCGGCGGATTTCACCCACACCGAACGGGGCGGATCGGCGGCAATGAGCTGCAGCTCGCTCCGATCGAGCTCCCCCGCATCGAAGTCGCCGCTCCCGGCCACGAAGAAGTCCACCTTGAAGCCGGTCGCGAGGTGGATCGCGTTGAAGGTCCCCCGACGCGCGACCGCGACCGCGGCCGCATTTGCATCGATGTAGAAGTCACCCCCAAGCCGCTCCACGAGCTGCGCCGCCGAGCCGGCATCGAGATCGACCACCACATCGGCGTCGCGGGTCTGGCGTGGGACACCGTGGACAGCGGCCGCAAAGGAACCCCCGAGGTGGTACTTCACCCCGAGCTCCTCGAGAATGCCGACAACCTCAAGGACAACCGCGAGGGTCGAGGCCAGCTCCCCAGGCATCAGGCCGGCTCGTCCATCGAGCCCCAGACCCGGGTCGCAATCTCGTCGCCGAGCAAGAGCCCCATCAGCATCCGGTGCAACGCGTCCTCCGACGCCTGCGGATGGCGCGCGCGGAGCCCGGCGAGCGCCAGCGCCCGCGCGGTCGCGCAGGCGTCGTCGAGCAGCGCCAGCTTCTTCCACGCCGGCAGGGCCCTCATGATCTCGACCAGCACCCGCTCCGCCTTGCGGTCGGTGTCTCGTGACAGGGTTCCCATCGCGCCCAGCTTAGCCGATTCCGGCGAAACCGCGTTGGAGCACACGCTCCCAGCCTGCTTTGTGGGGTA
>PQAJ01000130.1 GCA_003105185.1 Holophagae bacterium
ACGTACATCGAGAACAGGGTAGCGCGTCGCGCCGGCGAGCGTTGCGCTGCGCACCGACCCTGATTTCACCGCGTCGATTCGTGGTCGCCCTCGCCGGCGTGCAGGTGGCGCCAGAGGTGGCGGCCGAGGCGGGCGCCGAGGGCGGCCTGCAGCTCCTCCTCGCTGGCCTGCTGCACGCCGCGCACCGAGCCGAAGCGCTGAAGCAGCGCGGTCGCGCGCCCGGGTCCGATCCCGGGCACGTTGAGCAGCTCGCTCGACAGCGTGGTGCGGCGCCGCCGCCGCTGGTGGCGGCTGACCGCGAAGCGGTGGGCCTCGTCGCGCGCCTGGCGCAGCACCAGGTGGGCGGGGTCGGAGCGGTCGAGGGCCAGCGGCTCACTCGATTCGGGCAGCCAGATCTGCTCCTCGCGCTTGGCGAGGGCGGCCAGCGGCAGCTCGAGCCCGAGCTCGTCGAGCGCCGCCATGGCCGCGTTGAGCTGGCCGACGCCGCCGTCGATGAGCACCAGGTCGGGCAGCGGCCGGCCTTCGTCACGCTGCCGGCGGTAGCGCCGGCCGACCGCCTCGGCGATCGAGGCGAAGTCGTCGACGCCGGCGACGGTGCGGAGGTTGAAGGAGCGGTAGCTGCGGCGGTCCATGCGGCCGCCCCGCCAGACCACGCACGACGCCGTGGTCTGCTTGCCCGAGGCATGCGAGACGTCGAAGCACTCGAGCAGCCGCACCGGGCCGGGCAGGCCGAGCGCCTCGCCGAGCCGCCGCTCGAGGTGCTGGGCCTGCGACAGCGCGGCGCGGAAGCGCAGCTCGAAGGCCGCGCGGGCGTTGTCGAGGGCGAGCGCGACCCGCCGCGCCCGCGCGCCCCGCTGGGGCACGCTGACCCGCACGGCGCGACCCCGCAGGTGGCCGAGGTAGGCCTCGAGCAGGAGCCGGTCGTCGCTCTCGATCGCCTGCGCCGACTCGATCAGCGCCGGCACCGCTGGGTTGGCGTCGTAGTACTGGGCGGCGAACGACACCACGAGCTCGCTCGAGGCGACGTCGCCGACGCCCTCGAAGTGGAATTCACGCTTGTCGACCAGCTTGCCGCCGCGGTACGGCAGCACGCACACGGTCGCGCTGGAGCCGTCGCCGTGGACCGCGAACACGTCGGCGTCGCCGCGGCCCGGCTGCTCGACGTCCTGGCGCTCGCCGAGCCGGCGGACGATCGCCACCAGGTCGCGGTAGCGGACCGCGAGCTCGTAGTCTTGGCGCTCGGACGCAGCCCACATGCTGGCCTCGAGCCGCGGCAGCAGCTCACGGTGGCGGCCCGACAGGAAGAGCCGCACGTCCTCGACCGCGGCCGCGTAGTCCTCGGCGGTGGTCAGGCCGGCGACGCACGGACCGAGGCAGGCCTTCATGTGGTAGTAGAGGCAGGGCCGCGGCAGCCGGCCGTCGATCTCGATCTGGCAGGTCCGGACCTGGAAGTGGGTGCGCGCGAGGTCCATCAGGCGGCGCGCCATGTGCTGGCCCATGAACGGCCCGAAGTAGCTGTGGCCGTCGTCGCGCACCCGCCGCGTGAACTCGACCCGCGGCCACGCCTCGCCGGTGGTGAGCTTGATGTAAGGGTAGGTCTTGTCGTCGCGCAGCAGGACGTTGAAGCGCGGCCGCAGCCGCTTGATCAGGGTGTTCTCGAGGATGAAGGCCTCGATCTCGGTCGCGGTCACGGTGTAGTCGAGGCGGCGGGCGCGCTCGAGCATCGCGACGGTCCGCTCGGGCAGGTCGCTGCGGCCGAAGTAGGACAGCACCCGCCGCCGCAGGCTGCGCGCCTTGCCGACGTAGATGTCCTTGCCGGCGCGGTCCTGGAAACGGTAGACGCCCGGTGAGTCCGGGGCCTGGCGCGCGCGCTCGAGCAGCGGGTGGTCGCTCATGTCGGATCGATGCTACCGGCAAACATGTCGCGAGTTCAAAGCCGGCGGGCGACGGCAGCCGTGGACCGGCCGCAGGGGCGCGATCACTCCTCCGGGACCAGCCCGAGCCGGACCAGGGCCCGGCGGGCGGCGCGCTGCTGGGCCTCGCGCTTGCTCCGCCCCTCGCCGCGCGCGATCTCCTCGCCGTCCCAGCTCACGGCGAAGGTCCACTGGCGGTCGTGGTCCGGCCCCGCGATCGCGAGCTCGCGGTAGGCGGGCAGCGGCAGCCCACGGCTCTGCGCCGCCTCCTGGAGGGTGGTCTTGGGGTTGGCCAGGGCGAGCGTGCGCTCGTCGAGCCCGTCGAGCTCATCGCCGAACTGCTCGGTCACGAAGTCGAGCGCCGCCTGCCAGCCGGCGTCGAGCGCGAGCGCGCCGATCAGCGCCTCGAACACGTCCTCGAGCAGGGTCTGGCGCCGCCAGCCGCGCGCCGCCTCCTCGCTCGGCCCGAGCTCCACGAACCGATCGAGCCCGAGCTCGGCCGCCTTGGTGGCCAGCGAGTCCGACTGGGCGACGTGGGCCCGCATCCTCGTCAGCTCGCCCTGGTCGCGGTCCGGGAACTGGTGATACAGAATCTCCGCCATCGCGTGGTTGAGGACCGCGTCGCCGAGGAACTCGAGGCGCTGATAGGAGCCTTCGGCGGCGGCGCTCGACGCGGAGGAGTGGCGGACCGCCTGGCGCAGCAGATCCCGGTCCGTGAAACGGTGGCCGAACAGCTCCTCGAGCTCGTCCAGCGGGTCGCGCCCCTCGCCACTCATGGGGTCATCATACCGTCGCACGATCCGAGAGGTCTCACGACCGGCCCCCGCTCGCCTCGAGCCGCTGCACGATTGCGGCCATGGTCCGCAGGATGCGCTCGGTGTGGGTGCCCGGCCAGTAGACGCGGCCGCAGCCGCCGCAGCGGCGGAAGCGCTCGGCAGTCGCCAGGACGTAGGGCGGCACCAGCTCGCGCACGTCGTCACGGCCGGCGGCCGTGAGCTCCCCGTTGCACTCGCTGCAGCGCGAGCCGTCAAGGCCGGCACTCGGGCACAGGCCGAGCCGGCCGAACACCTCCACGAGCTGCGACTCCACGTCCTCGGAGCGCACGAGCAGGGTCCGCGGGCCGACCGCCGCCAGCTCGTGGTCTCGAGTCAGCAGCCAGCGGCCCTCACCGCGCGCCCGCTCGGCGACCTCGTCATCGGCGAGCTCGGGGCCGAGGAAACCGGTGTCGTAGCCGAAGAAACGCAGCCACCGCGCCAGCGACCCGAGCATCGCATCGCACAGGAACCTCGGCATCGTCCCAGGGTAGCCCGCGCCGCTCACCGGCCGCCGTTCCGCCGAAAGATCGTCAACGACTTGCCGTCGAAGCCGTCGAGCGTGGCGACGGGCCGGTAGACCGCCTGGAAGCCCGGGTCGCGGAGGATGCCCTCGAAGAACCGGCTGCCCTCGAGGTAGACCAGGTAGTCCGGCCGCTCGCGCCGGAACCCCCACGCGAAGTCGCCGGCGGCGACGTGCTCGGTGAGCCCCGGCGTGACCAGGCCGAGCAGGTCGACGATGCGGTTGTCGGTGTAGTAGCCGAGGTAACCGACCTCGTGGTAGGCGATGCTCGCGTCGCGGCTGGCGTGCTCGCGGAACCACCGCGCCAGCTCGAAGTAGGCGAGCTGGCGCTGCGACGGCGGCCGCCCCGCGCGAGCGGTCGCCATTCCGAGCGGCAGCAGCACAGCCGCCAGGCAGACGACCGCCAGCCCGAAGGCCGCCGCCCGCGGCCGGACCCTCGCCGCCAGCCACTGCGCGACGCTGCCGAGCCCGACGCCCAGCAGCACCGCGAGGGTGAGGAACACCGGGCAGGCGTACCACGGGTAGCCGGCGACGCCGAGCGCGGCATACCCGACCACGTAGGCGGCGGTCCATGCCACGAGCAACAGCAGCGGCGACGCCCTCCTCACCAGCACGACCAGGCCGACCGCGATCAGCACCCACGCGATGCTGAGAGACGGGGCCGCCGCGAGGGCGAGCGGCCGCCCCCAGCCGGGGATCCAGACTCGGACGAGCTGGCCGAGGAAGGGCTGCCACAGGCCGGAGGAGCCCTGGGCGATCTTGGCGGCGAGGGTGTTCGGCAGGACGCTGCCGAAGGTCGGCAGCGCGTAGGCGGCCCAGGCCAGCACCGGGATCCCGAACCCGATCGCCAGCCGCGCCGTTGCCGACGCGACCGGGCCGGTGGGACGCGGGGTGCGGCCGCGCAGGTCGGACACCGCCGTGGCGACGGCCAGCACCCCGATCAGCAGCAACCCCTCGCCCCGGGTCAGGAACAAGAGTGCCGCCACCACGCCGGCCGCAACTGGGCGGCCACGGGCATGGAGGGCGATCGCCAGCACCAGCAGCGCCGCGAACAGGTAGGCCTCGAAGTCGAGCCGGGTCACCCAGCCGGTGGCGGTCACCGCCCCGGCGATCGCCAGCACCTGCCAGCTCGACAACCTCAGGTCACCGGCGAACCAGACGAAGAACCAGAGCACGGCGATCCAGCACGCGGCCGACAGCCAGACGGCGATCGCGGTCAGGTCGGCAAACGGCAGCAGCCGATCGAGTGCAGCGACCAGCACGGCAAACAACGGGCTCGTCGTTCCCAGCACGGGAGGCGGGTGGTTGAACACGAAACCGTCGCCCCGCGCCAGGTTCTTGGCGAAGGTGAGCGTGATGAGCGGGTCCTCGCCCAAGAGGTGGTGGTCCGTCCGCTGGGCGGCCCACAGCGGGAGCAGGCTGATCGCGACGAACAGCCACACCAGGCCGCGCCGTTTGCCGTTCAACACATCCACGTCGCTGTACTAGAATACCGCCCGCGACCGCGTACCCGGCGAGCGAGCTGCGGCGACCGCGGTGCGCCGTCGCGAAGGGAGTCTCCCATGCCAGCCATCGAAACCACCCCCGAGCTCGTCCAGAAGGTCTACGACACCAGCCGCCGCCGCCTCGAGGTGGTGCGCAAGCGCCTCGGCCGGCCGCTGACCCTCGCCGAGAAGGTGGTCTTCGGCCACCTCGCCGACCCGGAGGGCGAGCAGCTGGCCCGCGGCACCGCCTACATCCAGCTCCAGCCCGACCGGGTCGCCATGCAGGATGCGACCGCGCAGATGGCGGTGCTCCAGTTCATGCTGTCCGGCCGCGACGCCACCGCGGTGCCGACAACGGTCCACTGCGACCACCTGATCCTCGCCCGCTCGGGCGCTGAGGCGGACATCACGGCCTCGATCGAGCTCAACCGCGAGGTCTACGACTTCCTGCAGTCGGCGTCGGCGCGCTACGGCATCGGCTTCTGGCGGCCCGGTTCCGGGATCATCCACCAGGTCGTGTTCGAGAACTACGCCTTCCCGGGCGGAATGATGATCGGCACCGACTCKCACACCCCGAATGCCGGCGGGCTCGGCATGATCGCGGTCGGCGTCGGCGGCGCGGACGCGGTCGACGTGATGGCCGGCTTCAACTGGGAGGTGCTGCAGCCGAAGCTGGTCGGCGTCCGCCTGACCGGATCACTGCAGGGCTGGACGTCGCCCAAGGACGTGATCCTCAAGCTGCTCGGCATCATGACCGTCAAGGGCGGCACCAACCGGATCGTCGAGTACTTCGGCCCGGGCGCGGCCTCGATTTCGGCCACCGGCAAGGGCACCATCACCAACATGGGCGCCGAGCTCGGCGCAACGACCTCGATCTTCCCCTACGACCGGCGCATGAAGACCTACCTCGACGCCACCCGGCGCGCCCGCATCGCGACCCTGGCCGAGGCCAACCGCGACCTGCTCACCGCCGACCCGGAGGTCGAGGCCGCACCGGAGAAGTTCTTCGACGAGGTCATCGAGATCGATCTCGACGCCCTCGAGCCCCACGTCGTGGGCCCGCACAGCCCGGACCTCGCGCGGCCGGTGTCGCGGATGGCGTCCGACGTCGCCCTCAACGGCTACCCGGACCAGCTGTCCTCCGCCCTCATCGGCTCCTGCACCAACTCGTCGTACGAGGACATCGCCCGCGCCGCCGACGTGGCCGAACAGGCCCTGGCGCGCGGGGTCAAGGTCCGCTCGCCGCTCTGGGTGACCCCCGGCTCGGAGCAGATCGAGGCGACGATCGACCGCGACGGCCAGATGGGGACGCTGTCAAAGCTGGGCGCGACCGTGCTCGCCAACGCCTGCGGGCCGTGCATCGGCCAGTGGAAGCGCGACGACATCGCCGCCGGTGAGCTCAACTCGATCATCTCCTCGTTCAACCGCAACTTCGCCAAGCGCAACGACGGCAACCCGCAGACCAACTCGTTCATCGGCAGCCCCGAGATCGTGGTCGCCTACGCGCTCGCCGGCCGGCTGTCCTTCAACCCGCTCACCGATCCCATCGACGACGGCAAGGGCGGCAGCTTCACGCTGTCGCCGCCCAAGCCGGCGCCGGAGATCCCGGAGAAGGGCTTCGTCTTCAAGGCCGAGGGCTACGTCGCGCCGCCGGAGAAGCCTGCCGGCCTCGAGGTCAAGGTCCGCGACGACTCCAAGCGCCTGCAGCTGCTGCAGCCCTTCCCGGCCTGGGACGGCGCCGACTTCGAGCGGCTGCCGGTGCTGCTCAAGGCGCGCGGCAAGTGCACCACCGACCACATCTCGCAGGCCGGGCCCTGGCTGCGCTTCCGCGGCCACCTCGACAACATCTCGGACAACATGTTCCTCGGGGCGATCAATGCCTTCGCGGACGAGCCCGGCCACGGCGTCGACGTCTCAACCGGTGAGAAGCGGCCGCTGCCCGAGCTGGCGCGCTCGTACAAGCAGCGCGGGATCCGCTGGATCGCGGTCGGTGACGAGAACTACGGCGAAGGCTCGTCGCGCGAGCACGCCGCCATGGAGCCGCGCCACCTCGCCGGGGTCGCGGTGATCTCGCGCTCGTTCGCGCGGATCCACGAGACCAACCTCAAGAAGCAGGGACTGCTGCCCCTGACCTTCGCCGACCCTGCGGACTACGAGAAGATCCACGCCGACGACCGGATCTCGATCGTCGGCCTCGCCGCGCTCGCGCCCGGGCGCCAGCTCGAGGCGGTCATCCACCACGCGGACGGCAGCGAGGAGCGGATCCGCCTCAACCACAGCCTCAACGCCGAGCAGGTCGGCTGGTTCCGGGCGGGCAGCGCGCTCAACGTGCTGCGGACGAGGTGAGGCCGGCCGGGATCGGCGCCGGGGTCTCACCCGCTTCCGCGCCCGTGCCCGTCTCCGTGCCCGTGCCCGCGGGAAAGGCGGTGACTCGCGCTGCCTGACGTCCCTTCGACTCGCCGCCCTGGAGCCTGCCCTGAGCGAGGAGCCCGCCAGGGCTCCGAGTCGAATGGGGGCGGCTGGCTCAGGATGACAGCGGGCGCGGAAGCGGAAAGGGGCCCCAACCCCAGGTCCATGACCCAGGGTGGGCAGGGGCTCGGAAGCGCGAGCGGGCGCGGAAGCGGGCGGCGGCCCATTTGACGCGTGCCGCGAGTTCTGCAACCATCGATTCATGGCCGCCGGAGATGGAATCCAGCTCGACCACTTGAAGGTGGTCGACAACGATTTCCTCGACGTCTTCATGCCGTACGAGCTCCGGCTGGCGCAGCGTCGCGCCATGGTCTGGGGCGCCGAGGCGCCCGACCTCCAGCCCAACGCCTACGTCGGCCTCTACCTGGTCCGGCTGGAGCCGGCCGCAGGCGTCGAGGGCCCGCCGTGGGACACCGTGGGACGGACGATCTCCGGACACACCATGTCGCTGCTGCGCAAGGTGCTCCGGGACTCCGACATCCCGGCCGTGATCTCGGACTGGGAGTTCCTGGCCGTGCTCCGCGACGTCGACCCGCAGCGCGCGTTCGTGGTCGCGCAGCGCTTCCTGACCTCGGCCGGCGAGTCCGGGGAGCTGCGCGAGGCGGGCCTGCTCACCCGCGTCGGTTACGTGATCTATCCCCTGTCGCCGCAGCCGAACCTGCCGGTCGAAAGGTGGCACCTGCTGCTCGACCTGGCGCGCCACATGAGCGAGCGCGGCCGCGCCGCCGCGAGCGGGTGCGGGTTCGGCCTGCTGCGCGGTCCGAACCTGGTCGAGACCGGGATCCCGGAGTCGGACCTGGTGCCACTGGCCTTCCAGAACGTCGACACCCTCACCAAGGCGGGCATCCTGCAGATTCAGAGGATTCAAGTGCTGTCCGGGATGTCGCCTGCCGGCTGAGGCCGGTGCGGCCACGCCGGCCGCGCCCCCCGCCCGCCACGCTCGTTCGCTCCGTCCTCGAGAACACGTCGCGCCGATTCTCTGGAGGCGCTCCCCGAGGTTACTCGCGGCCGGCGGTCGCGGTGACCAGCCGTCACCAGCGGGTGGCCGTAGGCCGCAATCTACTGCGGCCACGGCCACGGCCGCTGCCGTCGGCAGGTTGCCACCTTTGGCGATTTCGGGTCGCGGGCACGTCTCCAGGAAGAACGTGGTCCCGAAATCGCCAAAGATGGCACGCCCGCAGGACGCGCTTTCCGCGTACTCGCTTCGCCTCCCGGGAGCCGAAGCGGTCTGAGATGGGAACGGGACGCCGGACTGCTCGTCCGGCGTCAGCGCGAGCCGCCAGGATGAACGTAGGCCGGCGAGTGGATGTCCTGGAGGCGGGCGTGGTACTCGGCCTCGGTCACCTGGTTCTGCCAGTGCCCGGCGAGCCGGAAGGCCGCCACCACCGAGCAGTAGATCGCGACCGCGACCACCGCCGCTGCCACCGGCCGCAACCAGCGCTGCGAGCGCGCCAGCCGGGGCGGGCGCACCGCCAGGCAGCCCTTGACCGGGCACGCGACCACGCAGTCCTGGCAGCTCGTGCAGTCGACGGACGCAACCCGCTGCAGGCGGTGGACCGGGAGCGCCGCCGGACAGACCTTGGTGCAGCCCTGGCAGCCGGTGCAGGTGGCCTCGTCCCGCTCGACCTTGAGCGGCGCCAACCGTCCGAGGAGCCCGACCAGGGCGCCGTACGGGCACAGGTACCGGCACCAGAGGTCGCGGACGAAGACCGAGCCGACCGCGAGCGCGCCGACCACCGCCAGCGTCAGCCGTGACGGTGGCGCGAAGAACAGCCACATCTTGGCGTCGACCACCGTGTTGTATGGGCTGGAGAGGAACTCCGCCACGGCGCGCGCGTCCATCGCGAACCAGATCGCCCACACGAARAAACCGAGCAGCAGGAACTTGAGGCTGCGCAGCGGGAGGTCGAGCCAGCGCGGCGCCCGCMGGTTGCGGCCAACCAGGCGGATGCCGAGCCTCCCCAGAAGCTCCGACAGCAGCCCGACCGGGCACAGGTGCGAGCAGAACGACTTCGCGACCATCAGCGACATCAGGCAGATCCCGAGGAAGATCGCGAGGCCGGCCGGGTGCACCGCATCCACGACACCTGCCTCGAGGAGATGGCGGGTCGCGAGCATCCCGCCGATCGGCAGGAAGGCCTCGACCCCCGGTGGCCGGTCGACGGTGGGCCAGCGGCCGGCGAGGTGCGGCACCACCCACTGCGTGAAGCGGATCCCGATCAGGACGACGATGGCCGTCGTGATCCACTGCACGATGCGGCGGGCCGGGAGCACCTTCGGGAGCGGATTGCGGCGTTCCACGGTCCAGAGGGTATCGCCCCGACCGCCACGGCGCATTGACCGCGGTCAAGTGGAGGGTCACCGGAGCGTCACAGGGATAGGAGTGAGGGATGAGGGAAAAGGAGTTCTGGCCTCCCCCCCGGCGCGCTTCCGCTTCCGATCCCGTTCCCGTTCCCAATCCCACCACGCTCGTTCGCTCCGTCCCCAACACCACGCCGCGCCGATTCTCCGGAGGCGCTCCCCGAGGGAGCCACCTTTGGCGATTTCGGGCCTCGAGCGCCTCTCGAGGCGGAACGTCGCCCCGAAATCACCAGAGATGGCACGCCCGCAGGACGCGCATTCCTCGTGCTCGCCTCGCCTCCCGCGCACGGGAACGGGATCGGGAACGATGGCAACGCAATCCGCCGAATCAGGGCGTCACCACGCCATCCAGGCCAGGTACGCGATCGGGATGCCGAGGCCGGCGAGCAGCAGCCAGCGGCCACGGCCGCCGAGTCCCTTCGTGCCAGGGATGATGAAGATCCCGGTGCAGGCCAGCACCAGGAGCCCGACCGCGTACAGGTCGGCGATCCAGGTCCACAGGCCCTTGCCGGTGTTGAGGTGCAGGAAGTTGGCCTCGAAGAGCGCGAACCGCCGCCGCACCCGCTCGTCCGCCACCGTGCCGCCGGGAATGCTCACGGTGAGGTTGCGGTGGTCGAGGAAGACCTTGAGCTGGTGCGGCGCCATCCGCACCACCGACGTCGGCTCCTCGTCGATCGCGAGCCGGCGCAGCACCTCGTCGGCCAGCGCCTCGGTCGGCGCCTCGGGCAGCTGGCCGAGCTCTTTGAGCTCCGTGCGCACGGCGTAGCTGGGGTTCCAGTCCTCGATGTGGTTGACCGCGACCCCGGAGACCGCGTAGATGACCGTCAGGCCGGCAAAGAAGTACCCGAGGTCGCGGTGGGTCGCGATGATCAGCCGGCGCAACCGCATCCGGTCACGACTGGATCACTGCCCCGGTGCCGCGGATCAGGTAGATCGTGTCGTTCTGGACCGGGGCATCGCACCCCGCCTTGACCGCCGGCTCACCTGCCTTCTCGCACGGCTCGCCGGCCGCGGCCGCCGCGCCGGCGGCAGCCTCCTTGGCGGCTGCGGCGCGCGCGGTCACCTGCTCGGGGGTCAGCTTCACAGCCTCGAAGGTGCCCTCGGCCGCGGCGCGGTGGCCCATCGACTCGTAAGGGAAGACGATGACGCCGTCCTCGACCTTGATGCGAACGCCCTGGCCCGTGTCGGGGTCGGTGACCTGCATCCAGCAGCCGCGCTTCTCGCAAACGCCGGTGATGACGCCGTCGACCCGCACCTTCTGACCGACGAAGCCCTCGGGCTTGGCCAGCAGGGTCGCGATCGGGGTCGGCTCGGCGATCGTCACGCCGCTGCCGTAGGCGGTCCCCGTGAGCTCCCCGGCCACGGCGAGCCCGGCCATTGCGATCACGATCACGAACGCTGCGACTGTGCGCCTCATCAGTGCCTCCCGGCGCGGCAGCGGAGGGCCGCCGCTCGCCGTATCCTGCCTGCCCCGGCGGGGGCTGTCAATCGTGGCGCCCGGCCGCCGCCTCGAACAGGCGCGGCCGGACGGCGCGCAGCGACAGCCACCGGCTGCCGGCCACGATCAGGTGATCGTGGACCGACACGCCGAGCACGGACCCGCCGTCGACCAGCCGCCGCGTCAGCCCGAGGTCGTCGCGGCTCGGCTCGAGGTCGCCGGAGGGGTGGTTGTGGAAGACGACCACAGCCGCTGCGTCGTCGAGCAGCGCGCGCCGGAAGACCTCGGCCGGGTCGACCGGCGCCTGGGTCCGCGTGCCCAGCGTCACCTCGTGGACCCGGATCACCCGGTGGCGGCCGTCCAGGCTCAGGAAACCGAAGACCTCGCGGCGCTCGCGCGCGAGCCGCGTCGCCAGGAACTCGCCCGCGGCGTCCGGGGTGTCGAGGCGCCGGCCGTCCCGAAGGCGGTCCCGCAGCACCCGCTGGCCGAGCTCGAGCGCCGCCACCAGGGCCGCCGCCTTGGCCGGGCCGAGGCCTCGGCGCCGGGTCAGCTCGCGGATGTCCATGCGGGCGACGTGGATCAGGCCGCCGGCATCGAGCAGCAGCCGGTGCGCCTCGTCGATGACGCCGTGGCCGCGGCGGCCCGACCGGAGGAGGACGGCGATCAGCTCGGCGTCCGACAGCACGGTCGGGCCCGAGGCGAGCAGCCGCTCCCGCGGCCGCTGCGACGGCTCCATCTCGCGCATCGTCCACGCCATCCTCGCCTCCTCCGTTCGAGCCTTCGGGCCACGCCGGGCGCACGTTGCCGCTTCGCTCCGGGTCCTGCGACGACCTCACCCAGGCCTAAGGATCGTTGTGAGCCAAAACGAGACCTGTGGTCGACTTCGCGGCCGCGTTGTGCTACAACTCAAGCCACAGTCGAGTCCACTCGGCAGGGGAGGAGCCATGGTTCAGCGGCTGCGCACCCGGGACACCAAGCAGCGGCGGGTGGTGCTGGAGACGATCCGGGGGACGCTGAGCCACCCCACCGCGGACTGGATCTTCGAGCACGTCCGCCCCACCCTGCCGAAGATCTCCCTGGGCACGGTCTACCGCAACCTCTCGGTCCTCAAGGACGAGGGCGTGGTCCGGGAGATCTACGGCAGCGATCGGCGCGCCCACTACGACGCCGTCACCACGCAGCATGCCCACTTCATCTGCTCGGAGTGCGGGTCGATCACCGACGTCCACAGCCTCCCGGAGTGCGACTGGCGTGCCGCCAAGGAGCTCGTCGGATGCGAGGTCACGGAGCAGCGGATCGAGTTCGTCGGCGTCTGCCCAGGGTGCCAGCACCGGAGCAAGAACCTCAGCTGAGGCCGGACCGCCTCACCAGGCCGATGCGACGTCCGCCTGACTTCCAGCGTTCACTCTGCAACCACCCGCGAGATCTCCGGGGCATACAGCTTGACCCGCTCGCCCACGAAGTCGGCGAGGGTCGAGGACGCCATCGGGCATCCGTGGCAGGCTCCGGACAGGCGCACGACCACGACGTCGCCCTCGACCCGCAGCAGCTCGACGTCGCCGCCGTCCATGCGGACCGCGGGGCGGACCTCATCGATCGCCACTCGCACCCGCTCCTCGAGCGTGCCGGTCGGCCACACCGAACCTGTCACAGTGCCTCCCCTTCGACGATTGCCACGAGCCTCCCCCTTGGCGGCCACCCGCGGCCGCGATCTCCTCGAAAGGAGCTGTCCGCGAGCCGGCCATCGAGCCGCCTCCAGACGCAACCCCCGGCGCAACCTGGTTATTTCTCGCCCCGGGCGGGCCGCGAACCTTTTGCCGCACCGCCTCGTTAGCTGGGATGGAGCATGGAACCCTTGGAACTGGAAGCCACCGTCGAGCGCTGCCGGGAAGGGGATGAAAGCGCATGGTCCGCCCTAGTCAGCACCACCCTGAGGCCGGTCTACCGACTGTGCGCGAGCTATGCGCCGTCGGCCGCCGAGGCGGAGGAGCTGACGCAGGAGGTGTACTTCAAGCTCTGGGAGAACCTGCACCAGTACGCTCCGGGCTCCAACTTCATGGCCTGGGCGTGGCGGGTCGCCAGGAACCTGCTCATCGACTCCTACCGACGCTGCCACCGCGAGCGCTCGGCGGCCTGGCTCGATCCGGAGATCATCGAGCGCCTGCCGGCGACGGACGACCCCCACGAGGAGTCGCTGCGCAGGCAGCGGCTGCGGCTGGTCGCGACCGGCCTGCGCCAGCTCCCGGAGGAGCTCGCGAGCCTAATCCTGATGCGCGACCTCGCTGGCTGGAGCTACTCCGAGATCGCCGAGGCGCTGGACCTGCCGGTGGGCACCGTCAAGTCGCGGCTCAACCGGGCCCGGCTCGAGCTCGCGACCATTGTCCGGCGGCGCATGCAGATCCGGGTGGTTCCTCCGGCGGGAACCGCAGCTGATGGGGGGGCGTGATGTCGGCCTGCGAGCAGACTCGCGAGCTTCTCGGCCAGCTCCTCGAGGGGACGCTGTCCGACGAGCAGCGGCAGGCCGTCGACCAGCACCTCGCCGGCTGCGCCGAGTGCCGGGAGATGCGCGAGGCCCTCGAGCTGATTGCGGCCGTCCTGCCGTCGCTCGGGGAGCTCGAGCCGCCGCCCGAACTCGCGAACGACCTCGCCGCGTCGCCGTGCCGGCGCTGGCTGGGACTGCTCCACCAGGCGGTCGACCACGAGATCGACCACCGCCACCTCGAGCAGCTGCTGTCCCACCTCGGCGGCTGTGCGGCCTGCCGGCAGGCGTGGAACGATCTCACGCTGATCCGCCAGGTCAGCGACGTCCTCGAGCCCCCGCCCGGCCTCCTCGAGCGCTGCATCGAGGCCCGGCGGCGGGTCGTCCGCCGGCCGATCCTGAGCCGCCGCGCCGCCACCGCGGCCGCCTACCTGATGGCGGTGCTGGCGTCGCTGATGGTCGGCAACCCGGTGTCGATCGCGCGCAGCCCGGTGGTGCAGCGCGTCACGACGGTCGTCTCGAGTGAGGTCAGCGAGGTCACCGAGGACGGCAAGGGCGAGGCCCGGGTGATGATCTGGCGGGCCTGGCAGTGGGCCGAGCGGCAGCTCACCGCCATCGTGGACCTCGTCCAGCGCGACGACGCCGACGACGCCTCCAACCCAGAGCAAGGAGGAGCACGATGACCGACCCGGAGCGCACCGACACCTACCGCCGGCCGACGCCGCCGCTGCCGCCGCCGCTGCCGCCGACGCTGGACGGCCGTCCCCCGGCGCCATCGTCGCCGGACGCGGCGCAGAAGTCGCCCCCCCTCGCCGCAGTCCTGTCCTTCATCCTGCCCGGCCTCGGGCACATCTACGCCGGCTCCGGCCAGCGCGCCGCCATGCTGTTCGCGAGCTTCGTGCTGACGATCCTGCTCCTCGCCACCGTGTCGTGGCCGTTCGTTTTTCTCTGCGTCTTCCTGTGGTTCTTCGGCATGTTCGACGCGTATCGCGAGGCGCAGATCTCCAACCTCGGTGCGGACGAGCGTGACGCCGGAGCGCCGCGCGAGGACGGCGGCAGGCTGCTGTTCGGGGCTTTCCTGCTGCTCGGCGGTTGCCTGCTGCTCCTCGACCGGCTGCACCTCGTCGACGTCGACCGGTTGTTTCGCAACTGGTGGCCGCTGATGGTGATCGCCGCCGGGCTGTACTTCCTGGGCGGGGCGTTCCGGGACCGAACGCGCCGGTTCGAGTGACGCAGACCACAGCCGAGGACGCGACGGCCCGCGGAAAAGCCGGCAATCCGTCATCTCGCCTGTACTCGCGGGCGTTTTCAATCGAAAATGCTCGTGGCAGGCTCCGGCAGGCGAGCCCGTGGCCACCCGATGCCGGCAGCTGAAACCCGGAGGGTCTGAGAATGCGGCGTTCCCCGATCTGGCTGGTCGTTCTCCCGGTCGTCTCCCTGACGGGGTTCGCAGCCGCCCAGACCACCTCTCCAGGGCCGGCCATCGACGTCGAGATCTTCAACCCGGTCGATGGCAGCAACGTCTTCTGCGCGGCGCCCGGTGACACCGTGGTCGCCCGTCTCTTTGTCCGGCCGGCGACCGGTCCGGGATCCTCGTTCAGCTGCACTCTCCCGTGCGGTTCCGCCTCCGGCGGTCCGGCCAACCTCGCCGCGGCCGCCGTCGACATCGGCTTCGACGGCTCCCGACTTGCGTACTTCAGCGCCGCCAACAACCCCGACCCCGGCTTCGCGGCGATCGACGGCCTGCTCCAGACCCAGAACCTGGGCAGCGGCAGGCTCGGCTGGGCGCTGGCCGGCGACTGGACGCCGGACGGCAGCACCGGAGGGACTCTGGCCAACCCCTGCGCCATGCACAAGCTCGACCAGGCCGGCTGGGTCGCCAGCCTGGCCGTCAACGTCATGCGCAGCGGGCCGAGCACGCTCACGGTCCGCGACGCGCCCGCCTTTCCGCTGTCCTTTACCGATGTCTGCGGGCCAACGGCCTACACCACCTCGAACGGCGGCATCGACGAGGTCGTGTCGGCGACCGTCGCCACCGGCAGCCCGCAGTGCCCGGCGCTCGACACCGTCATCTTCCGCAACGGCTTCGAGACCGGGGGCACCACTCTCTGGTGGTTGTCGTCGCGGTAACCCCTCGCGCGCGTTTTCAGGCATGATGTAGCCATGACGGGTTCGCGCACGGCGCGCTCGCGAAGCCGAGGACCCAGAGCCGAGACAAGCCGCTCACCGCGCTGCCGGCCCTGGCAAGCCCGGGGCGTTCGGATCGCCGCCGCCGCCGGCGGGCGCCCCACCCGTGAGCGAGCCCCCCTGCTCGTCGGGCCACTACGCTGCCTCGCGCCGCTTCGGTGCGTAGCCAACGGTGGCCGCCGGTGAGCGCCGGTCGGCCTCCCGTACCGCGCCCGCAAGACTGGCCCACCCGCCGGCCCTGGCTCCAGGTCCTGACCAGCGCCGCGGCCGTCTCGCTCCTGCTCCTCGCGCTCCGGCCTCTTGGCAGCGGCCCGGTCCCCCTCGCCACCAGCGCCTACTCCGTCTCGAGCACCGGTGGGCGGGCGGCCGCCGAGGCCTGCCGCGAGCACGCACGAGTGAATTTCCTGCAGCCCGTCGACGATAAGAAGAGCAGCCTCTCCTTCCTGTTTCACAAGTCGTTGAGCGTCCGTCTCAGCTTTCTGCTGATCCCTCCTCCGAACGGCGGCCCACGATCTATCGAATTCAGACGGAATGGCATCCGCCAGGAGAACATCACCCTGGCGCCTGACGGAACGGCGTCCGCCGACCTGGCTGTCATTCATGGCGATCAGTTCACGATTGCCCTTCCGCCCCGTGCGCCGGACGTGGCTCCCGACACCCAACTCCGGATCGAGGTATTGAGCGCCGTCCGCCCCGCCCTGTACCTGCCGTTAGCCCTGATCTGGACTGCCTTCCTGGTTGCTCTCCAACGACTCGGCAGGCCCTTCCTGTCGGTTATCGCCCTCGCCGCGTTCGCGCTGACGGTCTCGGCCGAACTCCTCAACTTCGGTCCGATCCCATTCCCCAGCTTACTCTCGTACACCTTCCTGATATTTCCCCTCCTAATCCTTGCAATATTCATCAGCAGCTGGACATACAAGAGACCTTTGATTTCTTCTCTTATCACTTTCCTCGTGTCGCTCGCTTTCCTCGCGCTCCCGCTCGTCTACGTTGGATACGCACGGTCATTCGGGAAGGCAGTCGATGACGAGATACTGCATGCAATATTTCAGACCAACCTCTCCGAAGCTATGGAATTCCTGCAGTATCAATACGGATCTTCCAAGCTAACCGTCGTGCTTGTTGCGGCCATTGTCATTCTCGCACTGAACTATCTCGAGATCCGACATTTTCGACAACAGAGACCGCATCTTCTAGCCATACTTTGCTGCGCAGCACTCCTTTTCCAGGTCAGCTCTCATCTGAGTGACTTGCGGATCATTGAGCATTTCCTGACAATTCGTCAGGAATACTCCAGTCAGATCGCCGCGTTCCGTCACCAGCTCAAGATGCGCGCGACCGCAGGTCTCGAGTATCGAGCCACGAAACCAGCTCGTGGCGAGGTCTACGTCGTGGTCATCGGCGAGTCGCAGAGCCGCAACAACATGAGCTTGTACGGCTACGTCCGTCCAACGACGCCGAATCTCGACCGACTGGCGAAGCGCGGCGACCTCTTGGTCTGCCGCAACGCGTTCTCCTCTCATACCCATACGACCGAGACCCTGTCGCTCGCCCTCACCTCGGCAAACCAACAGAATCGAGA
>PQAJ01000131.1 GCA_003105185.1 Holophagae bacterium
CGAGCCGCGAGCCGTCCCGGGTCAGCGAGAAGTGGAACTTGGGAGCGGCGTCGGGGGTGACCTGCCGGGGATCTCCGATCGCGCGCCCGCCGTCGCCGAGCTCCAGCTGCCAGAGACGCAGCACCCACTGGAAGCGGTCGAGCGCGATCCGGCCGTCGGCCGCGACCGACGGCGTCATGGTCATGCCGGGGCCGGAGCTGAGCACCTGCATCGGTCCGGAGATGCGGCCCTCGGGCGTGATCGACGCGCTGTAGATGTTGACGCCCTCGATCGTGGAGCCGGCCGCGAACAGGACCCGGTCAGGGAGCCACGCGCACGGATATCGAATGACATCGATCGCCGGGATCGACTCCATCGCCCCGCTCGACGTCGGCTCGCCGCCGTCTGCGGAAGCCACCCACCAATCCTGCTTCGACGGGCTCGCGAGCGGCGCGCCGGCGAACAGCAGCCGCGTGCCGTCCGGCGACCACAGGGGCCCGACGCTGTAGGGGTATGCCAGGATCCCGTACTGAGGCAGCAACGGGCGCGGCTCGCCGCCGTCAGCCGAGATCACGAACATCCGGCGAAGACTACCCGGGGAGTAGTCGGCAGAAGCCACGAACGAGATCCGCGTGCCGTCGGGCGAGAACCGCGGACTCACGCCATGGCTCGCCAGCCTGCGGGCCTCTCCGCCGAGCGTGTTGACGATGTAGAGCCCGCCGCCGTCGCGGTCGGAGCGAAAGACGATGCGCGAGCCGTCGGGCGAGAAGTTGGGCATCCAGTCGTCGGTCGGATCGTCGGTGAGCCGCGCCGGCTCGGGACGGCTGATGTGGCGCACCCAGATGTCGAGCTGGCCGTCCCCCGCACGGTCGGAGGAGTAGGCGACCAGCTTGCCGTCGGGCGAGATGGCGGGCGTCCAGGCGAAGCCGGCGTCATAGGTGAGACGCCGCATGTCGAGCGGTTCCGGAGCACGTGGTGGGCGCCGCAGCAGCAGCGCTCCGGCGACGATGGCAACTATGCCGGCGGCGGTCATCCCGGCCAGCAGCCAGCGACGGCTCCGGCGAGGCCGCGGCCTGCCGGGCTCGACGACCACCCGGCGGCCGGACTCCGAGTCCTCCTTGAGGTCCAGGAGAACGGCGGCGAGGTCCGACAGGCTCTGCCAACGCCTGGCCGGCTCCTTGCGCAGGCAGCGCAGCACCGCCCGGTCGATCTCCGGCGGCAGCGCCGGCACCAGCCGGCTCGGCGGCGGCGGCTCGGCCTCACGGATCGCCGCCAGCGTCTCGAGGGTGGTCGCACGCCGGAACGGATGGCGGCCGGTGAGCATCTCGTACAGCAGCACCCCGAAGGCGAAGATGTCGCTGCGCGCGTCGATCGTGCCGCCTGACGCCTGCTCCGGCGACATCCAGCCGACCGTGCCCAGGATCATCCGCTCCCGGGTCAGCGAGAGATCCGCGGGCGCCATGGTCGGCGACTCGGCATCCCCGAACGGGGACTCGATCAGCTTGGCGAGCCCGAAGTCGAGCACCTTGACGCCGTCGGCGGTCACCATCACGTTCGCCGGCTTGAGGTCGCGGTGGACGATCCCGGCCGCGTGCGCCCGCGCCAGCGCGTCGGCGATGCGGGCCGCGAGGCCGAGCGCCTCGCTCAGCGCCGGCCGCCGACGCCCCAGAAGGCTCTCGAGGGTCTCGCCCTCCACCAGCTCCATCACCAGGACGTCCCCGCCGTCAACGGTGAGGACGTCGTGGACCGAGACGATCCCGGGGTGATTCAGGGCGGACGCCGCCCTCGCCTCCTGCAGGAAGCGCCGGCGGCGCTCGGGATCGAGCACGCTCGCCGGCGGCAGGACCTTCAGCGCGACGAAGCGATCGAGCAGCGTGTCCCGGGCCTTGTAGACCACTCCCATCCCGCCCTGCCCGAGCTTCTCGATCACCTGATAGCGGCCGATGGTGCGACCGATCATGAGCCTGTCCCGCGAGCGCCTGATGAGCAGTCTACAGCCAGCCTCGAACCGCGGGCAAGGTACTCTCGATGCCTCGCCGCCCTTACGGCCGGGGGACACCGAGCAGGGTCAGCGACCGCTCGATGCGCTCGGGCCCCACCGAGAGCTCGACTAGCAGCCGCAACGGCTCGCTCCTCGCGACCTGCCGCGTCGGAACGAAGACGGCCAGGAGGTCGAGACGGCCTCGAGCCGCAGCGGTGCACGGCAGCGCCGTCTTCCGCTCGATGTCCGGACCCGCCTCATCGCGGTACCGAGCGGCTCCTTCGCGCTCGACCAGGGCCTCCAGCCCGACCGCGCTCAGAGCGGCCGCCACAACGATCGGATCGACAGGCTGCGACGAGATTTCCCCCGACGGTGTCCGCCACGATCCGCTTGAGCTAGGGCTCTCCTCCGGGATCGAGATCAGGGCGGCCAGGCGTCCCGGTGCGAGCGGGTCGACCACCTCTCCAGAGGGCAGCGCGAGCCGCAAGGCGCCCGCCGCGAGCTCGACTGGAGCGTCTTTCGCCGTGACCGAGATCTGGACCACGACCGCGGCGCTGGCGAGGCGTCGGCTGCGCGGACCGAGGACGCGTGCGACATCGTCCTCGTCGGTGAGGCGTGCAGCAATGAGCGTGAACCCAGCCTCGTCGAGCGTGTTCACCACCGGAGAGCTCAGCACCCCCAGTGACGCAGCGCGGTAGTGGGCGCAGCCGGCGATGCACACGGCCAGCACCACCAGAACGGGCATGAGCGGCTTTCTGGATGCCGACATCGCAACCTCCAAATGGTGTCGTTCGATGGCTCGAGGTCGCTCGCCAGCTCCGCCGGCAGCACCTT
>PQAJ01000132.1 GCA_003105185.1 Holophagae bacterium
TGGGCAGGCTCCCCGGGCGTTGAAGCGGGCTAGAAGGCGTCGAGGATGTAGTACAGCGGGTTGACGGGCTCGCCGTCGACGTGCACCTCGTAGTGCAGATGCGGGCCGGTCGACCGACCCGAGTTGCCGAGGGCCCCGATCTTCGTGCCGCGCCGAACCTCTTCACCCGGCTCGACGTCGATGCGGTCGAGGTGGCCGTAGACAGTTGTGTAGCCGAGCCCGTGGGCGATCCGGACCGTCTTGCCGAGGTTGCCGCTGGTCCCGGTGAAGACGACCACGCCGTCCGCCGGCGAGATCACCGGCGTGCCGCGCCGGGCCGAGATGTCGAGACCCTTGTGCAAGGCGTGGCGCCCGGTGACCGGATCGGGGCGCCCGCCGAAGCCGTCGGTCATCAGACCCATCGCGGGCGCGATCGACGGCGTGGCCGACCAGACCTCTTCCCGGTGGGCCAGCGCCTTCTCGACCTCGGAGAGCTGGGCGGCGATCCAGTCGCCCTGAACCCGGAGGACCTCCGGGGTTTCGGGGAGCCGGTCGTACTGACCACCTTTGCCGAAGCGGTCGGCCGGGACGACCCGGTCAGCCAGGACCTCGGGCGGCGTCTCCATGCCGGCGGCGAGCGCCAGCTTGGCGGTCTGCTCCTCGAACTCGTCGAGCCTGCTCTGGACCTCGGAGATGGTCCCCGCCAGCTGCTCGTTGACCGCGGTCAGTTCCTTGTTCTGAGAGCGCAGCCGAGTGACCTCGGATCGGCGAGTGATCGCCCCGCCGGTGAAGGAGATCGCCAGCACCGAGAGCAGGACGGCAAGGGCGCAGGCGCCGGCCGTGAGGATGAGGGCTCGGGTCGAGAAGGAGAACTTGAAGAATCGCGCTTGGCTGTGGGGAACGACGATGATCGTGTTCAGCCTTCGCGGCATGCTCCTCGTCCCCCCTCGGTTGGAATGCCCACGTCCGAAGACGTTTTGCGCCGTGATTCTGCCATCTCAAACCGGCGGTGTCAATTCCGGCTCGATTTCGTACAGAGCGAGGCCCTTACCATGTGACTCAAATCAAACGTACGATTCGACTTGAACGTGAACTGCGGGCGACTGGAGCGGGGTCGCGCCGGGCCGGTCCGGCCGCCTTTTCAGGCCATCTCTCCGACCTCGTCATCGGCCCTGTGCGCCGGCTCCTCGGAGGGCTTGGATTCAGTCCCCCTGGCGGCCACCCGCATCAGCTCCGCCATCTCCTCGAGGCGGTGCTGGCACCTCCCGTAGACACTGCCCTCGGACCAGCCGGCCTGGTCGTCCCACTCCCCTGCCGGGACCCCGGTGAGGAGCTCGATTCCCTGCTCGATCGTCGCGACCTCGAAGACGTGGAACCGGCACGCTCTCACCGCCTCGAGCACCTCGCGGCCGAGGTGCAGGTCCGGGACGTTGGCGACCGGGACCATGACGCCCTGGGTGCCCGTCAGCCCGCGGCTCGCGCACACTCGGTAGAAGCCCTCGACCTTCTCGTTGACGCCCCCGATCGCCTGGATCTGGCCGTACTGATCCACCGAGCCGGTCACCGCGAGGTCCTGTCGGATCGCGACGCCAGCCACGGCCGAGAGGATGGCGTAGACCTCGGTCGAGGACGCGGAGTCGCCGTCGATCCCCCCGTAAGATTGCTCGAAGGTGATCGAGCACCCCATCGTGAGCGGGACGCGCCGGGCGAAGGTGCCCCTGAGGAAGCCGGTGAGGATGCTCACCCCCTTGTCGTGGGTCGGCCCCGACAGCCCGGCCTGCCGCTCGATGTTGACCACCCCCTCCCGCCCGAGCCCGACCCGGGCGGTGATCCGCGTCGGCTTGCCGAAACGGTGGTGCCCGAGGTCGTAGACCGCGAGCCCGTTCACCTGCCCGACCCTGGCCCCTTCGGTGTCGACGACGATCGTGCCGTCGGCGATCAGGTCGTGGGTGCGGTCCTCGGAAAGGCCGTGGCGGCGCTCGTAGGCCTCCTGGGCGGCGGCGACGTCGGCGGCAGTGATCTGCGCCCTGCCTGCGGTCCGGGCGAGGTGGGAGGCCTCGCGCTGGAGGTCCGCGAGGTCCGAGAAGCGGCTCGAGAAGCGGTGGTGCCAGCGGCCCATCCGCACCGCCTCCTCGAGCATGGCGAACATGCCGGAGCGGTCCATTGGCAACAGGTTCTCGTCGGCCGCGACCTTGCGCAGCACCGACAGCACATCGCGCGCGTGGCCGACCGTTGTCGGCATCACCGAGTCGAAGTCGGCGAGCACCTTGAACACCTTGGAGAAGTCGGAATCGTAGCGGTAGAGCAGGTCGTAGATGCTGCGGTCGCCGATCACCACCACCTTGACGCTGAGCGGCACCGGCTCGGGCTTGAGGGCGCTGGCGCCGAGCACCAGGCTCTCCAGCGACTGGATCTGCACCCGCCGGAACTTCAGCGCCCGCTTGAGCCCGGGCCACACCCGCGGCTCGAGCAGCAGGTCGTCGGCGTTGAGCACCAGGAAGCCGCCGTTGGCGCGCAGCAGGGCGCCGGCGCGGATCTTCAGGAATGACGAAACGACCTCGCCCGAGGTGTTGATCGACCGCTCGATGGTGCCGAACAGGTTGGTGTAGGTGGGCTCGGTTTCCAGCACCACCGGCAGTCCCTTCAGGTCCGCATTGTCAACGACCAGGTTGACTCGCCAGCGCGCGAACGGCTCCTCGCCGTCGCCCTCGGTGACGAACAGCTCCAGGTGGTCGGTCAGGTCTGCGCGGAGCGCCTCGAGGTACGGTTCGACGCGCGGGTCGTCGACCGCCCTGCGGACCTGGTTGACGGAGTCGGCGAAGGTCGGTGCGAGCGCGTCGCGCCGGGCCTGCTCGAGCCGCTGCTGGCCCTGGCGGCGGAGGTCGGCCACGTCCTGGAACACGTCCTGCAGCCGGTCGGTGAGCCGCGAGTGGCTGTCCGCAATCCGCTTCAGCTCGCCCTCGGGCATGGCACTGCCGTCCGCCGCCTTGCCGAGGTCCTCGAGGGGCGTCGGGCGGTCACCCACAACGGGCAGTATCTCCGGACGCGTCATCGGGCCGGCCTGGACCTGGACCATCGAGAAGCCAGCCTCCTTGACCTCCTTCTCGAAGGCCTCCACCAGCTCCCGCTCTCGCTGCTGCAGGTCGGCGACGGCCTTTTCGAGCCGGCGGCGGAACTCCTTGTTGCCGAGGATCCCGGGCAGGTTGGCGGACAGCTCGCGGACGAGGCCCTCCATCGCCAGCTTGAAGCGGCGGCCCGCCCCGGCGCGGAGGAACAGCGCAGACGGCTCCTCCGGCGTCCTGAAGTTGTGGACGAAGCAGACGTCGTCCGGCCGCTCGGCGTCGCGCGCCAGCTGGTCGAGGAACCGGCTGATGGTGGTCAGGCGCCCGGTTCCGGACAGCCCGGTGACGAACACGTTGTAGCCGATGCTGCCGATCGCCAGGCCGAACGCGATCGCGTCGACCGCCCGGTCCTGGCCGACGATGCTGCTCGCCGGCTCGATCTCCGACGAGCTTTGCCACGGCACCCACTCGTCCGGGCAGCGCCACGCCAGCTCGTCAACCGCCAGCTCCCGCACCATGGCACCCCCTCCCGCGCCCCTGCTCGCATGCCGCTGGGCGCGGCCATCCCGAGTATAGGCGGACCCGACCGCGCTACCGCCCACCGCCGTCAGCTCCTGTGCAGCCTCGCCAGCAGCACCGGCAGCAGGGTGATGCTGGCCAGCGCGGTGCACACCGTCCCCAGGATCGCTGCGGCACCGACCGACCGCAGGCCGGGGAAATGCGACAGCACCAGCGACCCGAACCCGGCCACCGTGGTCAACGCCGCCACCGCCACCGCCTTCGAGGTCTCCGACAGCGCGTCGGGAGACAGCCCCGACTCCGACCACCGGTGCAGCAGGTGGATGCCGTAGTCGACGCCGATGCCGATGATCATCGTCATCACGAAGATGTTCATGAAGTTGACGTGGACACCGAGCAGCGCCATCGCGCCCACCATCCAGACCAGGCCCACCGCCAGCGGAGCCATCGCGAGCAGCGCCCTCCGGTGGCTGCCCAGATCGGCCCACATCAGCAGATACACGATCACCATTCCCAGGACGGCGGCGCGCGCCGCATCACGCCACACGATCCGCCGCAGCTCGACCGAGACCCCCACCGTCGAAGCCAGCACCGCCCACTCGTTGCGGGCCACCAAGTCGGCGAGGCGCGGCGGGATCTGCCGCCGCCAGCGGTCGGCGGGCGTGTAGCAGTAGATCACGGTCGAGACGCCACCGGGGAAGTCGGCGACATAGCGGTTCGCCACGCTTTCCAGCGACGTTCCCCTGAGATCCGAGAGGGTCAACGGGGTGTCGACGCGCAGGGCTGCGGCAAGGTGCCGGATGCCCTCGTCGAACGCCACCGGGTTGAGACCGGCGTCGCGAAACGCCGTGGCCAGCCGGGCCTCGACACCCGCGGTGCGGTCTCGGGCCGCCGCCAGGCGAGCGATGACCCGCCGCTGCGCCTCCTCGGACGGCACCACGCTGGCGATGGTGTCGACGCTCGCCAGCGTCTCCCCGTCCACCAACGACTGCAGCTCGGGCAGAATCTCACGCGCCCTGGCCATGGCCTCGAACTCGTCCCGGCCGTCGATCCGGATCATCATCGGCGTGAACCGCAGGCCGAACGACGCCATCACTTCTTCCCGCAGCGCGTTGCCGCGGTTGTCGGGAGACCGCAGGTTCTGGATGTCATCATCGAAGGCGAGCCGGGTGAGGCAGCCCGCAAAACCGACCGTGAGCACGAAGGCAACGACGATCGTGGCCCGCGGCCAGGACAGCGCGACCCGGCACAGCTGGTCCGACCCGAACGAGTGGAGGTACAGCCTGGGCAGCTGCGCGCGCCGGGCGTAGAGCAGTGTCAGCAGCGCCGGCAGGAGTAGGAACACCGACAACACCAGCAGCAGAATGCCGGTCCCGGTCAACAGCCCGAGCTCCGACAGGCCCGCGAAGTCGGTGATCAGGAACGCGTAGAAGGTCGCCACGGTGGTGACCGCGCCGAGCAGCACCCCGACGCCGGTCTGTCGCCCGATCGCGTCCAGCGACTGCTCGTGGCTGGCGCCCAGCCGCCGCTCCTCGACGTAGCGGCCGTAGAGCACGATGACGTAGTCGATACCGAGCCCGATCAGGAGCGCCCCGGTCGCCGAGGTCAGCGAGTTGAGCCGGCCGAGCGCGAGCGCCACGAACACCACCGCCAGCCCGAGCCCGGTGACCATCGGGATGATCGCGAATGCCAGGGCGGCCGGCCGGCGGAAGGCGATCAGGAAGACAAGGAGCACCGCAACCAGGGTGGACACGACCTGGACCACCGCATCGCTGGTGATCAGCCGGCTGTCCTCGAGCGTGATCGCGTAGCCCCCGGTGTACTCCACTCTCGGCGGCGGCCCGCCCCAGCCCTCCGCCGTCCACGCCTCGGACACGCGGGCGACCCTCTCGCCCAGGCCCTGCTCCAGCAGGCGGTCGAACTCCAGATCCTGGGCGGGGCCGACCGGTCTGGCCAGCATCAGCAGCATCCGCCGCTGCGGATCGATCAGGCACCCGGTCTCTTTGTCCACCGAAACGCCGACGCCCCCGAACCGAGCGCGGGCGACCAGCCCGGACAGCAGCCCCATCGGGTCGACCCGCAGAAACTCCTTGGTGACCATGCTCTGCGGAGCGAGCAGGGCGCCCTGGATCCGCGACGCCTCGGCCGGCAGCGACTCCTCGTCGAGCCGATCGAGCAGGCTCGCCACCTGACCGTCGTCGAGAAACAGGGTCGCCCGGTCGAGCAGCGGCACCGCCATCCCCGCTCCGCGCTCGATCCGAAACGCCACCCAGTCGATCTGATCCCAGGCTTCCAGCTCGCCGGCAAGCAGATCGGCGAAGTCGAGCACACCCTCGAGGTCCGCCCCTTCCTCGATGCGCACGACAACCAGCAGTGTGTCGACCGACCCGAAGCGCTCGATGGTGGTCTTGAATGCGTCGACGACCGGGTTGTCGCGCGGCACCAGGGACAGGATGTCCGTCTCGACGTGCAGGCGGGTCGCGAAGAGGGCGGAAACGGCGCACGCGATCGCCGCGGCCGCCACCACCGCCCGCGGATACCGGCCCCCGATGCGGACGAGAGCGAGCGGCAGCCTTCGAGGCAGCAGGCCGGTCTTCACCTCCGGGCCTCCGATGCCGCCACGACGTGCCAGTTCTGCCAGAAGTAGACGACCATCGAGACCACCGTGAGCGCGATTGCGACCCACAGTGCGATCGAGGACAGCAGCCCCCATGCCGGGTAGCGGAGGGAGAAGATCAGCAGCGACACGGCCACCACCTGGCTCGTGGTCTTGGCCTTGCCGAGGCGGTTGGCGGCGATCGGGATCCCGTGCTCGAGGGCTACCAGCCGGAGCCCGGTGACGGCGAACTCACGGGCGATGATCAGGAACACCATCCATGCGGGAGCCGCGCCGAGCTCGGCGAGCGAGATGAACGCGCCGCTCATCAGGAGCTTGTCGGCAATCGGGTCAAGCAGCGCTCCGGTCACCGTGATGCGGTTGGTGCGGCGGGCTATAATCCCGTCCAAGATGTCGGTCAGCGCCGCCAGGAGGAAGATGCCCAGGCCCCAGAACTCCTTCTCCGGAAACTCGGTCAGCAGCACCACGACCAACACCGGCGCCAGGACGATCCGGAAGATGGTGAGGCTGTTGGGCACGTTCCACATCACGGTTCTCCCCTCGTCCCGAAAGCCAGCATCGGACGGGACCACTCGGTGTCCTGGAGGCCGTTTCCGGCACGTCGATTCTACCGGGGCCCCGCGCCGGCGTCACCACGGCACGCCCACCCCTGGTGAGCCCCTCGCCTCGACCCCCGCCCGTCCCTTGCGCGACTCGTCGCTGTAATGCACGCTCACTCCCACTGCGCCAACCACCCGTCCCACGAGGCGAGATATCGCTGCGCCACCTGCGGCACATGGGTCTGCGAGCGCTGCGCCCGCGAGCACGCCGACCGCATCTTCTGCTCGGTGCGCTGCCGGCGGCGGGGCGAGCTCCGGCGCTTGGGCTCGCGGGCAGCCGCCGTCCTCGGGCATCGAGTGCCAGCCGCGTGGTCGATCGCGCTGACCACGGCCGCCTGCGCGCTGCTCGCCGCCGGTGTCGGCCGGCTGGTTGCGGAGCTCCTGGAGGTCTCGACCCCCGCCGACGGAGCCGCCGTCGGGGTCGCGGTCACCCCGGCGCCGCCCGAGGGTCGCGTCGTGGCACACGACGGAGGGTGGCGCCTCGAGGTCAGCGGTGCGCCCGAAACGTCGCTGCTGGTCGAGGTCGGCGACCGCCCGGTCACGGTCGTGCAGCTCGACGACAACGGCCGCGGCAGTGTCGACCTCGCGGCTGCCCCGGACGCCGGGAGCCAGGTCCGGGTGTCGTCGCTGTCCGGCCCGCCGGTGGTTGTCGGCGCGCTGCCCACCGCGACTCCCACCCCGCCCCAGCCCGCTGCAACCGCCACTGCGACGCCTTCTGCCTCCCCGACAAAGACCGCGACCGCAACATCGACCGCACCGCCGGCGCCGCCGGTGATCGCGTCGCCGAGACCCACCGCCGCTCCGCGCCCGACGCTCGCCGCGCCGACCCCTGCCGTGACGCCGCGGACCTCTCCCGCGCCTTCCCCCGGCATGACGGTCCCGCCGCCGGACGACGTCGCCGATGGCCCCGCCCCGCCGGTGCTGCACCTGGTCCACGACGGCGGCGCGCGGCTCGCGCTCACCTTCGATGGCGCAACCTCGGCCAACGGCACCGCCGAGCTGCTCGAGCTGCTGCGCGAGCTCGATCTCGAGGTCACGATGTTCGTGACCGGCGAGTTCATCGACCGGCACCCGGCGATCGTCCGGCAGGCGGCTCTCGCCGGCCACGAGTTCGGCAACCACACCTACTCCCACCCGCGTCTCACCACCTATGCCACCAACCGCCGCCACGACCTCCTGCCGGGCGTGACCAGGGAGTCGCTGCACCGCGAGCTCGAGCGAACCGAGGAGGCGTTCCGCGCGGCGACCGGCCGGTCGCTGGCGCCGCTGTGGCGAGCACCGTACGGGGAGGAGAACCGCCAGCTCAGGGCGTGGGCCATGGAGCTCGGCTACCTGCATTGCCGCTGGAGCTCGCTGCAGGGTGCCTCCCTCGACTCCCTCGACTGGGTCGAGGACGAGCACTCCTCGCTCTACGTGGAGTCCGACCGCCTGATCGAGCGGCTGCTCGCGTTCCCGAGGCTCGAAGGCGGCATCGTGCTCATGCACCTGTCCACCAACCGCAGGGTGCCGCCGTGGACCGATTTGCCCCGCTTCGCCGACGAGGTACGCGGACGCGGCGTGCAGATCGGGACCGTCAGCACGCTGCTCAAGGCCTCTGCTGAGTGGCGGCCCTGGTACGAGCGGGCCAGGGCGCGCCACGACGAGCTGTCGGTGCGCTCGGCCGCGCGGTGAGCGGGTCAGGGAGACGGCAGGCCGAAGAACTCGCGAGCGGCCACCCGCCCGATCTCGACCAGCTCCTCGAAGCGATTCCAGTCGGCCCACGTCGCATACCCGACCCTGGGTAGGATGACCTCGGCCGCCCCACGCAGCTGCTGCTCACGCAGCAGCCGGCCGGTCATCATGTGGGTCCGCATCATGGTGTCGAGCACCAGATCGTCCTCGCCGGCCGGCGGAATCTCCATCGCCACGCTGACCGCGACGACGGGCCCGCCGAGAGCTCGTGCGGCTGCGACCGGGACCTCGGCCAGCACGCCTCCGTCGACCAGCCGGCGTCCATCCACCTCCACCGCCGGCACCACCCCGGGGATCGCGCTCGAGGCCCGGAGCATCGTGCGCAGATCGCCTCGAGTGAGGCGCGCCTCGGTCCCTCCCTCGAGGTCGGCGGCCACCGCGATAAAACGCTTCGGCAAACGATCGACGGTCGTCTCCGGGATCAGGAAGTCGAGGGCGTGCATCAACGCGGCGCCATCGAGAATCGTGGACCGGTTGACGGCGACCGCGATCACGACCTGGTTGCGGATCCGCCGCGCCGCCTGCAGCAGCGGGTGCTCGCGGGTGCGCGCGCGGGGCTGTCGATGCAGCGGCCGCACCGTCGGCACGAGGCCGCGGTCAACCGCCTCCCGCCACTTCGCGATCGCCGCGCCCGCCGAGCCGTAGCTCAGGTACATCGCGCCGATCACGGCACCCATGCTGGTACCGGCGACGGCACGCACCGGCAGCCGCAGCTCGTCGATCACGTCGAGCACGCCGAGGTGGGCGAAGCCGCGGGCGCCGCCGCCGCCGAGGGCGAGCACCGGCCGGCGCAGTCGCCACACCACACGCCGCAGCCGCCGTGTTGACTCGCTCACCGCCTCTCCGCCCGGTCAGACCGCCCGACGCTTCTTCGGGATCTTCGTGAGCAGGCCGAGCAGCGCCTCGTGCACGCCTTCCGCGACCCGCCGCGACTTGTCGGAGATGTGATCGAGGTCGTCGGTGCGGCCCCGGGGGTCGATATCGGCGATCCGGTCGCCCGCCTTGACCGGCACGCCGTCCCGCA
This sequence comes from Holophagae bacterium, assembly GCA_003105185.1. Classification (GTDB taxonomy): domain Bacteria; phylum Acidobacteriota; class Thermoanaerobaculia; order Thermoanaerobaculales; family Sulfomarinibacteraceae; genus FEB-10. The sequence goes on from PQAJ01000132.1 coordinate 9,532, forward strand.
GCAGACCGCGGATGACGCCCGCGATCCGCGCCGTGACGGCATACGAGGCGTCCACGGGAACGCCCTTGCGGAACTCCTCGACGCCGTACACGGACACCACAGTACCGACCCGCTCGCCGCGCTCGACGATGTCACCGATGTTCTTCTGCGTGAAGAAGATGCCGTCGCGGATCGCCTTGAGGACGCGCTCCTCCGCGAAGCCCATGATCTCGGCCGGCGGCTCGTCCTCGAGCTCGTCGCCGGTGTCGTCGAGCACCGCGCCCACATCGGGGCCGCGGAATGTCTCGACAACGGCGTGGCAGTCGCGCTTCGCGACGTATCCCGGCCCCAGCGCGATCACCACCGGCGCGAGCTCCGGCGTCAGCCCCCAGTTCCTGCGCAGCATGGCGGCCTCGATGAAGATGTCGGGATGCCACTTCTCGACCGTCTCGTCGAGGCCCATCACCGAGACGGCGACCTCGCCTGCATCGTGGATCCGGTCAACGTCCTCGATGTTCCTCGCGAAGCGGGCCCGGATCCCCTGGATGGTCTGGCTGCCGTCCAGGATCGCCTCGGAAAAGCAGACCTGGCGGCGAATCGCCTTGGGGTACCTGCGCTCGAGCATCAGGATTCTGGTGAACCCCTGTGAGAACAGGTGCTGCGCCGTCGCGGACGCCAGCTCGCCAGCGCCCCGGATCAGCAGTCGGTAGTCACCGGCGTTCATGCCACCTCCGGTCGAGCTCCCGAACCTCGGACCACCCCAAGCCCATGGATCGCGGCGACATTCTAGCGCGACCCGGCGGCCACCGTTTGCGGGGCCTCCCCGCCGGCGGTCTCGAGAACCAGCTCGTGGATGTCCGGCAGGTTGCGGTAGCTCTCGGCGTGGTCGAGTCCATAGCCGACCACGAACACGTCGTCGATCTCGGTGCCGAGGAAGGCGACCTCCACCTCCACCTGCCGCCGCGACGGCTTCGAAAGCAGCGCAACCACCTGGATCGACCGTGGATGGCGCGCCTCGAGCAGGCGAATCACGTCCTTCAGGGTGGTCCCGGTGTCGACGATATCCTCGACCAGGTAGATGTCCCGGCCGCGAACGTCGGCCGTGATGTCCTTGACCAAGACGACCGAGCCCGAGGTCGTCGTGCTGGCGCCGTAGCTCGAGACCTGGATGAAGTCGACCTCAACCGGCTGCCGCAGGAGCCGGGTCAGGTCGGTCAGGAAGTACACGCAGCCCTTGAGGACGCCAATGAAGATCGGCGAGCGGCCGGCGAGGTCGGCCTCGATCTCGGACGCGAGCCGCCGCACGATTGCCTGGATGTCCTCACGGCCGAGCACCTTGGTCCCGAGCATCTCGGTGTCCTTTCGTTGTCGAATCCGCCGGTTCGAGGTATGCTAACTGCATATGAAGCCGACAGGCGTTCACCAGCTGAGTGAGCGGTTCACGGATGTATCGGACCGGTTCCGCTCCCTGTGGACCTTCTATCAGTTCCTCGGCGGCGTGTACAGACACCTCGGCCAGGGCGAGGTCCCCTACTCGTACGACTTCCAGGCGCTCTACCGCCGCCTCCAGGAGATGGTGCCGCGGGTCGGCATGGGGGACCTCGGGTCGACCGATATCGAGTTCGAGCAGGTGGAGCGGGAGCTCGGCCGGATCCACGGCGAGCTGGAGAAGATCGAGGCCAGCCTGCCGCCGTCGCTTCTGCGCCGTTTCTTCGATCACCTGAAGCGCCAGGACGAGAAGATCCTGTTCGCACTGATCAAGTTCTACCTGAGGTCGCCGGAGCTCAGTCCCGACACGCTCGACAAGCTCGACCTCCTGCTGACCCGGATTGCCGAGAACCCGACGCAGGAAGGCCGCGTTTCGGTGCGCAGCACGACCGAGCTGAAGTCCAACTTCGAGCGCCTCGCGACGTTCGGCTCGATTCCCGGGCTGCGGGTCTCCGAGGCGGCACCGCTCGCCGAGGCGCTGCGCGACTTCCGCACCGAGCTGCGCGGGTTCTCGAGCTTCGATCAGCTCGTCGATTCCGGGGTGTACGACCGGTACCGCAAGCTCAAGCAGCGGCTCGGCCGGAACTTCCTCCACCCGCCGCTGCTGCTCGAGGTGGTTGCGACCAACATCGAAGCGAAGAACCAGTTCCAGCGACTGTACCGCGACGAGGAGCTCAAGATCATCGAGGAGACCACCAAGGTCTTCGAGATCGAGCGCTTCCTCGAGCGCAATCCGGCGGTCGGCCACGACGAGCTGAAGCAGCGGCTCGAGGCCTTCCGGGAGTGGTGGTCGAGGTTCGACGCCGGCCGCCGCGACGACAACCTCAAGCGGGAGGCCATCGTCGAGCTGCGGCGGTCGATGCACGCCGTGATCCGCGAGTTCGAGCCGCTGCGACGCATGACCGAGCTCGCGAAACGCCAGGTCGAGGTCGACGCGTCCGTTCGCGCCACCCCGTTCTCCCCGGATGTGCCCACCGACGTCATCGAGGGCGAGCCGTTCCCCGAGCCGACGGACGCCGTCGCTCAGACCCAGCTCGAAACGCGCGCCACCGGCGGCACCTTGACCGAGGTCCTGTCCCCCGACCCGCTGCTCAACGAGGTCTTCCATCGGATCATGTTCGCCCTCGAGATGGTGGTCTGGGACCGCTCGCCGGAGCAGGCCGTTCACGCGCCCGAGCTGGTCGAGCTCCACCTCGAGCCGTGGGAGATCGCGGCCTATCGGAGCCTGGTCGACGAGCGCGTCGGGGTCGGCACGACCGAGTGGGAGCTCGAGGCGTTTTTCCTGCGCAGTGCGGCGCTGCGGATCAAGATGGACGGGGAGCGCAGCCGGGTCCGCAACCTGGCGCCCACCGAGAGCGCGGACCGGGTGTTCGAGATCCTGGAGCGGTCGGGGCAGAGCCTCGAGCGGGCTCGCGAGATGGACCACCGCTTCCAGTGGTTCATCGACGACCTGCTGTACAGTGGCGACACCACCCGCCTCGAGCAGCTCTACCGGTCCCGCTTCCGGTTCCTGCACGCCTACTCCGGCCTCTGGCTCGAACACCAGGCGCGCGGAGGCTTGACTCCGCTGTAGGATCCGCGTACAGACCCGTCTCATGGGCGAAGCTCTCGAAACGACCCCCAGCCGACCATCCCCAATTGCCGGCGGCATGGCCGCGGCGACGCCCGGCGGCGCGATCCGCCGGTTGCTCGCGACTCTCGCCGACATGCTGCTGCTGTGCTCGCTGTGCGTCGCGGTCGCCCTGCCGGTCGCGCGGGCCGTCGACTGGGCCGCCCTCCCCGGCAACCTCGAGGATGTCAGCCGGCTCCTCGGCGACCCGACGTGGATCGCCCGCGTCAGCGGCGTGCTCGGAATGTGGATCGCGCTCTGGTGGTGCTACTTCGTGGTCGGCTGGGGCCTGCTCGGCGCGACCCCCGGGAAGTGGCTCCTCGGCCTGCGCGTCATCGACCACCGTGGGCGCTGCCCCGTAGGCGTGTCGCGCGCGGTGATGCGGCTGTTCGCGTACAGCGTCAGCTCCCTGACCCTCGGCATCGGCCACCTGATCCTGCTCTTTCGCCGCGACCGCTGCGCCCTGCACGACCTCCTCGCCGGCACCCGCATCGTCCGCAGGCCTCAGCCAACAAGCACAGACTCCCCACCCGCCTGATCGCCCCGTGTCGGCTGTCCCGTGGCCCCGCGCCCGCTTCTAGACGATGCGCTGGGTCAGGGCGGCGTACACCCCAGCTGCTGGTACGAGTGGAGGCGGGGATCCGAGGCCATCAGCGCGTTGAAGCGGACGAGCGCCTCCACGCGGCCCTTCAGGGTCCACTCGAACCAGGGGATGAGGTACTCGGACACCATCTGCCGCTGGAGGTCGCCGTCGATGCCGGTCGCGCAGTCGCCGAGCTCGCAGAGGACGGTCGGGTAGACATAGTGGCAGTGGCGGCCGTCCTGGATGGTGATCAGGGTCTTGCACGAGGAGCCCACCGCCGCGTAGTGGTCGCTGGGGGCGCCGCCGGCCTGGAGCGCGCAGTCGCGGTCGTCGGCGAGGTACAGCGCCGGGACCGTGATGTCGGCGGCGGCGGTGATCGAGCTCGGGCTGGTCCGGGCGGCCGCCAGGGTGGCGATGGTCGCGAAAGCGACGCCGTAGCTCGCTGCGTGGTCGGCCACCGCGAGGTGGGCGGCGCCACCACCCATCGAGTGCCCCGACGCGGCGGACAGCGGCGCCACCCGGCCGAAGAACGGGGACGAGGGGGCGGCTCCCTCGTCCTGGAGCGTCCTCGCGAGGAACGCGATGTCCTTGCCGAAGTCGTCGTGGCTGGGGAAGAGGCCGGTCTCGGTGTCGGGCAGCACCACGATGAAGCCGAGCGGCACCAGCGCCTCGGCCAGGCTGCGCGGCGAGGCGGCGTCCATGGTGTAGCCGTGCCCGCACACCACGACCGGGAACGCCCCCACGGCCATCGGCACGTCGTCGCCGGCCATCTCCGCCGGGTAGTAGACCTCGGTGGGGACGCTGCGGTTGCCGCGCGTGGCGTCGAGCCAGGTCATGGTGCGGTGGCCGAGCTCGTAGCGCATGCCGACGACGTCGGACCACGCCGAGGTATCGCCGCTCTCGAAGCCGTCGGCGAAGATCGCCTGGGCCGCGGCCACTGGCGCCACCGCCAAGGCGGCGATCAGCCAGAAACTTAGGAACGCGAGGCGCACGGGAGCCCCCCTCTCCGTCGCGACCGGGATCTCCACCCTCAGAGTCTATCGCGCCGCTGTCGGTTGATGCCGGGGGCGCCATCCCCTCCCTGCTGCCATTCACCGCTGCGCGGACGCACGGGGGCGACGAGCCCCAGTTGCCTGCCCGGGCATCACCTTGAAAGTGCCAAAGTGTCGGCGCTGGCACCCCGGCGTCCGCACCAGCCTGAAAGTGCCAAAGTGTCGGCCCTGGCACCCTCCGCAACGATTGGCACCCCGGCGTCCGCATCAGCCTGAAACTGCCAAAGTGTCGGCCTTGGCACCCTCCGCACCGATCCCGGATAATTTCCGCATCTTTTCCTCATTTCTTTCCCGCCGCCAAGACCTACATTGAGAGCACGTGAAGAGGACTCCAAGGAGGGGACTATGAGACGCCAGCTCAACTTGCTTCGCGTGGTGTCCTTCGTGGTGATCGGTGTGTGCCTCCTCGCGGTGCCTGCGCTCGCCCAGAGAGGGGAAGGAAAGGCGATGATCGACCCATCAGTGCTAGCCGAGCTTGACGCCGAGGGCGAGGCTACCTTCTGGGTCTTGTTCCGGGAGCAGGCCGACCTCAGCCCGGCCCACGCGATCCGCGACTGGAACGAGCGCGGAACCTACGTCTACGAGCGCCTCATTGCGACCGCCGAGTCGTCCCAGGCGCGGGTCCGTGCCCTGCTTGTTGCCTGGGGCGCCGAGATGAAGCCCTTTTGGATCATGAATGTGATCGAGGTCAAGACGCACGACGGCGCTCTGCTCGTGGTGCTGGCCGCACAGCCCGAGGTGGCCGAGATTGTCGCTCCACCGGAGGTCGAGCAGATTGAGATGGTCCCAGGGATAGAGTGGCACCACTCCGAATCCATCGAGTGGAACATCGAACACATCCGAGCGCCCCTCGTGTGGTCGACCCACGGAGTGAGGGGTGAAGAGGTCGTGATCGGCAGCATCGACGGCGGGGTGCAGTATGACCACCCTGCGCTGGCGGAGCACTATCGAGGCAATCTGGGCGGCGGCGCCTTTGACCACAACTACAACTGGTACGACCCAGACTTCGTGTGTGGCAGCCCATCGATCGAGCCCTGCGACCCAGACGGACACGGTACGGCCACGACCGGGGTGGCGGTGGGAGACGACGGCGGCGCCAACCAGATCGGTGTTGCGCCAGGCGCCCGGTTCATGATGGCCGCAACCAACTTTGGAGTCTCGAGTGTGCTGGCTGCAATGCAGTGGATGTTGGCACCGACCGATCTGAATGGCGAAAGCCCTCGCCCCGATCTGCGGCCGCATGTCGTCAACAACTCGTGGGGCTTTGGCGGTGGCACGACCATCTTCCAGGCCGCTGTCCAGGCCTGGGTCGCCGCCGGCATTTTCCCGGTGTTCGCTATCGGGAACGAAGGCCCCAATTGCAGCACAGGCCGTTCCCCTGGAGTGTATCTCGAGGCTTACGCGGTCGGCGCCCACGACATCGGCGACAACATCTGGGTATCCTCGAGCAGAGGTCCCTCCTTGTTCGGGCCGGTCAAGCCCAACATGACAGCTCCCGGGGTCGACATCCGCACCAGCTGGTTCGGCAGTGCGTATATCACTGGTTCGGCGACGTCCGTCTCCACACCGCACGTGACCGGCGTCGTGGCACTGATGTTGTCGCTGAATCCCGAGCTGATCGGCAAGGCCGCGACCATCCGACGGCACTTGGACCACTCCGCCATCGACGTCTCAGACTTGAGCTGCGGCGGAGACCCGTGGAACAACAACGTCTGGGGCGAAGGAAGACTCGATGCCTTCGACGCCGTCAGCCTGCTGCTCATCGACGGCTTCGAGTCCGGCGACACCTCGGCGTGGAGCGCTACGGTGCCGTAGGCGAGAACTGCTCGGGTGATGCCGGCAGGATGCCGGCGCTACAACATCCGGTCTTAGGGCCGGCACTCTGGCACTTTCGGATTCCGGCGCAGATCCGGTTTCGCTCGTGCGGCTACGCAACGGGCCCCTCCCACCCTTCTTCTTCCTCCGGTGCCGCCAAATGGGAGCACCTGGCACGTGAGCGACTCCGTCATGGGCGGCCAACTTCCCAACTTCCTGAAGCCAGGCACCTGGGTCGCGCCACGGGCCTGCCATGGGTGTGCCCGCTGACCGACTCCTCCGCGCATCCCAGCCTCAATAAACCAGATACCACCTTCTCTCCACAGCCCGCATTTCTCATCGACCTCCTCTGGCACCCCCTGCCGGTCACCTTCATCTCGATTCAGGAGGGCGGTGAGACATGCGGGCTAGTTGATGTACCCGACGAGGGTGTGGGTCTTGTGCGAGCGGCGGAGCTGGTTGAGGGCGCGGCCCTCGATCTGCCGCACCCGCTCGCGCGACAGCCCCATGATGTCGCCTATCTCGCGCAGCGTCTTCGGCTGGTCGTCCTCGAGCCCGAAGCGGAGCTCGAGCACCCGGCGCTCCCGTTCGGGGAGGTCGGCGAGGGCGTCGGCGACCGCGAGCTTGATCGACTCCCGCACCATCCGCTCGTCGGTGTCGGGCAGCACCGTCTGCTCGAGCAGGTCACCGAGCTCCGAATCGCCGTCGGTGTCCACCGGATCGTTCAAGGACAGCGACGCCAGCGAGGCCCTGGTCAGCAAGCGGACGTCGTCGACCGGCATCAGGAGCTCCTCGGAGAGCTCGGCATCGGAGGGCGGCCGCCCGAACCGTTCAGTGAGCAGCAGGCGGATCCGCTCGAGCCGGTACAGGGCGTTGGCCTGCTTCTGGGGCAGTCGGAACGACCCGGCGTGCTCGGCGAGGGCGTGCAGGATCGCCTGGCGGATCCACCACACGGCGTAGGTGATGAACTTGACGTCGTGGCCCTCCTCGAAGGGCCGGTACTTGCGGGCCGCCTGGATCAGCCCCAGGTTGCCCTCGTTGATCAGATCGAGGAACGGCATGTTGGGACTGCGGAACCGCTTCGCGACGGCAACCACGAATCGCAGGTTCGACTCGACGAGCTGGCGAACGGCCTCCTCGTCTCCACTCGCAATGCGTTGCGCCAGCGCGAGCTCCTGGTCGTGGTCGAGGGCCGGGTACTGAGCGATCTCCTTGAGGTAGCGGCGCAGCGTCGCCGCTTCTGCATTCGGCGAAGCCCCGGCGCGCTTTCTCATTCCTCGTCAACCGCGCGGATCGAGGTCGACTCGACCTTCACGATCGCGTGGTACCTGGGCACTTCGGACTTCTGCTGGACGGTCCGGCGCAGCATCTTGGTCAGCAGCTCGTTCTCGGCCTGGACCTTGGCGAGCTGCTGTTTGAGGTTGAGGATGATCTCCACGCCCGCCAGGTTGACGCCGAGGTCGCGGGTCAACGACAGCACCGTCTCGAGGCGGTCGCAGGCCTCGTCGTCGTACATCCGCGTGTTGCCCTTCGACCGGGCGGGCTGCAGCAGCCCCTCGCGCTCCCAGAGCCGAAGCGTCTGCGGATGGACGTTGTACCGTTCCGCGACCCACGAGATCATCCGGTAGCGTGGCTTCAACTTCACGGCTCCTCCGCTCGTCCACTGCACGGCGAGGGCTCCCCGGCTGCGTCTGTTCTCCCGGCGAGAGGCCCTCTCACTCTAACACCAAGGGCGGCCACAGCATGCCCTCGTCACTCGGAGTCGACTTGTGCCCTCACGTGCGCTCGTCGGCGTCGACGTCGACATACTCGGCGTCGATGACCTCGTCCTCGGTCCCTGCCGCCTGGCCGGCAGGACCGCTGGCGCTGCCGCCGGCCGCCGGCCCCGCCGCCCCGGCGCCGGATGAGGTCGCCTTGTAGAGCGCCGCAGCGATCTGGTGGCTCGCCTGGGTAAGCTTCTCGTAGGCGCGCTCCATCCGGTCGGCTGGCCCTTCCTCGAGGGCCTTCTTGGCCTCCGCGAGCGCCCGCTCCGCCTCGGACAGGTCGGTTCCCGCCAGCTTGTCGCGGTTCTCGTTGACCAGCTTCCCGGTCGAGTAGACGAGCCCGTCGAGCTTGTTGCGCGTCTCGACCTCGTTGCGCTTTCTCAAGTCATCCGCCGCGTGCGACTGGGCCTCATTCACCATCTTGTCGATCTCGCCGTCGGAGAGCCCCGACGAGCTGGTGATCTGGATGTTCTGCTCCGTGCCGGTGCCACGGTCCTTCGCCGCCACGTGCAGGATGCCGTTGGCGTCGATGTCGAAGGTGACCTCGATCTGCGGGATCCCGCGCGGCGCCGGCGGGATGCCGACCAGGTGGAAGCGGCCCAGGGTCCGGTTGTCGCCGGCCATCGTCCGCTCGCCCTGGAGCACGTGGATCTCGACCTGGTTCTGGTTGTCGTCCGCGGTCGAGTAGACCTTGCTCTTACGGGTCGGGATCGTGGTATTGCGCGGAATCACGACGTCGGTCACGCCGCCCAGGGTCTCGACGCCGAGGGACAGCGGCGTGACGTCCAGCAGCAGCATGTCCTTGACCTCGCCGGCCAGCACGCCGGCCTGGACCGCGGCGCCGATCGCCACCACCTCGTCCGGGTTGACGCCCTTGTGCGGGTCCTTGCCGAAGAAGTCGGCGACCAGCTTGACGACCATCGGGATGCGCGTCGAGCCGCCGACCAGGACCACCTCATCGACGTCCTTCGCGGCGAGCCCGGCGTCCTTGAGGGCCTGCCGGCACGGCTCGAGGGTCCGCTCGACCAGCGGCGCAATCATCTGCTCGAACTTGGAGCGGGTCAGCCGAATGTTGAGGTGCTTGGGTCCTGACGCGTCGGCCGTGATGAACGGCAGGTTGATGTCGGTCTCCATGGTCGACGACAGCTCCATCTTGGCCTTCTCTGCCGCCTCCTTGAGCCGCTGCAGGGACATCCGGTCCTTCGCCAGGTCGACGCCCTGGTCCTTGCGGAACTCGTCCACCAGCCACTCGATGATCAGCTGGTCGATGTCGTCACCGCCGAGGTGGGTGTCGCCGTTGGTCGACTTGACCTCGACCACGCCGGCGCCGACCTCCAGGATCGAGATATCGAAGGTGCCGCCGCCGAAGTCGAACACCGCGATCGTCTCGTCGGCCTTCTTGTCGAGCCCGTAGGCAAGCGCCGCCGCAGTCGGCTCGTTGACGAGCCGCAGCACCTCGAGGCCCGCGATCTGGCCCGCGTCCTTGGTGGCCTGCCGCTGGGCATCGTTGAAGTACGCCGGCACCGTGATCACGGCCTTCTCGATCTTGCCGCCCACGTAGTCCTCGGCGGCGGCCTTGAGCTTCTGCAGCACCATGGCCGAGATCTCCGGCGGCGAATAGATCCGGCCCATGATCTGCATCCGGGCGGTGTCGTTCTCGCCCTTCACCACCCGGTAGGGGACCGTCTTGATCTCCGAGATCACCTCGTCGTACCGGCGGCCCATGAAGCGCTTGGCCGAGAACACCGTGTTCTCGGGATTGGTCACCGCCTGGCGCTTGGCGACCTGCCCGACCAGTCGTTCGCCATTCGGAGTGAAAGCGACGACCGACGCCGTCGTGCGGTTGCCTTCCTGGTTCGGAATGACGGTGGGCTTGCCACCCTCCATCACGGCGACCACCGAGTTGGTAGTGCCGAGGTCGATGCCGATGACACGTGACATGATTGAATCCTCCTCAAGTTCCATCACCGAGAGGCAATATAGAACCTGAGTGGACCATTGTCAAGTATCATTCGAGGAGGCGCACCCCCGGCCGATTCCGCTGCCTGCCGGCCGGCTCGTCGGGCTCGGTCGCCAGGTTCCGGATGATGGTGAGGGACGGCGCCGGATCGCCCTTGGCATCGGTGCCGGCGACCACGAGGCGGCCCTCGTGCGTGGTCAGGTGGTAGGGCCGCCGCCAGGGGTCGCTGACGTCGGTCGCGTAGCCGGCATCGAGCAGGTCGGCGGCGCTCTCCGGATAGATGCCCTCCAATGCGTAGAAGGTCTCGGCCGTCCGGCTGATCCTGACCAGCCGCAGCCAGGACAGAGTGTGGAGCGCCAGGCCGTCCCACACTTCCGCCCGGAAGCGGACGAGCGGGTTGCCAGCGCTGAGCGGGATCATGATCAGCGCGAACGCGAGCACCGCTGCGAACGGGATCGCGAGCCACGGGATGGAAGCCGGCCGGCGGAGCTCCAACTGGCCTTCTGTCTCGCGGCTGAGCTGGCGCGCGACCTCTTCCGGGGTGGCCTCGCGGACGATCCTGCGGTCGACCAAGTCGGCGAGCGCCTTGCAGGTCTCGAACTCGATGAGCGGGCTGCGCAGGATCAGTTCCTCGACCGAGTCGCGGCCGTTCACCAACTCGAGGGCCAGCATCTGGTTGCGGGTCAGCCGATCGCCGGCCGGCTCGGGCCGCGGCGCCTCCTCCGGCGACTCCGCGAAGCTGAACCGGAGATCGTCGATGTCGCGCTCTTCCGCCTCGATGACCTCGAAGTGGCGGTTGGGATCGACCTTCATGAGCACGACCGTGCGGTCCGGGATCCGCTGGTCGATGAACGGCCACTCGTCGGTCATCCGGGCGCCTTCCATGATGATCGAGTCAGCGGCCATCGGGACCATCAGGTCCCGGTCGTAGTCGACGCTTTTCTCCTGCGAGAAGTGGTACTCGCCATCGGACCACCGGAAGACGCGGTAGACGATCTGCAGGATCTGCTGCTCGAGCGCGATCCGGATCGATTCCGCCGAGACCACGCGGGAGTCGATCAGGATCCGGCCCAGGCGCTGCAGGGTCTCCTCCTGGCGGCGCAGCGCTGCCTCGAGCTCCTGCTCGGTCAGCTCCCCGCGCTTGAGCAGAATGAGGCCGATCCGGTCCTCGGTGTGCTGGTTGAGCGACGAAGACCCGACGATGCAGCCATCGACGAACGAGATGGTGACCAGCTTCTCCTCGTACTTGAGCGTCAGCACGCCGGTCTTGCGCTGAAGGGAGATCAGCTGCAGGATGTCGGCAAACGAGAAGTCGCGCAGGGTCCCCTCGAGAGCCATCTCACCTCCCCGGCCACGCGCCGACGACGCTGCGCAACCACAGCGCGAGGAACCCCGCCCCGAGAATGAACTGCACCGGCGCAATCGCAAGGTATGGATCCACGCTCGGCAGCGCCCACGGCGCCCAGATCACCGCCCCGAGCAGGCAGATCCATGCCAGGACACCGGTCGCCAAGCCCAGCCACGGACGTCGCTCCGCCAGGTCGTGGCTGCCTGGAATCAGCGCGCTGGCCACCCGCCGCGCCACGGTCGACACGATGTCCCAGCGGCGCACGCGCGCCTGCTTCGCGAGCTGCTGGTCGATGGCGACCAGGTCGCGCTTGAGGAACACCGAGATGCACTGGCTGCAGAGCGCATCGCTTTCGGTCGCAGTCTTGCACTTCGCGCAGAAGGTCTTGCCGCATCTGCTGCAGCGCTGCGCCGTCCACATCCAGCGGCCGCGGACGGCGAGCACGACGAGACCCAAGATTCCGCACAGCCAGAACACCATCGACATCGGGGAGAACAGCGCCCGCACGAAATGGTCCTCCGCCGATGAAAGCCACGTCGGCGCGTCGGTTTCGGAAGGCAGCTGCGCCAGCGCCGCGTCGATGTCCTCACGGCCGAGCCGCGGGTATTGAATCCGGGGATCACGCCCCGGGATGCCGAGGTCCTGCCAGCCCACTCCGGCGATCTCCTTGGCCGTCCTGCGGGCGGTGTCGCCGTCCTTGAAGCGGCGAGCCTGGTCGTACGCGAATGACAGGTTGCGGTGGGCGAGAGCGTTGCGGGGATCGCTCTGGATCGCGTCGTTGTAGAGCTGAATGGCGAGCTGAACGTCGCCGTCCTCGAGCGCCACGTTGCCGAGAAACACGCGTGGGCCCGACTCCCCTGCGGCAGCCCGGATCGCCTTCTGGAACTCGATCCGCGCCTGGTCGACGTCACCGTGCATCCGCTGCAACTCGCCGTACAGCATGTGGTACGAGAAGTCACCGCCGAGCTCTCCTCCGAGGTCGCCGAGCTCGTGCAGCGAGGGAAAGTCGATCCGACGCTCCTCGAGCATGCTCGCCAGCCGGGTCGGGAGCGGCGGCCAGCGCAGCATGGTGTACTGCCAGACCGTCAGCGCAGGCACCACCAAGGCCAGAACAACGCAGGTGGCCACCGCCGCGATCCGCTGGCCGAGAGCCATGTAGACGAAGCTCAACGCGAACAGGTACATCAACAACCAGATCGGTCCGCGCCCGCCAAACAGCGGCAGCACGAGGATGGCGGCCGCCAGCACGACCGCGTTGGCCGGCCGCAGGACGAGGCGCGCGAGCTCCATCGCGTCGTGAGCAAGGCGCGTGATGAAGGTCAGGGTCTGCGCGAGCGCGGCCAGCAGCAGCGCCCAGCCCAGCGCGAGCACCACCCACTCGATCGTCGCCGCGCCGAGCATCGCGCGGGTCGGCTCGAACAGGAAGAGCGCCCACCAGCCGGCGATATACGAACGCGCCGCGCCCAAGAGGTCGCGCCGCTGCCACTGCCATCGCGCAAACAGGAAGTAGCTGGACGGCAGCTCGGGGTCGAGCTCGCGAGCCGAGCGGACTGCGAGTGCACCGAGGGGGCCCGGATGGCGGCTCGCCCACGTGACCAGGCCCTCAGCGTACGGTGTGAGGCGCAGCGCCTGACACTCGCTCGCCCGCGTCTGCAGCTGCCGGATCCGGTCCGAGACCTCCTCCCGATCGCCCGTAGCCAGGGCCTGTTGGACTTTGATCCAGTCGTCGGCCAGCGCCGACGCGGCCTCGCCGACCACCGGCGCGAAGGCCACAGCCAGCAAACAGAGCAGCCTCCGGATCATCGGCCGCCCTGCACGAACGCGCTCCGCAGCTGATACAGCACGTTGGTCAGGATCTGCGACTCCTCGAGCGAGAGGTTTCCACCGGTCTTGGCCTCGAGGGCGCCGAGGCAGTCGATCAGCCGCCGGGCTTCCTCAGGGTGAGGCGGCAGCCCTTCGGCTCCGGTCAGCATCAGCTCCGCCTGCTGGGCGAGCATGGCGACCAGCTCGACGAACTCACGAGAGGTTGCCGGAGGCGTCGCGTGGGCCGCGGCAGCGGGAGGCGGGGGCACGCTGGCCCGAGCCGCCGGCTGTGCGGTGGCTGGACGGTCGGGGCGAGGATCGCCGTCATCCGTGAACCAACGCCGGTCGACGACCTTGATCTTGGACGACGACCCTTCCGAGTCGCTCAACGAATCACCTCCGACTGCGGCGTCTCCCCTTTCAATTCTACGAACCAAGTGCCCGTCGATCAAGGAACTCGGCCACAGCGCCCRGCTGGGGGGCCGCCGGCGAGCCCAGGCGCGGTCTGCGGCGCCGATCGGCGGCCAACCACACGGCGGGCGAACCCTCACCGCCTCGAGCGCCGTCACCGGCGCCTGAAGTTGGGCTTGCGCTTCTCGAGGAAGGCGGCGGTCCCCTCCTTCATCTCGGCGCTGGCGGCGCCGACGCCGAACAGCGTCGCCTCGAGGAGGCAGCCGTCCTCGAAGGACATGTCGAGCCCGTGGAGCACGGCTTCGAGGCAGCTCACCACCGCCTGCGGCCCGTTGGCAAGGATCGGGGCGAGCAGCTCCTTGACCGCCTGGGTCAGAGCGACCGGCTCGCAGACTCGATTCACCAGGCCGATCCGCTCGGCCTCCTCGGCGCCGACATTGCGGCCGGTCGTCAGGATCTCGAGGGCGCGCCCGCGCCCGACCAGCCGCGGCAGGCGCTGCGTGCCGGCGTAGCCCGGTATCAGCCCGAGCTTGACCTCGGGTTGACCGAACACCGCGTTTGCGGTGGCAACCCGCAGGTGGCAGGCCATCGCGAGCTCGCAGCCGCCGCCGAGCGCATAGCCGTTGACCGCCGCAACGACCGGCTTGCGGAGGCGCTCGATGCGCGCGAACACCGCCTGGCCGCGCAGCGCGAACTCCTTCGCCTCGATCGGACCGAGCGCGTGGAGCTCCGAAATGTCGGCGCCTGCCACGAAAGCCTTGTCCCCAGCTCCGGTGATCACCACCGCGATCACGTCGTCGTCGTGCGCAGCCTCGTCAATCGCCCGGTCGAGCTCGGCGATGGTCGCCGTCGACAGGGCGTTGAGCTTGTCAGGACGATTGACGGTGATCCAGCGGACGCCGTCGGTGGTTGCGACCTTGAGATTCTCGAACGACATGCCGAAGACCTCCTTGACGCAGAGCGCCCACAGTGTACGCGCCGTCGCCCGAGCAGGGGCTGGGGGCTAGGATCTGGAGGCCAGCCATCCCCCAGCCCGTCCCCGTGCCCGTCTCCGTTTTCGTGCCCGCGACGTCGAGGCCTCCCAACGACCTGGCGATGCGGCCAGGCGTCGGAAGCCGCACCGTGACAAGCGGTCCGCTACTTCCCGAGCAGGCCCGCCTTGAGATCCTCTGAAGGCGGGTGGGCGCCGAGCCACACCTTGAGCAAAGCGTCCCCGAAGTCGTCACCGGTGATCGTCCCCTTCTCCTCACCGTTCAGCGCCGCTGCGGTCCCGGCACCCGGTGACACCGTGAGCACGATCTCGTCCCCGTCCTTCATGTCCCCGAAGAACCCGATGAAGGTCGAGACCCGGTCGGCCAGGGCTGCGAAGCTGTCCGGGGAGTTGGCTTCGAACCCCTCGCGCCAGGCATCGTCCATCTTGCTCTTGGTCGCCATGTTGGTCGTGAAGTGCATGACGACCCTCTTGGTCGAGTCCGACCCGACGATCGCTGCCGGATCGGCGCTTCGCTGCTCGAGGTACAGGCCGGCCACATAGACCTTGATCATCATTTTCTTGCGCACGCCCATCCCGTTGAGCGCCAAGTTCTTGCCGCCAACCGTCACCTGGTCCGGCAGGGTCACGCCGGCGAGCTCCCCCGCCCCCACCGACGAACCACTCAGGAGCAGCAACAGGGCGAACACCATCCAACGCCGCATGCGTCACCTCCATCGAGTACGATCAAGTGCTGGCTTCGAGCCGACATTGTACCCCACAGCCCGCCGCGTTCCCAACAGGCGCGGTGCTGACTCCTGATCCGAGCCACTTTGCACCGGATCGGCACTTGCCAACCCGGGTTGGCTGCGAGAGAATGAATGAGTGTTCATTCACCACGAGCGACACCCCCGGACCGGCGGGACGAGCCCGCCCCTTGGCCCGGGGCGCGCCACGAGACCAAGGGAGGTGAAATGATGCCGAGAGACATTCGAAAGGTCGCGGTGCTCGGTGCAGGCGTCATGGGGTCGGGGATCGCCGCCCATCTCGCCAACGCCGGGATTTCGGTGGTGATGCTCGACATCGTGCCCCCCAAGCTCGGCGACGACGACGCCAAGCAGGGTTTGACCGCCGACGACCCCCGCTTCCGCAACAAGTTCGCCCTCGCGGGGCTCGACAACATCAAGAAGGCCAAGCCCGCCCTCCTCTACTCGAAGCGCTTCCTGCCGCTGATCGAGACCGGGAACTTCGATGACAACTGGCAGCGCATTGCCGAGTGTGACTGGATCATCGAGGTCGTCGTCGAGCGTCTCGACATCAAGCAGAAGGTCTTTGCCCGGGTCGAGGAGGTGCGCAAGCCCGGAGCCATCGTCTCGTCGAACACCTCGGGCTTGTCGATCGCCGGCATGACCGAGGGCCGCTCCGACGACTTCAAGAAGCACTTCCTGGTGACCCACTTCTTCAACCCGGTCCGCTACATGCGCCTGCTCGAGCTGGTGGCCGGCGAGCACACGGCTCCGGACGTCCTCCAGTTCATCGCCGACTTCGGCCGCTTCCGTCTCGGCAAGGGCATCGTCTACGGCAAGGACACGCCCAACTTCATCGGCAACCGGATCGGCGCCTTCGGCATCGCGGCGACCATCAACGCGATGATGGAGATGGACTACCAGGTCGACGAGGTCGACGCCATCACCGGCCCCGCCATCGGCCATCCCAGCAGCGCGTCGTTCGGCACCGTCGACCTGGTCGGTCTGGACGTTCTGGCGCACGTGATCAACACCCTCAAGGAAGGGTGCCCGGACGACGAGAAACGCGCGCTCTTCGACATCCCCAATTTCATGAAGAAGATGATCGCCGACGGCTCGCTCGGCCGGAAGACCAAGGACGCCGGCGGCTTCTTCAGGATGGTCAAGGAGCCCGACGGGAGCAAGACCCAGTTCGTCGTCGACTGGAAGACGGGCTCCTACCGCCCGAAAGAGAAGCTGAGCGTCCCGTCGCTCGGCAAGGCCAAGAAGACTCATGACGTCGCGACCCGGCTGCGCGACCTCGTCGCAGCCAAGGACCGGGCCGGCGTGTTCGCATGGCGGCTGACCCGGGACACGCTGATCTACGCCTCCACCCGCTTCGGCGAGATCTCCGAGAGCATTGTCGACATCGACAATGCTCTCAAGTGGGGCTACAACTGGGAGCTCGGGCCGTTCGAGTCCTGGGACGCGATTGGCGTCAAGGCATCGGTGGCACGGATGCAGGCCGAGGGCGTCACGCCGGCGCAGTGGGTCCTCGACATGCTGGCCGCGGGCCACAAGAGCTTCTACAAGGAGTCGGCGAAGGGACGCCAGGTCTACGACCCGGCGAGCGGGACCTACGTGCGCGAGCCGAGGCCGGCCAGCTTCCTGGTCCTCGCCGACCTCAAGCGGAGCGCCAAGAAGATCATCTGTCGGACCAAGGGTGCTTCCCTGGTCGACCTCGGCGACGGCATCGCCTGCATCGAGTTCCACTCGGCGCTGCAGCCCAAGATGAACCCGATCGACGACCAGATCATCGAGGTCATGCACAAGGGCGTCGAGATCGGAGAGCGCGACTTCCGCGGGCTGGTGGTCCACCACCAGGGCGAGAACTTCTCGGCCGGCGCCAACCTGCTGATGATCATGGAGGCCATCGACTCCAACCAGTGGGCGATGATCGACCAGGTGGTCCGCGAGTTCCAGAAGGCCACGACCGGCCTGCGACGCGCCCGGATCCCGGTGGTGACGGCGCCCTTCGGATTCACCTTCGGCGGCGGCTGCGAGGTCACGATGGGCGGCGACCGCGTCTGTGCCGCTGCGGAGACCTACATCGGGCTGGTCGAGGTCGGCGTCGGTCTGATCCCGGCCGGCGGCGGCTGCCGCTTCTTCATCGAGCGGGTGCTCGAGGGCATCGACGCGCCGATCCTGTCGAACCTGCCCTTCATCCGCCAGGTGTTCGAGACCATCGGCATGGCCAAGGTCGCGACCTCCGGCGAGGAGGCCCGCGACTTCAAGTTCCTGCGGCCGTACGACGTGGTCGAGGTCAACCGCGACCAGCAGCTGTGGACTGCCAAGCGGATGGCGATCGCGATGGCCGAGGAGGGCTACCGACCGCCGCTGCCCAAGAAGTTCCACCTGCCCGGCCGCGAGGGCATCGCGACGCTCGAGATGTTCCTCCACAACATGAAGGTCACCCACTGGATCTCGTCGCACGACCAGACCGTGGCCAGGCACCTGAGCCGGGTCATCTGCGGCGGCGACACCACGATCAACGATCCGGTCGACGAGCAGGCCATCCTCGACCTCGAGCGCGAGGCCTTCCTGTCGCTGTGCGGTGAGCCGAAGACGCAGGACCGGATCAAGTACATGCTCGTCAACAACAAGCCGCTGCGGAACTAGGCGCGCGGAGAAAGGAGTCAACGATGCGTGAAGCCGTCATCGTGTCAGTTGCCCGAACCCCGATCGGGCGCGCCAAGAAGGGCAGCCTCAAAGACACCCGCCCCGAGGGCTTCGCCGCGGCCGCACTCAAGGAGCTGGTCAAACGGACCCCCGGCCTCGAGCCGCCGATGGTCGACGACGTGATCTTCGGCTGCGCGATGCCCGAGGGCGAGCAGGGCATGAACGTGGCCCGCGTGATCACCATGGCGGCCGGTTTCCCTGCCGAGGTGCCGGCGATGACCGTTAACCGATTCTGCTCGTCGGGCTCGCAGACCATCGCTCTCGCCGCCGACACGGTCAAGGCCGGCAGCAACGATGTGGTCATCGCTGGCGGCGTCGAGTCGATGTCGCTGGTCGAGATGGGCGGCAACAAGCTGATCGCGTTCCCTGACCTGGTCGAGAGCAACATCAACGCTTACATGGGGATGGGTACGACCGCCGAGGTCGTCGCGCGGCGCTTCGGCATCACTCGCGAAATGCAGGACGAGTACGCCTACCACTCCCACCGCAAGGCGGCGGCCGCGATCGCGGCCGGCAAGTTCGTCGACGAGATCGTCCCGCTCGACGTCAGAGTCCGCGACAACGGCCAGTGGCGCGACGTCCACTTCGACACCGACGAAGGACCTCGTGCCGATACCACCATCGAGGGGCTGGCCAAGCTCAAGCCCGTGTTCGACCCCAAGGGCACCGTCACTGCCGGCAACGCCTCGCAGATCAACGACGGAGCCGCGGTGGTCGTGGTGATGAGCCTGGAGCGGGCCCGCGAGCTGGGGCTTGCCCCGATCGCCTTCGTCCGCCAGTGGGCCGTGGCCGGCGTCGAACCCGACGTCATGGGGATCGGGCCCGCCAAGGCGGTTCCCAAGCTGCTCGCCAAGGCTGGGCTGACGCTTGCCGACATCGACCTCGTCGAGATCAACGAGGCCTTCGCCTGCCAGTCGGTCTACTGCGTCCGCGAGCTCGGGCTCGATCCCGACAAGACCAACGTCAACGGCGGCGCCATCGCCACCGGTCACCCACTGGGGGCCACCGGCGCCATGCTGACCGTCAAGCTGCTCGGGGAGCTCAAGCGCCGCCAGGCCAAACGGGGCATCGTGACCATGTGCATCGGTGGCGGGATGGGGTTCGCGTACCTGCTCGAAATGGCGTAGCCGCTCACCCGTGCCCGCATCGCGCCCCGGCCGAACGGCCGGGGCGCTGTCGTCGAGCCGACTTGTCGACCGCGCGGCGACGCGCTAACCTTGCCAAGATGCGCGGCGTGATCGGCGTCCGTCGGGAGACCAAGAGCCCCTGGGAGCGGCGTTCGGCGGTGACGCCCGACCTCGCCCGCACGCTCACCGAGGTGCCGGGCCTCAAGGTCGTCGTGCAGCCGTCGGCGCGCCGCGTCTTCCACGACAAGGAGTACGTTCGCGCGGGCGCCGTGGTGTCGAACGACCTCTCGGACGCCAACGTCATCGTGGGCGTGAAGGAGGTCCCGCCGGAGAGCCTGCTGCCGGGCKCGACCTACCTGTTCTTCGCGCACGTGATCAAGGGGCAGCGGCACAACCTGCCGATGCTGGCGCGGTTTCGCGACCTCGGCTGCACCCTCATCGACTACGAGATGGTCCGCGATGACCAAGGCCGCCGGCTSATCTTCTTCGGGCGATTCGCGGGGCTCGCGGGCGCGATCGACACCCTGTGGGCTCTCGGCCAGCGGCTGCGCTGGGAGGGCGTGCATTCGCCGTTCGAGTCGATCACCCCGGCCCACAGCTACCCCAGCCTCGACGAGGCCCGGCAAGCGCTGAGCGCGGTCGGCCGGTCCATCCAGTCGAACGGCCTCCCGGCCGGCATCTCCCCCTTCGTGATCGGGATCGCTGGTTACGGCCACGTTGCGAGCGGGGTTCGCGAGCTGCTGAACGAACTGCCGATCACCGAGGTCGAGCCCGACGAGCTGGCCAGCTTGCGGCCGCACGATGTGGCGCGCTCGCTGGTCCAGGTGACCTTCAAGGAGCAGCACATTGTCGAGCCGGCCGACCCGCGCCGTCGCTTTGAGCTCCGGGACTACTACGACCATCCTGAACGCTACCGCTCGGTCTTCGCTCGGCATCTGCCGCGGCTGACGGTGCTGCTGAACTGCAACTACTGGGATCAGCGCTACCCCCGCCTGATCACCCGGGCCGAGCTGCGAGAGCACTTCTGCGGCGAGCAGCCGGCCCGGCTCAAGGTGATCGGCGACCTCGCCTGCGACATCGACGGCTCGATCGAGTGCACCGTCAAGGCCACCGACCCCGGCGACCCGGTCTACACCTACGACCCCGTCTCGGGGACCATCACGGGGGGCGTCGAGGGTCCTGGCCCGGTCATCCTCGCCGTTGACATCCTGCCGGCCGAGCTGCCCCGCGACGCCTCCAACGCGTTCAGCTACACGCTCGCCCCCTTCCTCAAGGCGGTCGGCGAGGCCGACTTCGACCGCCCCTTCGAGGAGCTCGCGCTTCCCGCCGAAATGCGCCGCGCCGTGATCATGCATCGCGGACGGCTCACCCCCGAGTTCGTCAGGCTGCAGGCGTTCCTCGACGGTCGATGAGCAGGCACCCAGTCGGCGCCCTGGGCATCCTGGCCGCCGCCGTTGCCGCACTGCTGATCGCGGCCGCTTGCGGGCGCGGCGGGTCGCCGCCGGCAGCCCCGGCGCCCCCCAGCCGTGCCCCCTCCCCCGGCACCGTCCTCCGCGGCCTGCCGTCGCCGATCGATCCCGGCGCGCACTACCTCATGTACCTCCACAACCAGTTCTGGGAGACTGCGGCTCCCGGTGAGGCGCACCCGCAGTACGGGCTCTACGACTACGAGGGGATCCTCGCGGCCTTTGCGGCGCGCGGGCTGACGGTAATCGCCGAGCGGCGCGAGCCCGGCGCCGATCCCCCGGTGTCAGCCGATCGGGTCGTCCGCCAGGTCCGCGATCTGATCGCCGCCGGCACTCCAGCCAGCGCCATCACCGTGGTGGGGTTCTCGAAGGGCGGCGCAATCGCCATCCTCGCCTCGTCCGGGCTCGCCGACGACGGCGTCAACTTCGTCATCCTCGCTGGCTGCGGGCGCTGGCTCTCCTCCCGACCGGACCTGGTGCCCCGCGGCCGAATGCTGTCGGTGTTCGAGGCCAGCGACGATCTCGCCGGGAGCTGCCGGCCGCTGTTCGACCGCGCCCGGCCCGGCAGCCAGACCAACGAGATCGAGCTCCACCTCGGCGGCGGTCACGGTGCGTTCTTTGTCCCGCACCGGGAGTGGATCGAGCCGGCCGTGGAGTGGGCGCTCGGCGGATGAGGGGCGAGTCCCTCCCTGCGTTTGCTTCCGCTTCCGCTCCCGCACCCACCGATCCGGTTTCCGATGCCATTCCCGAACCAACCTCGATCGCTCGGTCGCCCGCCTTCGCTCTACCGTCGGGTTGTCCGTGGCCGGTCACGCCCTGTGGCGCGTGTCACGATTCGGGACACGCATCGCTACCATTCCGCTACTTGATCTCGGCATCGGACTTGCATTCTGACGCCGCGGGACACGGCGCAGCAGCGGCTGCACCGAGCCCCCGCGGGAGGGTCGAATGCTCGGGCGCCTCAAGAGTCCAGCCAGGCCGGCCAACGGGGCCAACGGCCGCGACCACACCGGGTCGGGCACCAACGGCAGCGGCTCACCGGCGCCGCGCACCGAGATCGAGGTCGCTGGCGACTACCGGTGGACGCTCGAGGTCCGCCACGATTCCCAACTGCTCGGCGCGATGCACAGCTCGAACCCGTTCGTGCTGATCGAGTTCTTCCGCGAGTACACGGTGCTGTTCGGCGCTCCTCTCGACAACTTCGCGGTCTGGCTGCGGCACCGCCAGTCGGATCGCGGGGCGCCCCTGCTTCCGCTGTCCGGAGAGACGGCCTGGCTCGAGTTCCTGCGCCGGCTCGACCCGCAGCTCGACGACCACCTCGCCGACATGCGGGCTTCGACGGACCGCACCGGCATGATCGACCACGACGGTCGCCAGACCTACCCGGACGCGATCCTCGAGGTGGCCTTCGGACAGAACTGACCGATACCGCCCTCAGCTCCCCGACCAGTCAGCTGCGGCTTGCTGCAGCCGCCTGGCCCACCCCCGCTCCCATCCCCGTTCCCGGCCCCCTTTTCCCGATCGTGCCCGAGACTGCGTACACTGTTCCGGTCGCCGGTGCTCCACCGTGCGTCGGACGGGAGTCGGATGGCTGCTCAGGGGAATCCAGCTGCGAGGCCAACCCTCGGGGACCTGGTGCCCCGCGGCGGGACGCACGACCCGGATCGCATCCTCGGTCTCTTCCTGGAGTGGGCGGCCGCGGCGGGCTTCGAGCTCTATCCGGCCCAGGAGGAGGCGCTGCTCGAGGCGATGTCCGGTCGCCACGTCGTCCTCAGCACCCCCACCGGCTCGGGCAAGTCGCTGGTGGCGCTCGGGCTCCACTTCAAGGGCCTGTGCGAGGGCCGGACCAGCTACTACACGTCGCCGATCAAGGCCCTGGCCAGCGAGAAGTTCTTCCGGCTGTGCGACCAGCTGGGGCCCGACCGGGTCGGCATGCTGACCGGCGACGCGAGCATCAACCCCGGTGCAACTGTCATCTGCTGCACCGCCGAGGTCCTCGCCAACCTGGCGCTGCGGCTCGGCGACACCCTCGACGCTCCGTACGTGGTGATGGACGAGTTCCACTACTACAGCGACCCCGACCGCGGCTGGGCCTGGCAGGTCCCGCTCATCACGCTGCCGCGGACCCGCTTCCTGCTGATGTCGGCAACCCTCGGCGACACGTCCAGCATCGCCCGCCATCTCGAGGCCGCGACCGGCATCGGTGTCGCCGAGGTGACCTCTGCCCATCGCCCGGTGCCGCTCGAGTTCGACTACCTGGCGACTCCGGTTCACGAGACGGTCATGGCGCTGGTCGAGGACAACCGGGCTCCGATCTACATCGTCAACTTCACCCAGCGCGACTGCGCCGAGCTCGCGCAAAGCCTGACCTCGCTGCCGCTGATCGGGAAGCAGGACAAGGCGACGCTCTCCCAGTCGCTCGGCGACGTCCGCTTCCAGACGCCGTACGGCCGTGAGTTCCGCCGCTTCCTGTCGTTCGGCATCGGCGTCCACCACGCCGGGCTGCTGCCGAAGTACCGCCTCACCGTCGAGCAGCTCGCCCAGCAGGGGTTGTTGAAGATCATCTCCGGCACCGACACCCTCGGGGTCGGTGTCAACATCCCGATTCGCACCGTGCTGTTCACCAAGCTCGCGAAGTTCGACGGCCGCAAGACCACCCACCTCAAGGTCCGCGACTTCCAGCAGATCGCCGGCCGCGCCGGTCGCAAGGGCTTCGACGACCGCGGGTGGGTGGTGGCGCAGGCACCGGAGCACGTCGTCGAACGGCTTCGCGAGGAGGCCAAGGCAGCGGCCGGCGGCGGCAACAAGAAGCGGCGCCGGTCGCTCCAGAAGGCGGCCGACGGCGAGGTGTCGTGGACCGACGAGACCTTCCGCCGCCTGCGGGAGTCGCCGCCGGAGAAGCTGCAGTCCCGGTTCCGCCTGACCCCGGGCATGATCGTCGACCTGCTCGAGCGGGACGCCGCCGCGAACGACCCCGAGCGCCGGAACTTCCACGCCATCCGCCAGCTGATCGCAGACTCCCACGAGGACGACACCTCGAAACGGCGGCACCAGGCGCGGGCCGCACAGCTCGTCCGCTCGCTCCATCGCGAGGGCATCGTGCGGATGGTGCGCGACACCGCCTCGTCGTACTACTGGGCCACGGTCGACGACGAGCTCCAGGTCGACTTCTCGCTGTTCCACAACCTGTCCCTGTTCCTGGTCGACGCCATCGGTCGCCTCGACCCGACCGCCGATACCCACGCGCTGGACCTGCTCAGCGTGGTCGAGTCGGTGCTCGAGGACCCTGCCGTCATCCTGCGCCGCCAGGTGGACAGGGCAAAGGACCAGCTGGTCGCCCAGCTCAAGGCCGAGGGCGTTCCCTACGAGGAGCGGATGCAGCGCCTCGACGAGGTCACCCACCCGCAGCCGGCGGCCCATTTCATCCAGATCGCGTTCGACCACTTCCGGTCCCGGCACCCGTGGGTCGGCGGCGACCTCGTGCAGCCGAAGTCGGTGGCGCGTGAGATGGTCGAGGAGTACCTCGGCTTCGGCGAGTATGTTCGCCGCTATGGGATCCAGCGGTCCGAGGGCATCCTGCTGCGCTACCTGTCGCAGGCCTACAAGACCCTCGACCAGAACGTCCCCGATTCGCTCAAGAGCGACGCGGTCTGGGACATCATCGGCTACCTCCGCGGCGTCATCGAGCGCACCGACACCTCGCTGATCGAGGAGTGGGAGTCGTTGATCCACCCCGAGCTCCGGTTCCAGGGCGAGACGAGCCGGGAAGGTCACCGCCGCCTGGTCGCCGAGGAGCTGCTCGCCGATCCCCGCCGGTTCTCGTCACGGATCCGCGGCGAGCTGCACGCGCTGCTCGCAGCCCTGTCGCGGAAGGAGTGGGAGGAGGCCGCGCAGACCGTCCACCAGGGCGACGAAGGGTCGGACTCTCACTGGCCGCCGGAGCGCTTCGAGGAGGCGCTGGCGCCGTTCCTCGAGCGCTTCGGCAGGGTGGTCTTCGACCACCGCGCCCGCCTCGCCGACAAGACCACCATCCGCCAGACCGGCGAGCTGCAGTGGGAGGCGGTCCAGGTGCTATGCGACCCCGAGGGCGAGGACCTGTGGTGCGTCGAGGCCGCGGTGGATCTCTCCGACCTCGAGCGGCTCGACGGTCCGGTCATCGCCGTGACCCGGATCGGGACGTGAGGCGGTCGAGGATGGGTGATCGGCATGTGGGCCCCGCGCGTGCCCGAGCCCGTCCTTGTCACGGCGAAGCCCGCTGGACGAAGCCGGATCCGTGCCCGTCTCCGTGCCCGTGCCCGAACCAGACTCCAACCTCAGTCAGACCTTGACCCTGTCAGATAGGAATGCGCGCGACATCGCCGGCAAACAGCCAGAGTGCCGGCCCTGGCACCGGACGAGGGCCCACCGGACACCTGAACGAGCCGCGTTGCCGGCGTCCGCCATTCGCGAACCGCTTTTCACCGATGCGTGCGTGCTGCCTCGTCAGCGCGAAGCGGCCGCCAGCTCCCGGCGGGCGGGGTAGGCCGCCACCGCGTGCGCGAGAACCGTCATCGCCCGTTCCAGCGTCGCGGCGTCGTACATGAAGGCGATCCGCACCTCGTCCACGCCGAGGCCTCTGGTCACGTAGAAGCCCTCGCCCGGCGCCAGACAGACCGTCTCGCCCTGCCACTCGAAGTCCCTGAGCATCCACACCGCGAAGCGCTCGCAGCTGTCGATCGGCAGCCGGGTCATGGTGTAGAAGCTGCCCTCGCTGCGGTGCGGCGTCACGCCTTCGAGGCGGGACAGGCCATCGTAGACCGCGTCGCGCCGCCCTTGGTACTCGCCGCACAGGTGCTCTGAGTAGCTGCGTCCTTCCCTCAGCATCGGGATCACCATGCGCTGCTCGGCGGTTGCCACCGAGAGCCGCGCCTGGCAGAAGCGGAGGGCCACGTCGAGCACCTCGCGGTTGCTGGTGGCCATGCAGCCGATGCGAACGCCGCAGGCGTTGAAGCGCTTCGACACGCTGTCGACCACGATGATGCGGTTTGCCAGGTCGCCGTAGCGCGTGAACGAGCGCACTGCGCCGCCGTCGAACACGAACTCCCGGTAGACCTCGTCGCAGATCACGAACAGATCGGCCTCGACCGCCACCCGCGCCACGGCATCGAGCTCCTGCTCGGTGTAGACGGTGCCGGTCGGGTTGGAAGGGTTGCAGAGCAGGATGCCCTTGGTGCGGGGGCCGATCGCGGCCCGCAGCCGCTCCTCAGAGCCGAAGTGGTAGGCGTCCTCGACACGGAGCGTCACCGGCACCATCGTCACGTCGGCCTGCGCCGCGAAGCTCAGGTAGTTGGTGTAGCAGGGCTCGAACACCAGGACCTCGCCGCCGCCTCCGGCGACCACCGCGAGGACGAAGGTAATGGCCTCGCTGGCGCCGGTGGTGACCAGGATCTCGTCGGGCGCGAACCGGATGCCCCAGCTCGCAAAGAACGCGCTCCAAGCCTCACGGGCCTCGGGCAAGCCCTCGCTCGGCGCATAGGCGATGCGGTTGAGGGGAAGCCCGCGCAGCTCGGCGAGCATCTGCGGCGGCGTCGGCATGTCGGGCTGGCCGATGTTGAGGTAATGGACCTTGATGCCTCGCGCCTCGGCGGCCCGGGCATGGGGGGCGAGCTTCCGGATCGGCGACGCCTGGAGCCGTGCCGACTTGGACGACAGTGACGGCATGTCGACCTCCCGTCGGCCCCGATTGTAGACGATCCACCCGTGCCCCCGCCCGCTTCCGCTTCCGCGCCCGACGACGCTCGTTCGCTCCGTCCTCGAGGACGCTTCGCGCTGATTCTCCGGAGGCGCTCCCCGAGGTTGCCACCTTTGGCGATTTCGGGTCGCAAGAATCTATCCAGGAAGGTCGTTGTCCCGAAATCGCCAAAGGTGGCACGCCCGCAGGACGCCCTTTCTTCGCACCCCCCTCGCCTCTCGAGCACGGGCACGGAGAGGGGCACGGACACTGGAGGGGGCATTCGCTTCAAGAAGCTCTACAATACGACGCACCGCCCAGGAGGCGCCATGAAGGTGTTGCAGGGGTACCACGACCTCACCAAGCGGTCCAAGCGCGCGCTCGCCTGGGACGTCTTCATGGTGTGGGTGGCGATCATCAATCTCTCGCTGATCGTCTTCGACCTCACCTACTTGTGGCTGCGGCCGACCTACTTCCACTACCTGCCGGTGGTGACCCGGATCTACGACCCGGTGAAAGGGATCACGCCGCACCCCCTGACACAGAGCGTCCTCAGCGAGATGGTGACCACAAAGGCGTTGCTGCAACGCGATTTGGCGTCGCCCGAGATTCCGAACCGCGTCGCGAGTCTGCGCGCGCTGACGCTGCGGGTGTTTCGCGAGAACCCCTTCGAGCGGTCAGGTCAGTCGGACCTGCTCGGCGTGCTCAAGCAGAAGCTCGCCGACTCAACCGGCGTGCCCCGCTCCGACCTCGAGAACCAGCAGATCCTCGAGCAGGCGGTGGCTGCCCTCTGGCCGACCGACCCCGAGGAGCTCCGGTATCGGCTCGATCAGCAGGACCCACAGCTGGTCCGCGCGCTCGAGCTGAACTACCACCGCTCGTATGACCTCAACGGTCGTCTCACCGATCACTTCTGGATGATCGACCTGCCCTTCCTGACCCTGTTCTGGATCGAGTTCCTCGTCCGTTGGTGCTTCGCGCTGCGCCGCCGCGTCTATGCCAAGTGGTTCTTCTTCCCGATCTTCAACTGGTACGACCTGCTGGGCCTGATTCCGCTCGGTTACTTCCGGATCTTCCGCCTGCTGCGGGTGGTCTCGATGTACATGCGGCTGCGCCGCAGCGAACTGACAAGCGTCGGCCAGGACGTGTTCAGCCGCACCGTCGCCTACGTCTCCAACATCATCACCGAGGAGGTCTCCGACCGGGTGGCGCTGCGCATCCTGTCGGAGCTGCACGAGGAGATCAGCGACGGGACTCACACCCGGATCGTCCGCTCGACCGTGGAGCCCCGGCTCGACGAGATCCGGCAGGTCCTCGCCGCCCAGATCCGCACCATCCTCACCGATCCGACCACGCTCGCCAACCTCCGGTCGCTGCTGCAGCTCAACCTCGATGCCGCGGTCGAGGAGTCGGCGGCGCTGCGGGCGGTGCCGATGCCGGGTGTGGTCCTCCGACCTCTCGTCCGCGCCACCGGCGGCGTCATCCTCGACACCGCCTTGGAGGCGATCTCGGCGACGCTCGACTCCGACGAGGGGCAGCGAGCGCTCGACGAGGTGGCCGCGTCGATCATCGACGCCGTGGCCTATGGCCCCGGGCTCGCCCAGATCGAGGCGCTCACCAAGGACGTCACCCTCCAGGTCATCGGCCACATGAAGGAGGTCGTGACGGTCAAGAAGTGGGCGCAGCCGGACCATCCGGGCAGCTCCGGCGCGCCAGGTCCGTGAGCCCAAGCGGGCACCCGTACCCACTCCCCCGGCCCATGCCCGTCTCCGTCTCCGATCATGGCGTGCCCCAACTTTGAGCCCCATTTGGGCCCGGGCACAGAGAGGGGCAGGGAGACGGCGCTTTGACCGTAAATGAGGTGTAAACTCGTGGCGTGCCCGAGACCGCCTCACCGCGCCGCATCCTGCACTGCGACATGGATGCGTTCTATGCCGCGGTCCACATGCGCGACGACCCGTCGCTGCACGGGAGGCCGGTGGTGGTCGGCGGCGACCCGGCCGGCCGCGGGGTCGTCGCCGCCGCCAGCTACGAGGCGCGCGCCTTCGGAATCCACTCGGCGATGCCCGCGGCCAGGGCGGTCCGGCTGTGCCCCGAGGCCGTCCTCCTTCGGCCCGACTTCCGGCGCTACGTCGCGGAGTCCGAGAAGATCCTGGCGATCTTCCGCGACTACAGCCCGGTCGTGCAGCCGATGTCGCTGGACGAAGCTTACGTCGACGTCACCGGCCGCCTCGGGGACTTCGCGTCGGCCACCGCGATCGCGGTCGACATCCGGCGCAGAGTCCGCGAGGAGCTGCGCCTGACCGTGAGCGTCGGCGTCGCGCCCAACAAGCTCGTCGCCAAGATCGCTTCAGACCATCACAAGCCGGACGGGCTGACCGTGGTGCCGCCGCACCGGGTGATGTCCTTCCTCGCGCCGCTGCCGGTGCGCCGGCTGCACGGCATCGGGCCGGCATCCGAGCGCGCCCTGCAGGCGATGGGCATCACCACCGTCGCCGACCTGCGTGGACTCTCCGTCGACCAGCTGCTGGCCCGCTTCGGCAGCTGGGGTCGCACCCTCTTCCAATACGCCCGTGGCATCGACGACCGCCCGGTGCGGACCGACCACGTGCGCAAGAGCCTCGGCACCGAGCGGACGTTCCCGCGCGACCTGGCCGACCTCCACGCGATCGACGACCTCCTCGGCGAGATGGCGGCGGAGGTGGCGGGCGGGCTCGAGCACCGGCGGCTCGCAGCCGGCACCATCACCGTCAAGGTCCGCTACCCCGACTTCGCGACCCACACCCGCTCGATGAGCCTGCCTGTCCCAACCGCTGCGGCGGCGGTCATCGCGAGCTGCGCGCACGAATTGGTCCGCCGTACCGACGCCGCCGTCCGCACGGTCCGCCTGCTCGGCGTCAGCGCGAGCGGGCTGATCCCGTGCGACCACGAGCAGCTGGCGCTGTTCGAGCCCGAAGCCGCCGTGCCCACCGACAATTGACCGTCCGCTTCCGCTTCCGCGCCCGCTTCCGGGCCTGTGCCCGTCTTCTTCTCCGACTTCTTCGCATGCCCTCCCAAATCCCCCCGTACAATGCACGCCATGGCCCGCCTCGATTCCCGCTCCCGCCGCCTCGTGGCAGTGGTTGCGTTCGCGGCTGCTCTCTGGTGCGCCGGCTTCGTGCTCGCGCCCTGGCTCGAGAATCACGGTTCGCCGGCCGGCTCCTGGCTGCGGCTCGCCTTCCGGCCCACCTGCCACCAGCAGCCCGAGCGCTGCCTCAACCTGGGCGACGGTCCGCTCGCGGTCTGCGCGCGGTGCGCGGGGCTGTACGCGGGCGGGCTGCTCGGGCTGCTCGCCGCGGTGTCGTCCGGTGTCCGCTGCCGGCCGACACTGGCGATGCTCATCGTCGCGGCCGTCCCCACGCTCATGGACCTCGCCGCTGGCCTCGCCGGCCTGCCGAGCCTCCCGAGCTGGCCGCGATTCGCCATCGCCGTCGCCCCGGGCGCGGTCCTCGGCCTGCTGCTCGCCGACGCCATAGCGGATATCGCGGCGCACGTCGGCTGTCCCGCGGAGCGGCCGCCCGGCGATCCCGTACAATAGGAGCCACGCAAGGAGGAGACGATGAACGGCCAGGCCCCTTCCATGCTCAAGCCCGCGCTGATCGCCGGCGCCGCATTCGGCGTCGCCGGAGCGATCCCGGTGCTCAACTGGATCAACTGCGCCTGCTGTGCGCTGATCATCGGTTGCGGGTTCGTCGCAGCCTGGCTGTACTCGCGCCAGTGCACGACGGCCGGGTCCGGCTTCTCCGTCACCAACGGCGCTGTCGTCGGCCTCGCCTCGGGCCTGGTCTACGGCATCGTCACCGGCATCGTCAGCGCCGTCGTCACTACCGTTTTCGGCGTCGGCGACCTGGACGAGATCGTCGAGCAGTTCCAGAGCGTCGGGACGATGGACCCCCAGGTCGTGGACCAGGTCAATCGCTTCATGGAGTCGACCGGCCCGACCGTGCTCGCGCTCATCGGGCTCTTCTTCTCGATCGTGTTCGGCGTGATCTTCGCGACCATCGGCGGGCTGATCGGCGGCGCCGTCTTCAAGTCCAGCGCCCCGCAGCCGGTTCCAGTGGATGTCAGCCGGTGGCCGGCGTCCGACCAGCAGCCGCCCGATCAGCAGCCGCCGCCGGTGCAGCCCGCGCCGTAGCTCTGGCGACTCCGCTTTCCGGACGAGATCCGACCCGACTTTGTCAGGCGGACTCGCGATGCGCTGCCGACTCCGGCCACGGCGGCAGCAGCCTGATCAGCACCGCCAGGATCACGAAGGGCAGGACCATGAGCAGGATGGCCGGCAGCAGGCCTTCACGGGTGGCGAAGTCCATCTTGTAGACCGTGTACCCGAGGAAGGACTTTGAGAACAGCTGGCCGCCGATCACCACGTTCCAGCGCATGGCGAAGATCCCGACCATCGTCAGCACGCCCGCGGTCGCATACAGGCCCTTGCGCGCCCGGTCGCTCAGACGGGCCAACTGGGTCAGCGCCAGCAGAGCGAGAGGCAGCAGGGTGCCAATGATGATCTGGAGCAGGATCTGCGAGCCGAACAGCCGGGTCTTGACCATGAAGTCGAGGCTCTTGAACGACTCGTCGGCCACATAGATGCGGTGCACCAGGTCGAGCATCTCGAGGCTGAAGTCGATCACGAACGCGTAGAAGAGATAGCGGGCCACGGTGTCGAGGCAGCGCATGTCGATGGCCGTGCGCCGGACCCACGACACGAGCATGTACAGCAGCAGGACCAGGGCGATGCCGGACACCATCGCCGAGAACAGGAACACCACCGGCATCAGCGGCGTCGACCACCACGGGTTGGCCTTGACCGAGCCGAAGATGAACCCGACGTAACCGTGGAGCAGGAAGGCCGACGGGATGCCGACGATGGTGATGAAGCGTCCAACACGGTCGTCGATCGCCAAAGAGCGGGGGCTTATGTTGTCCGAGCCCAGCGCCATGGCGCGGTAGACCCATTGCAGGACCCCGGTCTGGGACCGCGCCTGGAGCACGATGTCGCGGCGATAGTCGAGCCAGATCTCGACAATCAGCACGACCATCAGGTACCACAGGTAGACGAAGCCGAACATGGCCATCGCCGACGTGGTGTGCGGCGTCAGGTACATCTCGAACGACCGCTCGGGATGGCCGAGGTGGAGCTGCAGCGGCAGTGGAGCCACGAGCAGGAAGGCGAGGGCGGTGAGCAGCGAGAGCCGGTAGGTCGGACGCACCTCCTCGACCTTGAAGACCCGCTCGAGGGAAGCCAGGATGAAAGCGCCTGCGACCAAACCCGTGATGAACGGATAGAGGACGATCAGCACGCTCCACTGGAGCTCGACCTCGTTGGGATACATGAAGCCCTCGACCTGGCTGAGCAGCGCGGTGTCGACCCCCATCGCCTCCCCCTAACGCACCGACCCGTCGAGGTCGGCATAGTAGACCTTCGCTCCGGTCGCCATCTGTGGCTTGAGGACATGGATGGTGTGCTCGCGCAGGAAAGCGTGGATCCGGTCGGAAGGATTCTTGAGATCGCCGAGGACCCTCGCGTCGGTAGGGCAGACCTCGCAGCAGGCGGTGGTCAGGCCCTTGGTGATGCGGTGGTAGCAGAACGTACACTTGTCCACCGTGCGGGTCCGAGGGTCGATGAACCGACAGCCGTACGGGCAGGCCTGCACGCAGTAGCGGCAGCCCAGACAGTAGGTCTTGTCGACCAGCACGACACCATCCGGGCTGTCGAACGTGGCACCGACCGGGCAGACCTGGACACACGGCGAGTGGGCGCAGTGATTGCACAGCTTGGGGACATAGAAGTTCTTGGAGCCGTCACCCGGGCGGTAGAGCTCCTTGAAACCGTCGAAACCGCCGTCGGGTGAATCGACGACCGGTCGGTCGACGTCGCCCTCCGGCAGGTGGTACCGCTCGACCCAAGTCCGGAAAAAGAACGGCTCGCGCGGCACGTCGTTCTCCGCCTTGCACGCCCGCACACAGTTGCCGCAGCCGATGCAGCGATCGATGTCGATCGTCATCGCCCACCAGTGGTCGTCGAGGACGTAGCCGGGCGCCTGCTCAGCTGCACCGGCGAGCACATACTTGAGCGCGCCGGAAGCAGCAGCTGAAGCGATGAGGAGCACCCTGCCGCCGCCGATCAGGAACTCGCGCCGGTCGGTGACCATGATCAGCCCTCCTCGAGACGTGGTGAGTGCGGGAGGTGGCAGGTGTCGCAGGGCTCGTTGTCGGCGTGCTCGGTCGGATCCACTTGTGGGAACGTGGCAGGTTTCGCCATCGCCGGCAAATGGCATTTCAGGCAAACGGTGCCCGGGTTCGGCAGCTCCGGGGCCTGGGCGGAAGGGTCATCGGCGTGCGCGGCGAGCGGGCCGTGGCAGGCCTCGCAGCGGACCTTCTCGTGGCCGCCGCCCGCGCGTGAGTTCACGACGTCGTCGTGGCAGTCGCTGCACGCAGCTGCGCCGGCGTGAGCCAGCGGCCGCTGCCGATTGTCGTCGAGGGCTCCGGCTCGGAAGTGGCCGTACACGCCAAAGTCGTCCGGCACCAACATCGCCCGCACCACGATGAACAGCGCGAAGCCGACGACGAAAATCGCAACCAGCCGCAACAGGTGCTCGAAGTCCCTGAAGTCGTGCGCCACGATCGTCACCTGTCCCAGGAATTGAGCTCTTCAGGCGCGGTCCGCGCGCCGGCGGCGTCACTGTCGAGCAGACCCGGCAA
The DNA here is from genome assembly GCA_003105185.1 of Holophagae bacterium. GTDB lineage: Bacteria > Acidobacteriota > Thermoanaerobaculia > Thermoanaerobaculales > Sulfomarinibacteraceae > FEB-10. The sequence goes on from PQAJ01000132.1 coordinate 42,818, forward strand.
CCACGCTGCCATCATAGCTCAAGCGACAACTCAGATCAGATGACCGTACCGTCGGGGATGACGCTGTTCTTGGGCACGACGATCACGCCCTCGCGGATCGCCCAGCCCTCGCCGTCCGTTTCCTGGACACCGGCCTCGTTGACGATTCTGACGTTGCGTCCGATGCGGGCGTTCTTGTCGATGATGGCGTCGCGGATTTCGCTCCCCTCGCCGACGCCGACCGGCGGCGCGCCTGGGAAGTCCGGATAGTGGCTGTCGACGCCCATGATCAGGGTGCGGCTGATCTTGGCGCCACGGATGTCCGAGCGCAGCCCGATCACTGAGTCCTCGACCTCGCAGTCAACGATCCGGGAGCCCTCGCCGAGCACGACGTGATTGAACCGGCACCCCGAGAGACGAGCCCCGGGCAGGTAGCGCGGACGGGTGTAGATCGGCCACGAACGATCGTGGAAGCTGAACGGCGGCTCCGGCTTGACGAGGTCCATGTGGGCGTCGAAGAACGCCCGGATCGTCCCGATGTCCCGCCAGTAGCCCTTGAAGAAGTGCGCCTGCACGCGGCGTCGCCCGACCTCGGCGGGAATGATGTCGCGGCCGAAGTCCACCAGCTTGCTGTCGAGGACGGTGAGCAGCGCCTCCTTGTTGAACAGGTAGATGCCCATCGACGCCAGGAACGGAAGGTCGGAGCGCGCGCCCTTGGCCTCCAGCATTGCCGGTGAGACCTGCATTCCCTCCCGAGCTGCCGCCGACGCCGGCTTCTCGCGAAACTCCACGATCCGGCCGCTGGGGTCCACGCGGGCCGCCCCGAAGCCCGCAATCTCCGACTCCGAGCACGGCTTGACGCTGACCGTGATGTCGGCGCCGTGCTCGACGTGGTCGCGCAGCAGCTGCCGGTAGTCCATGCGGTACATGTGGTCGCCTGCCAGCACCAGGACGTATTCGCACTCCAAGTCGCGGAACACGTTGATGTTCTGGCGGACCGCATCAGCGGTGCCCTGGAACCAGCTCTGTCCGTGCGGGGTCTGCTGGGCGGCCAGGATCTGCACGTAGCCCTTCGAGAACGCGCCGAAACGATAGGCGCGGTTGATGTGCCGGTGGAGCGACACCGAGTTGAACTGGGTCAGGACGTGCATTTGCTCCATGCCCGAGTTGATCGCGTTCGAGATGGAGATGTCGATGAGCCGGTACTTGGCGCCGACCGGCACGGCCGGCTTGCTGCGGAGCTGGGTCAGGGGGTAGAGCCTGGCGCCGCGCCCGCCACCCAGGATGAGGACCGAGACGGAGTGCGCGAGATCGTGGTCGAAGCTCATGTCCGCTCCTCCTTCGGGAATGCCAGTGTACCGCAGCCGGCGCCGTCCTTCACCCGGCCCCACTTCCGCGCCCGGGGGCCGATGCGAATACGCGGAAAGCGCGTCCTGCGGGCGTGCCATCTTTGGCGATTTCGGGACCACGTTCTGCCTGGAGACGTGCTCGCGACCCGAAATCGCCAAAGGTGGCAACCTCGGGGAGCGCCTCCGGAGAATCGGCGCGACATGCTCTCGAGGACGGAGCGAACGAGCGGGCACGGAGACGGGAACGGAAACGGCGAGACGCGCGGGCCCGAAAGCGGTGAGAGAGAGAGGGCCCTTCTCAGGGCTGCGACTGAAGTCGCTCCAGGGCCGGACGGCACTGCGGGTTGGCGCGCAGGGCGGCCTGCCAGTCGCGCTCGGCGGCCGCCTGATTCCCCGCCTTGTCGTGGGCGACAGCCCGCAGCAGGCGAGCCGACTCGAGCCCTGGATCGAGCTCCAGCGCGCGGTCGAGCCGGCGCAGTGCCTCCGCCACGTCGCCCCCCTGCTGAGGCTCGGCAAACAGGTACGGCTTGGCCGAGCTGACCCACGCCCTGGCATTGCTCTCGTCGAGCTCGAGCGCCCGTCCGACAGCGGTCAGGAACTCCTGCTCGTACTTCTTGGCCCTGAAGTCGGAGCGGATCATGGTCGCGATGAGGTCGGCGCGGATGCGCTGCAGCTCGGATGTCTCCGGCAGGCCATCGAGCACGTGCAGGCCCTCCTCGGCGGCCGCGTCGATGCGCAGGCCCAGCAGCCGCCGCCGCTCGGCCTCGCCCTGAGGGAACCCCTCGAACTCGATGCGCAACAGCTCGGCGACCGCCAAAGCGGCCCGCGCGTGGAGCTCGCCGAGCTGCGGGAAGTCGGCGGATGCCCGCGCCACCCGCGCCTCGGACAGCACCACCGTGGCCGCGGACGTGTCGTAGCTGCGCACGGCATCGTCGAGCGCCCGGGTGAGCGACGGCAGATCCCGCGGCTGCCCGGCCACCGCGACCGTCGCGGATACGACCAGGACGACGACGGCGCGGAACAGGGTCATGGCGTGTCCTCCGTCGCGGTCAGCAGCGCCGGCCCCATCCAGAGGTCGGCCGCCAGCCCGATCAACATCGCAGACCCGACCAGAAACCCGAACTCCCGGATCGGGACGAACGCCGACAGGCAGAGCGAGAAGAAGCCGATGCAGGTGGTGGCCGTGGTCACCACCATCGCCGCTCCGACCTGGTCCACGGCGCGCCCTGCCGCCAGCCGGCGTGATCCGCCCAGCCAGCGCTCGCGCCGGAAGTCGGTCAGCAGGTGGATGTTGTTATCGACCGAGATCCCCAGGGTCACACTCGCCACCATCACGGTCGCTGCGTCGAGCGGAATGCCGGCCACCGCCATCAACGCGAAGATCACGATCACCGGCAGCACGTTCGGCGGCAATGACAGCAGCCCCAGGCGCCACGACCGCAGTCCGAACGCGATCACGACGAAGATCACCACGCAGGCGAAGCCCAGCGAGCGCAGCTGCGAGGAAACCAGGTCCTGCTGGGCCTCGACCAGGCGCAGCACCATCCCGGTGACCCAGCCATTGACGCCGCCCGGCAGCTGCGCCAGGGCCTGCCGGGTCGCCGCCACCAGCTCGAGGAAGCTGCCCTCGTCCATCTCGTTGACGATCGCGGACAGGCGCAGCGTCCGCCCATCGCCGGTCACCAGCCGGTCCACCAGCTGCCGTCCGCGCCCGTCGAGCGCGGCGACCAGGTCCTCGGCTTCCTCCCGGGACGCGGGCAGCGCGTAATCGCTGGGGCCGAAGCCTCGCTGCCACTGCCGAAGCTTGCGCAGCAGGTCGAGCGGGCTCACCACCTTCGCGACCACCGGCGACGCCTCCAGGCGCGCCTGCAGACCGTCCACCACCGGCCACACCCGCGGATCGGTCCACGGCACGTCAGTCTGGATCACCACCTCGAGCGAGTAGAAGCCGGCGATCTTCGCTCCGGTCGATCGGTAGGCGCGCGTCACCTCGTGACCGGACGGCAGGAAGGCCAGCGGATTCGACGCCACCCGAATGCGCGGGATCATTGCCGCGGCGACCACCGTCACCAGCGCCGCCACGGCCAGCACCAGGCGCGGCCGTCGCAGCACCGTGCGGGCGCTCCATTGCGCACCGGCCCGGGCCACCGACCGGCGCGCGGGCACGCGCAGCAGCCGGATCAGCTCCGGTCCCAGCACCAGGTTGACCGGCAGCGAGAGAGCCAGCCCGAGGGCAGCGAACAGGCCCACCTCGCGCACCGGCGCCATGTCCGCGGTCACCAGCGACAGGAAGCCGAGCGCTGTCGTCAAGGTGGCCAGGGTGCCTGGAAGGGTGGCATCAGCCACCGCCTCGCTGACCGCGTCGTCCACGGAGTGCTGCTCGTGCAGCCGCTGGTAGCGCTGGAGGACGTGGACGCTGTTCCCCAGCGCGAGCACCCAGAGCAGCGACGGCAGCGCCGACGACATCATGTGGAGCTCGCGTCCGGTCACCTCCATCAGGCCGAGCGTGAGCAGCACGGTGGCCCCGGAGCACGCGGCGGCCACCGCCATCCCACGCCACGATCGCACGAGCAACGCCAGCACCAGCATCGAGGCCACCAGCGCCGCCGGGAAGGTGCGCAGCGCTTCCCGTCGTGACAGCTCGTCGAGCGCATCGACTAAGACCGTGGAGCCCACCAGCTCGACCGAGAACCCCTGCGCTTCAAGCGGCGCGACCGCCCGCCGAAGATCGCTGACAATGCGGTGTCGGGCCTGGGGCTCGGCGACCGGGTCCACCTCCACCAGCATCGCGGTGACCTTTGAATCGCCGGACAGCAGCAGCCCCCGGTAGAACGGGGTCGACGTCGCCTCAGCCTCGAGCGCCTCGGGATCCTCGCCGCCGTAGAGGTCGCGGTAGACGGCGGCCAGGCTGTCGACCCGGGTGACGCCCGGCACCGCCTCGAGCCGCTCCTGAGCCGCGACCATGGCGTCGAGGACCTCGGCGTCAAACAGCGGGACGCCGCTGAGCGCCACCACCACGAACTCGTCGCTGCCGAACTGCTCGCGGAACTCGTGGTAGCGCTTCGCCTCCGCGGGATCGGTGTCGACCCACCGCTCGAGGCGGTTGTCCACTCGCATCCGGCTCGCGGCGACGGCCGCAGCAGCGGTCAGCGCGACCAGCGCGACCGCGACCGCGCGCCGCCAGCTCATCGGCTGACTCCCAGCAGCTGCCATGAAAGCCGCAACACCGCACTGCCAGCCGCGACCGGCGTGCCGCGCCGGACAGCCAGGAATCTGTGAAACAGATCCGGCCGGGCGGCGAGGCCGGCGATCACCCGTCGCCGCAGCCCCGGCCGTCGCTCCAGCAGCTGAACCAGGCGATTCAACCGCGCCGGCGTCCGCACCAGACGGGCCTGCGCGCCCCGATAGCGACCGAGGTTGCCGGCGGCGACCGCCTCGATGAGCGCTTCGGCCGACTGGAGGGCGAGCGCGACCCCTTCACCAGTGATCGGGTCGAGGCAGCACGCAGCGTCGCCGACCAGCGCCACCCGTCCGGCGGCAACCCTCCTGGCGGCCGCCCCAAATGGTCCGGCCCCGGCGTCGCGCGATGCCAACGGCGCGCCGGCGACCTGCGCGGCGAGGCCCGGCAGCCTCGACAGCAGGCCGTCGAAGCCCCCAGCCTTGCCGCTCCACATCAGCACCACCCCGACCAGCTCCGGCGCGACCGGGGTGACATAGGCCTCGCAGCCGTCGCCCCAATGCACCTCGACCCGATCGGTCCACGGTGCCATGCGGTAATGGCGTCGCACCCCGAAGCGGCCGGCGCGGGGCGGCCGGCACTCGATCCCGGCCCACCGCCGCACCCGCGAGGCGCGTCCATCCGCGCCGACGACGACGCTCCCCCTCAGCTCGCCGCCCGTGGTGGCTACGCCCTGGTCCGTCAGCCCGCTGACCTCGGTTCCCCAGAGCAGGTCGGTGCCCAGCGCCGCCGCCCGGTCAACGAGAGCACGGTGCAGCACCGGCCGGCGGATGCCGATGCCCGGTCGGCCGTCGAACAGCCCCTCGGCGACCGCGTCGCTGTCGAGATATCGAATCCCTCGGAAGGGCTGCTGCTGGTCCCCGGGCACCTGCACGCCCAGTGCCTCGAGTTGGGCCACTCCCTCGGGCATCACACCCTCGCCGCAGGGACGGTCGATCGGCGGCCGCGATCGGTCGAGCACCGCGACGCTCAGACCAGCCATGCGGCCGCGGATCGCGGTGGCGAGGCCTGCCGGACCTCCGCCGACGATGATGAGGTCACGATCGCTCATCGGGCTCCAGCTGCAGCCTCGCGAAAGCGAGGCGCGAGCGGGCGGCGGCGGCGAGCACGCGCAGCGGGGTGACGGCAGCCGGCGGATCGAGCTCGCGTGCGAGCCACCGGCGCAGCGTCTCGGCCCGCCGCAGCTTGCCGGACGAGGTTCGGGGGAGAGTCCCCGGCGCGAGCACCTCGACCCGGTCGGGGTGGAGGCCGGCCGCGGCCCGCACCGCGGCGGCGCACTCGCTCGCGATCTGCGGGTAGGCGTCCAACGCCACGTCGCGCCGCGCCTCCACGAGCAGCAGCAGGCGCTCGCCGGTGTCACCCTCGGGCAGCCAGGACACGGCAACCGCACACCCCGCACGGACGCCCGCAACCGAGCCCGCCGCGTCCTCCACCTCGTGCGGCGAGTGGTTGCGGCCACGCAGGATCAGGACGTCCTTGGCGCGACCGGTGAGGAACAGCACCCCGTCGTGCAGGAATCCCAGATCTCCTGTCTCGAGCCACCCGTCGCGCAGCACCGCGGCGGTCGCTTCGGGTTGATCGAGGTAGCCCTCCATCAACGACGGACCGTGCACGAGCAGGCGCCCGACCTGGCCCGTCCCCAGCTCGCGGCCGTCGTCGTCGACGATCCGCAGCGCGAAGTCGGGCAGCGGCCGCCCGAGCGCCACCAACTCGACGCCGTCTGCCGCCACCACCGCGCGCCCCTCCCGCGCCAGTCGCTCGCGGTCGAAGCGGCGGCTGGCAAAAGGGGCCTCGACGTCCGAGAAGGTCACCGCGAGTGCGGCCTCCGACAGCCCGTACACCGGGGTCATGGCCGACGGGCGGAAGCCCCAGGCGGCGAAGCGCTCGCAGAACCCCCGCAGCACGCGCGGCGCCACCGGCTCGGCACCGTTGAGCGCGACCCTCCAGCACGAGAGGTCGACCCCGTCCAGCTCGTTGTCGCGGATCTTGTCGAGGCACAGGCCGTACGCGAAGTTGGGCGCCGGCGAGATCGTCGCGCGGTAGTGCGAGATCGTCCGCAGCCAGACCGCGGGCCTGGCCACGAACAGCTCGGGCGGGATCAGCGTCACGGTCCCCGGGTGCTCGAGCGCCGGCAGCACGCAACCGATCAGGCCCATGTCGTGGTAGAGCGGCAGCCAGCTCACGCCGCTGTCCACGGTCCGGCCCTCGGGCTGCGGCCAAAAGCTCTTGAGCCGCAGCGTCTGCGCCACCACCGCCCGATGGCTCAGCGCAACCGGCTTGGGGTCGACGGTCGTGCCGGAGGAGAACTGGACGAGTGCGAGATCGTCCGGAGTGACGTCCTCGGGCCGCGCCGTCGCCTCCGGGACCTCGTCGAGCGCGACGCACCCGAGTGGCGGCCTCGCGGCCGCCACCGCCGGTCCCAACAACCGACGCACCCGGCGGTCGGTGACGACGAGGCGCGCGCGCACCAGCTCGAGCATGCGCGCGGTCCGCTCCGCGTACTCGTCGAGACGGCCGAGGCGCACCGGCGGGTACAGCGGCACCGGCACCGCCCCCGCCAGCAAAACACCGAGGAAGGCGTCGAAGAACTCGATCGATGTCGGCAGCACCAGGGCGACGCGGTCGCCGGCAGCCACCCCCGACGCCTGCAGCCGGCCGCACGCGCCCAGCGCCCGCGATTGGACCAGCGGCCACGGGAACCACTCCGCGCGCTCTGCGGCGTCGACGAAGCGCAGGCCGACGTCACCGTGCCGCGCGGCGCGTTCGAGCAGCTCAGCCAGCGTCGTCAGGTCGCCGTGCAAGCTGCCTCCCCACCTCTGCCACCAGGTCGCCGACGGTCTCGACCCGCGCCTCGCTCGACGGGTCGAGGCAGACCCGGAAGCGGTTCTCCACCTCGACCGCCAGGGTCAGGATCTTGATCGAGTCCAGCTCGAGGTCCTCCGCGAGCAGCATTTCCGGACGCAGCTCTCCCTCGAAGCCGAGGTGCTGGCGCGCCACCTCGCGGATGCCGTCGAGGATCTCGCGGTCGTCCACAGTCATTCGCTCACGCGTCCGGGCACGCCGCTCCACTTTGCAAGCGCGGCGTCCTCGACCCGGATCCGCTCCCGCAGCAGCATACCGTTGAGCACGCTGAAGGCAACAGCGGTGATCCACGCCGCGTGGATGAGCGGCAGGGCGGCCACCTCGACGGCGACCGCGAGGTAGTTGGGGTGGCGGAGCAGCCGGTAGGGACCGCTGGTCACGGGGAGCGAGCCCGGCACCACCAGCACCCGGGTGGTCCAGCGCGGCCCGAGGGCGGCCACCGTCCACGCGCGCAGGCCCATGGCGCAGGCCATCGCCAGCAGCATCGCCGCTCCCAGTGCTGGAATCCACGGCGTGCGCAGGCACCACACCTCGGCGACACAGGCGATCAGAAACGCCGTGTGCAGCGCCACCATCCAGGGATACGCCGCCGATCCCTCCTCGACCCCGCCGGCAGCGCGCAGCGCGGTATCGTTGCGATGCGCCAAACCGAGCTCCGCCACGCGCTCTGCCGCGACGAGGCCGATCAGGATCGTGTAGGCCGTCCGGCTATCCATGAAGGCGTCGCCTACCGATGCAGGATGACCGCCGGCCGCCCGCCTGACGTCATGGCGAGAGCCTGCCTTCGATGTCGAGCGCCACCTTCACTTCCTTGGCCACCCGCAGCACCAGCACACTGGGGTCCTTCATGCCCCACTCCACGTACGGGATCGGCAGCTCGGCGATGGCGTGCACACGGTCACCCTCGCGGGTGACCCGAGCAGCCAAGGTGAGCGGATGGCTGGCACCGTGCACAGTGACCGCGCCTTCGAGCTCGATCTGCCCCTCCCCCGTGCTGGGGACCTCGCCACTCATCCGCTCGGGAACGAAGACGATCTCCGGGAAGAGCTCGCTCTCGAGCACCTTGCGGTGCATCTTCTGGTCACGGTCGGCATTCCCGGTCTCGGTGCGCCGGGCATCCAGAACCACCTCGCCGGAAGCCCTCCCGGTGGCCGGGTCGAACTGGATCTCACCCCTGGTCAACGTCAGCCGGCCGTCGACCGTGTGCAGCGTGCTCTTGAGCGTGAACGAGGCCCGGCTTGTCGCCGGCTCGATCCGCAGCGTTCGTTTCTCCGCCGATGCCGAGCTCGCCAACGCCAACGCGGTCAACAGAATCGGAACCCACACTCTCCTCATGACGATCTCCTGCGTTCAGTCGAACATCCCCGCGCATCGGTCGACCGCGGTGTCACAACGAAGCACTCGCACTCCGACGATCGGTCCAGCCACGCGGAGCAAGAACCATGCCATACATACCTGCTAGGGAATATCGTCATATGGCGCTGGCCGGTAGTCGACCGGCCAGCTCGCGTCCGGGCCAGATTGGCGTTCAGCCGCGCCAGAAGGACCCCGGCGGCCGCCTGGCCCCACCATCATCGTGCAGCCATCGCGAGCTCAGGGAGACGCTCACCGGCGGGCTTTCGCACGAGTCAGCCCAGCGCGGCGGTTTCGACCGCGATCCGGCGCCGCAGCAACAGCCCGTTGGCGATCGAGACCAGCACCGCGGTGAGCCAGGCGGTGTGCACCATCGGCAGCGCGAGGAGCTCGAGCACCACGCCCAGGTAGTTCGGATGGCGCAGCAGGCGGAACGGACCGGTCGTCACCAGGGGTTCACCCGGTACCACGATGACGCGCGTGCTCCAGCGCGCCCCGAGAGTGCGGATCGTCCAGTAGCGCAGCCCCAGGCCGGTGGCGAACAGGCCCAGCATCGGCAGGCCGAGGCCCGCAAACCACGGACGGTCGAGCAGCCACACCTCGAGCGGGCAGCCGACGAAGAATGACACGTGCAGGAACACGATCCAGGGGTAGTGATTGGCGCCCACTTCGACCCCGCCCCGCGCCTTCAACTCCGCGACGTGTCGGCTCGAGATCCGCAGCTCGATGAGCCGCATGAGCGCGACCAGTGCCACCAACAGCGTGTACGGCACTCGGCTGTCCATGTCCAAGGCTGGCATCGTCTCGACCTCGGGCTGCACATCATAGAGGCTAGGGATGAGGGGTCAGGCCCCACCCGCCCGGACTTGTCACGGCGTGGTCCGTAGGACGAAGCCGGATCCGTTCCCGTGCCCGTTCCCGTCCCCGGACCGAGGAGTCCCTCCGTTTTCGAGCCCGCTACCACCGCAGCAGCACCAGCTCCGAGCAGAAGCCGGGCCCCATGGCGACCATCAGGCCCCAGGTGCCCGGCGCCAGGTCGCGGCGCTCCATCACGTCCTTCAGCACCAGCAGGACCGAGGTCGACGAGAGGTTCCCGACCTCGCGCAAGGTGCGCCACGAAGCCTCCAGGGCATCGTCGGGAAGCTCGAGCGCCTCCTCCATCGCCTCCAGGACCTTGGGTCCCCCGGGGTGCGAGATCCAGACCCCGATGTCCGATCGCGTCAGCTCGTGCTCGGCGAGGAAACCGTCGACGTCCCGTGGCAGAAATCTCCGAGCCACCTCGGGCACCTCAGCGGACAGCACGATCTGGAACCCGGCCTCGGTGATGTCCCATCCCATGAGGCGCTCCGAGTCCGGATAGAAGATGGACCGTGAGGCCACGATCTCGGGCCCGCGCGACGCCCGTCCCGAGCCGACCAGGATCGCCGCCGCAGCGCCGTCACCGAACAGCCCGGAGCCGATCAGGTTCGGGATCGACAGGTCACGCCGCTGCAAGGTCAGCGAGCACAGCTCCACCGACAGCACGACGGCCGCCTCGTCAGGCACGCCGTGGAGCAGGTCGGCCGCGCGCGCCACACCGGCCGCACCGCCCACGCAGCCGAGGCCGAACACCGGCACCCGCCGTACCCGCGACGGCAGGCGCAGCCGGTTCATCAGGCGGGCATCGATCGACGGCGTCGCCACACCGGTCACGGTGACGAAGACGAAGACCCCGACATCGTCGGTGGCAAGCCCCGCCGATTCGAGGCCGTCACGGACCGCCAGCTCGCCGACCTGCTGCGCAACGGCGATCCAGGCATCGTTCGCTTGTCCCCACGTCTGAAGGCCCGGGTACGCCTCCATCGGCAGCGCCAAATAGCGGCCGCCGACGAGCACGTTGCGGTGAAGGGTGTCCAGCCGATCGAGGTTGTACAGGCGGTCCGCCCAATGCCGGCGAAATGCGGCCAGCAGGGTGTCCTGGTCGTAGTAGTTCGGTGGAAACGCCGATCCGACGGCCGCGATGCGCATCATCCTCCAATCTCCGACTGCCACAGATGCGAAGTGGCCCGCAATCCCGGGTCGCCTCGCCGTCAGGAGCCCATGACCTCCGCCTCGATCGACGAGAGGTCCGGCACCTCGGGGTTGGAGGCCTTGATCTCCTTGAGCCGCGCAAGCGCGCTCGCCGCCTCGTCGTGGCGGTGCAGGTCGAAGTGGAGCACGACCACCTTGTTGTAGACCGCCTGCCAGTGATCGGGATCAATCCCGATCGCCTGGTCGAGGAGAGCCAGGCTGCGCTCCGGCTGCTGGAGGTTGCGGTAGACGACGGCGAGGTCGGTGATCACATCCGGATCGCCGCCCTCGATCGCCATCGCCCGCTCGTACCACAGTCGAGCCTCGCTCCAGCGGCCGGCGTCGAAGTAGAGGTTGCCCAGCCCGATCATCAGCCGTGGATCGTTGGGCGTTCTCGCGAGCAAGCCCTCGATCTCGGCCGCCTGCGCAGCCAGGCGCTGCACCTCACCGCCGCCGGTGGCCGTCGCGCCGACCGGCGGATGCCCCTCGGGCAGGCCCTGCTGAGCGGGTCCCGCCGCTTGCGGCCGGGCCGCCGCCCTGGCGGGTGGCACCTGCTGCCGCTCGGCGAGAACATAGCCCAGCACGAGGCCGACCATCGCCCCCAGGACCAGCGTGAACCATGGATTCTTGTGCACTCTCGACCCTCCATCGCGCCCTGCCCGGGCGGCTCCTGCGCGCCCGGAAGGGCATGATACCCGGTCTTCGCCCCCGCTACACTTCAGGCTCGGTGGTCGCGACAGCGCGGCGGGCGGCGACGATGACGATCACGCTCACGACGTAGGCTGCCGCCGCGCTCAGGTAGGGAGCCGCCGGGCCGGACGCGCCGTACACCCACTCCGCCCAGAACGGGCCGAAGATGCGGGCCAGGCTGGACACGCCCTGGGAGACGCCCATCACCCCGCCGACCTCGTGGTTCGGCACCAGCCGCGAGGTGAGAGACGACAGGGACGGCGCCAGCAAGCCGTGGCCCACCGCGAGCACCGCGAGCACCAGGAGCAGCCGCCAGGTCGAGCCCGCGAACGGGAGCGCGCCGGCCGCCGCGGCCGCGACCGCCCCACCGACCGCGATCAGCCGCGGCTCGCCGAAGCGCTGCGCCAGCCGGCCCACCAGGCCGCCCTGAACCAGGGCTCCGAGCACGCCGGCATACACGAACATCCAGCCGACCGACGACAGGCTCATCGCGAACCGGAGCCGGAGCAGCTGGGCGAAGGTCGTCTCGAAGTTGGAAAAGGCGAAGATGATGAGGAACACCATTGCCAGGCAGGCGCCGACCAGGGGGTAGCCGGCAACGCGCCTCAAACTGCCGAACCGGCGCGCCGGAGGTCGCGGTCCGGCATCGTCCTGCGTGCGACGGGTCTCCGGCAGGGCCACCGCCACCAGCACGAGGGCGGTCGCAGAGGTCATCGCGGCGGCGACGCCGGGCAGCCAGTGCGCGATGCTGACCAGCACCGCGGCGAGGGCCGGGCCGCAAATGAAGCCGAGACCGAACGCGGCGCCGATGATGCCCATGCCTTTCGTGCGGTCGCGCTCGTCGGTGATGTCGGCAATCACCGCCTGGGCGGTCGAGATGTTGCCCCCGGAGATGCCATCGATGATCCGCGACGCGAAGAGCATGGCGAGCGAGCCGGCGAAGGCGAAGAGCAGGTAGCCCGCGACCGACCCCGCGAGCGAGAGCAGCAGGACCGGCCGGCGGCCGTGCCGGTCCGACAGCCGGCCGAGGATGGGGGCGAAGACGAACTGCATCGCTGAGTACGAGGCCATGAGCAGGCCGAACACCACCGGCGACGGCCCGAACTTCTCGGCGTAGAGCGGCAGGAACGGGATGACGATGCCAAAGCCCACCAGATCGATGAACACGATCAGGAAGACGATGCCGACCTTGGCTCGATGGTGGCGCATGCATCCCCTTCGCCGCCCGTGGCCGCCGGGCGCCGGTGGATTCTACCGGGTCAGTGCCGGAAAGGGGTAATGCGACCTGCCGCCAACGATCGCAGAGTGGCCGGCGCGGCCATCGCGCCCGGCGTGCCGCGTGCTCAGGGCTGCGCTCCGTCTTCGATCCAGCGTCGAAAGCGCTCGAGCTCGGCCGCTGGCAGGCGCTTCGCACCGACCAGGGTGCGCGGCATGCCTTCGCCGACCCCTGCAGTGTGGTCGAGCTTGAGCCACAGGTATGAGCTCTCAGGGCTGCCGGGCTCGACCAGCCGCAGCGCCGGCACCTGGACCGACCTCGGGCCGACGAGAGCCTGCCGGCCGCGGCCAGGCTCGAGAACCAGCCCAGCCTTGGGGTCCTCCGCCGTGTGGCACGACAGGCAGCGCTTCTGGACGAGCGGCTCGAGGTGGGCGCGGTAGGACGCCGGCTCGCCCGCGGCGAGCTCGGGCAGACGCGAACCGCCACAGCCGGCTGCGGCCGCCACCAGCGCCGCGAGTACGAACGCACGCACCATCGTCGACAGGTTCCGGCCTCGCCAACACCACGCCGCGACCGCCCTATTCCTGGTAGCTCAGTCCGGCGGCGCGAGCTGCGCGGCCAGCTCGCCGTGCAGCCGGCGCGCGACCTCGCGCACCGCCTTGGCCACTGCCGGCGACAGCTGCTCGCGGAACGAGAGGACGTCGGCGGCCTCGATGCCGACCACCCGCACCTCATCCGGCATCGCGAGGCCGGCGCGCCGGCCGACCTCGAGCGCGGTCGTGAGGTCGACCTCGTGGCTGCCGACCAGCCGCGCGCTGCCGGCGATTCCTCGGGCGTCGAGCTCGTGGACGCGGCCTGGGACCGGGTCCTCGCGGACCACTGCATCGACGAGGACCGCACGGTCGAAACCGTCCACCAGGTTGAGCAGCTCGAGGCCCCCGCGATAGCTGCGCGTCACGGTCACGCCGGCGACCGGCTGCACGGCCAGCAGCCGCTCCAACTCGTCCGCCACCGCCAACCCGGCGGCGTCGTCGCCGAGCAAAGGGTTGCCGAGCCCGACAACCACGACCCGCGGCGCCACCTCCGGTCTCAGGCCGCGACCGCCTGCGGTGCCGCCGCCTCCACCCGCGCCCGCGCTCCTGCCTCGCGCACCGCCACCAGGTAGGCCGCCACCGGCCGCAGCACCAGGTGCTGCCACTTGCCGAACGGCACCTCGACGACCAGCATCGGCACCGCGATCATCAGGTGTGCAACGTAGGCGACGTAGGTCGGCCACGGCAGGTCGAAGAGCCGGAACACGTGGAGCAGGATGCCCGACAGGGCGGTCAGGAAGAGCAGGATGAGGAACAGCCAGTCGGTGACGTGGGAGAAGGCGTGGTACGGATCCGCCTTCTTGAGCCGGCCGCGGATCGCGATCACGGTCAGCGCCATCAGGGCCACGGTGCCGTAGTAGCCGAAAAGGGCGGTCCAGTGGAAGTCCGCGCCGTCGCGCTGGAACCAGGGCAGGAAGGCCACCACCAGCAGGAACATGGTGGCGTAGCCGCTGACCAGCAGGAAGTGGCGCAGCCAGGGGCCGCGCGTGTCCCGGTCGCAGGCAAGCCAGCGCTTCTGGGTCACGCCGTGGATCAGCAGCTGCGGCAGCTGCTGCAACCACACCGCGAGCGGGGCTTGCGGCGCGTGCTCGCCGCGCATCACGAAGCGCATCATGCGGAATGCGGCCAGGCCGAGCATCACGAGCAGCCCGAACGCGAGGATCAGGTCGCCAATGTGGATGACGTCCTTGGGAGCGAACAGGTCGAGCCGGACGTGCTCGAGCGCGTCGCCCTGCACCGCCGAGAAGCCGAATGGCGCGCCGAGCAGCCCGGGCACCACGAACAGCGCGAGCACGATCAGCGCGACCCCCACCAGCATGCCGACCTCCCAGCGGGTCGAGGTATAGAGGCGGCGGGCCAGGCCGGTCACGTCGTAGCGGGTCATCAGCCAGCGGCGGAGCGACATCATCAGCTCGCCCGGGTGCGCCTCGCGCGGGCAGGTCTCGGAGCAGGTGCCGCAGTAGTAGCACATCCAGGGCTCGGGGCTCTCCTCGATCCGCCGGTCGAGCCCGAGCTGGAGGTAGCGGATGATCTTGCGCGGGAACACGGTGTCGCCCTCGGAGAGGGCGCACACCGCGGTGCAGTTGCCGCAGTTGAAGCACTTGTTCACCGTCGAGCCGCCGAACTCGGCGAGCTCCTCGGACAGGCCGGGGTTGAGTCGGTAGCTCATCACTCGCTCCCCTTCAGCGCATAGCGCACGTAGTCGCCGGCCTCTCCGGCCTCGACCACCTCGCCGTAGCGCCGCATCGCCATCAAGTGCCAGAGCACGTCCGGAGTGGGCAGCTCACACTGCGCGCCCAACTCGGGCACCGTGCGCGGCCCTCCCGCGAGCGCGCTGCGCAGCGCCTTGCGGATCCTCCCCTGCTCCTTGACGGAGGCCTGCAGCTCCTTGCTGACGCCGCCCATCCGATCGCGCAGGATCTCGATCGGCCGCGGGGGCTTCTCGGCCTTGCCGGTGGTCTTCGTCTCGCCCATGCTTTCCTCCCGGCGGCTCAGTGCGCAGCGGCGGCCGCGGCAGGCGCCCGATGCCAGCCGATGCGCTGCAGGCGGCCGGCTGCCGCCATGGCTGCCTCGCCGGCCTCGACGATCGCGTCCGGAATGTCCTTGGGGCCCGCGGCCACGCCGGCCACGTAGACGCCCACAAGGGTCGTGTACGACGGGTTGATCTTGGCCTCGGGGGTGGCCATGAAGCCGTCGTCGGCCTCGGCGCATGCGACCACGCCGTGCGCGTGCCAGGCCGGCACCAGCCCCTGCGCGAGCACCACCAGGTCGTAGCGGTGCTCCTCGACTCGGCCGCCCTCGTCCAGCAACTCGACGCGCACCACAACGTCGTTGTTTTCGACCTCGTTGATGGTCGCGACCTTGCCCTTGATCACCCGTACGCCCTCGTTCATCGTCCGCCGGTAGAACTGCTCGTAGCCCTTCCCGAACGCCCGGATGTCCATGTGGTAGAGCGTGACTTCGACGTCGTGGATGTAGTGGCGCAGCAGCAGCGCCTGCTTGAGGGCGTACATGCAGCACACCCGCGAGCAGTAGGGAATGCCGATCGAGCGGTCGCGGCTGCCCGCGCACTGCACGTAGGCGATCTTGCGTGGGATCTTGCCGTCCGATGGCCGCAGCACGCGGCCGTACGGGCCGTTCGACGACTGCACCCGCTCCATGGCCAGCGGGTTCATGACGTTGAGGAAGCGGCCGCCGCCGTACTCCGGCTTCTTCCCCATCGGCGTGATGTCGAGCCCGGTCGCGACGATCACGGCGCCGACCCGGGTTTCCACCATTTCGGGCTCCTGGTCGAAGACGATGCACTCGGTCGGGCAGACCTTTTCGCACTTGCCGCAGAAGATGCAGTGCTCGACGTCGAGCACCGCCTTCTGCGGGATCGCGTTGCCGTGCGGGATGTAGATCGCGCGGCGCGCGCCCAGGCACTGGTCGAACTCGTGGGGGACATCGACCGGACAGACCAGCTCACACTTGGAGCAGCCGATGCAGGTGTCCTCGTCGACGTAGCGCGCTTTCCTCTCGATGCGAGCGACGAAGCCATCGCCCTCCGGCTCCACCTGGCGCACCTCGGCCCAGGTCTGGACCTGGATGTGGGCGTGGTGTGAGGACTCCGCCATCCGCGGCGTGCAGATGCAGCTCGAGCAATCGAGGGTCGGGAAGACCTTGTTGAGGCCGACCATGATGCCGCCGATCGACGCGTACTTCTCGATCAGCAGCACGTCGTAGCCCTGCTCGCCGAGGTCGAGGGCGGCCTGCATGCCGGTGATCCCGCCGCCGATCACCAGCGCGTCGTAGCGCGTGCGAATGTCAGCCATTGTCACTCCCCCTCGCCGCGCGGCGTCCCTCGGCCAGCACCGTGCCGTCGGCAGCGCGGACGCGCACCGTCATCGGCATCTGACCGGGCAAGCTGTGGGTGGCGCAGCCGTAGCACGGGTCGTAGGCGCGGAACGCCATCTCGATCTTGTTCAGCAGGCCCTCGCTGACCTCGACGCCCCTGTGGATCAGGCCCTGCGCAGCCTGCTTGATCGACATCGAGATCGCGGCGTGGTTGTTGGTGGTGCCGACGATCAGGTTGGCCCTGCGGACGATGCCGTTCTCGTCGGTGATGTAGTGGTGGGTCAGCGTGCCGCGCGGCGCCTCGACGCAGCCGACGCCCTCACTCGGGGTCCGGGTCGGCAGCGCGCGGTACTTCTCCTGGTTGGTGATCTCCGGGTCGCGCACCAGCTCGAGCGCGCGCTCGGCGGCGTTGATCATCTCGACGACCCGCGCCCAGTGGATCGCCAGCGTGTGGTGAACCGGGCGCTTGCCGGAGCGGTCGCCGGTCAGCGTCTCGAAGTACTGCTCGTAGGCGGCCTGCGCCTTGGGCGTGCTCATCGCGTCCGCCACGTTGAGGCGCGACTGTGGCGTGGCGCGGTAGACGCCTGACTCCTTGCCGTCGACGAGGCCCTTCCAGCCGACCGCCTTGAGGTAGGGGAACTTCAGGTAGGTCCACGGCTCGACCCGCTCGGCGACGTGCTGGAGGTAGTCGCGCGGCGGGTACTTGACCAGCTCGCGCCCGTCCGGGTCGACCACCCGGACCTCACCGTCGTAGTAGTTCGAGCGGTTCTTCGCGTCGACCAACCCCATCGAGTAGGTGGCGTGGCGGTATGGCCCGTTCAGGATCAGGTCGACGTACTGCTGGTTACCGAGCACCACGCTGCGGAACAGCTCGAGCGTGAACTCGGCGAACTCCACCATGTAGCAAGCGATCTCGTCGAGCCGGTTCCGCTCCTCCGCCGACAGCGGCTTGGACATCCCACCGGGAATGGCGTTGACCGGGTTGACCGGCCTGCCGCCGAAGATCGCCGCCGCTTCGTGGCCCCACTGCCGGCAACGAATCACCTTGCCCGCAATCTCGAGCCCGACCTTACCGATGACGCCGATCAGGTTGCGGGTCGCCGGGTCGCTCTCGGGGCCCATCACGAAGTCCGGCCCACCGAGCGCGTAGAAGTGGGTGGCGTGGTCAGTGACGTAGAACAGGCAGTACTGGAGCTCGCGCAGCATGCGCGCGGTCGGGGGCAGCTCGATGCCGTAGACCTCGTCGCAGGCCTTCGCCGACGCCATCAGGTGGGCCTCCGGGCAGACCCCGCAGATGCGCGGCGTGATGCGCGGCAGCTCCTCCACCGGCCGCCCCTCGCAGAATCGCTCGAAGCCGCGCAGCTCGGGCACCTGGAAGAAGCAGTCGGCGACCTCGCCGTCGGCGTCGAGGAAGATGTCGATCTTGCCGTGCCCCTCGAGCCGGGTGACCGGATCGATCGAGATGCGCCTGGTTCCAGAGCTGGTCGTCGTGCTCATCACGCCTCCCTCACCGGTGGCCCTTGAGGTCGCCGTCGGACATCGTGAAGCGGTAGAAGGTCCCGGCCGGGTCGACGATCTGATCGATCAGCTCGCCGGCGCGCGCCTCCAGCTCGGCGTTGAGCAGGGAGCCGAGCGCCCCGATGAACGCCGCCCCCTGGTCGCGCGCCTCTCCGGACGGGCCGTAGCAGCCGCGGCACGGCATGTTGACCTTGGTGCACAGCGCGCCACAGCCGCTGCGCGTCGCCGCACCGAGGCACACGAAACCCTGCTCGAGCAGGCACCAGCCGGGCTCCGGGATCGCCTCGTGGTGCCGCCGGAAGCCGGAGATCTTGACCAACCGCTTTTCCAGCGTGCACTCGTCGCACACCGACTTGTCGGTGCAGCCGGCGAGCTGCTCGTGCGCGCGCGCCGGCAGCGCCCCGCCCAGGAACGCCTGGCACACCTCCCAGACCCGGGTCGCCTGCGGCGGGCAGCCCGGGATCAGATAGTCGACCTCGACGATGTCGGACAGGCGCAGCACCTGCGGATAGAAGTGCGGGATCTCGAGCTCGCCGACCAGAGACTCGGTCTCGGTGCGTGGCAGCACGCCGCCCGGGTTGTCGACCGAGGGGCAGTCGGTGTAGCTGCGCGCGAACAGCTCCTCCGGGGTGGCGAGGTTGGCGAGCGCCGGGATGCCGCCCGAGATCGCGCACGCGCCGTAGGCCACCAAGGTCTTGCTCTTCTGCCGGAGCAGCCGCGCCATCCGCTCCTGCTCGGAGTTGCGGACGCTGCCGTTGAACAGACAGAGGTCGATGTAGCCGTCCGGGTAGCTTGCGACATGGTGGTACTTGAAGTCGGCGGCGCACGGCCAGAACACGACGTCGGCGGCGGCGACCAGCTCGAGCAGGTGGGGGCCGATCTCGAGCAGCGAGATGTCGCACCCGCCACAGCTGCCGGCCCAGTACATCGCGACCTTGGCCTTGCTGACCGCGTTCATGGCTGTGCCCCCCATGGCTGCAAATCGCGGCCGTGACCGACCCCCCGCGCGCGCAGGCGCCCAGGCCAGTCGAGCGGCCCCAGGGCGCGCACGCCCGCCACGGTGTCGCGCACCAGCCGCGCGAATTTTTCGCCCTCCGCCGCGCTCACCCACTCGAAGACGAAGCGGCCGGGCTCGATGCCGAACGCCTCGAGCGTCCGGCGGAGCAGCGGCATCCGCGCCATCGTCTTGTGGTTGCCGGAGATGTAGTGGCAGTCGCCGATGTGGCAGCCGCACACCATCACCCCGTCAGCTCCGCGGGCAAAGGCGGTCGTGACCAGCTCGGGGTCGATCCTCCCCGAGCACATCAGGCGCACGATGTGGACGTTGTGCGGGTACTTCAGGCGCGCGGTGCCGGCATTGTCGGCGCCGGTGTACGAGCACCAGTAACAGAGAAAGGCGATGATGCGCGGCTCCCACCCGTCGGGGCTGGGGGCTGCCGTCTCTGCGATCGGATCGGCCATGGTTCGCTCCTTCCCGTCACGCGGTGACCGCGCCCGAGCGATCGGCGAGCAGTGCGTAGACCTCGGACAGGACCTGGGCGTCGGTGAAGCCGGCCTGTTCGATGGCCTTGCTCGGGCAGGCCGCGGCGCAGGTGCCGCAGCCGGTGCACAGGGCCTGGTTGACGTTGGCGATTCGCTTGACCGGGTCGCGGGTGATCGCCGTGTACGGGCACACCCCGAGGCAGGTCTGGCACCCGGTGCAGAGCGCCTCGTTCACGCGGGCGGTGAACGGGTCCATCTCGACCTGGCCTTGCGCGATCAAGGCGGCCGCCTTGGAGGCGGCGGCCGAGGCCGCACCGGCGGCCTCGGTGATGTCCATCGGCCCCTGGCAGCAGCCGGCCAGGAAGACGCCGGAGACCGCCAGCTCGACCGGCCGCAGCTTGGGGTGGACCTCGAGCAGGAAGCTGTCGTAGCCGACAGCGCAGCGGTACATGCCGACCAGCTCGCTGATGTCGTGAGGCACGACGCCGGTAGCGAGCACCAGCAGGTCGAGCGGGAGCTCGACGTCGAGACGGTCGGTGAGCAGGTCCTGGACCTGCACCACCACCGGCGAGTCGCCGCGTGGGTTCTTCTCGACCCGCGGCGGATGGCGGGGGTCGAAGCGGAGGAACAGCGCTCCGGACTCGGAGGCCCGCTCGTAGTAGGCCTCGTGGCCCCGTCCGTAGGTGCGGACGTCCTGGTAGAGGTTGTAGATCGTTGCGTCCGGATGGTGGTCTTTGATGGTCAGGGCGGCGTGCAGGGCGCCAGTGCAGCAGGTGCGGGCGCAGTAGTCCTTGACCTTGCCGTCCGGCTGGCGCTGGTTGACGCCCTCGATCTGTCGGGCGCCGACGCAGTAGATGAAGCCGATGCGCGGCTTGCTGGCGCCGTCGAGCGGCAGCTGGCCCCCGGTCGGGCCCTCCGGGTCGAGGTAGCGGATCAGCTGCTGGAGCGTGATCACGCGCGGGAAGATCCCGTACCCGTACTCTCCGTACAGCGGCTCGTAAGGATCGTAGCCGGTGGCGAGCACGATCACGCCGGCCCGCACCTCGACCTCGCGCGGCTCGGCGTCAAGCTCGATGCCCTTGCCGCCGACCGCCCAGACGCACTTCCCGCACTTCGTGCAGGTGTGCCAGTCGATCGCCGGCATCGGCGGCCAGCAGCCCGGGTAGGCCATGTAGATCGCCTTGCGCTTCGACAGCCCGAAGTCGAACTCGTTGACCGTCTCCTCGGGGCACGCTGCGATCGCGTTGCCGCGGTAGGCAAGGCGTTCGTTGACGCCGCGCGGCGTGACCCGGATCCGGGTGCGGAAGTCGCCCACCACACCCTCGGAGTTCACCACCTGGGCGTTGGTCATCACGGTGATCAGCTTGTGGCTGACCACCTCCTCGATCAGCGGGGCGAGCAGGTCGCGCGCCTTTTCGCCGGTGGGGAACACGGTCTCGAGCTGGGCCATCCGGCCGCCAAGGAACGGCCGGTTCTCGACCAGGGTCACCTTCATGCCGCGCTGGGCCAGGTCACGTGCCGCCACCAGGCCGGCGACCCCGCCACCGATCACCAGGGCGGCAGGCTGGATCGCGATCCGCCGCTTGTCGAGCGCGACCAGGTGGCGGGCGCGGTGGACGGCGGCGCTGACCAGCCGGGTCGCCTTTGCGGTCGCGCCCACCGGATCCTCGGTGACCCAGGAGACCTGCTCGCGCACGTTCACGTGCTCGAACAGGAACTGGTTGAGCCCGGCCCGCTCGATCGCCCGCCGGAAGGTCATCTGGTGCAGCGTCGGGGAGCAGGCCGCGACAATCACCCGGTCCAGAGCATGCTCCTTGATCACGCTCTCGACCAGAGCCTGCCCGGGATCCGAGCAGATGAACATGTGAGTCGTCGACAGCACCACCCCGGGCAGCTTGCCGACCTCCTCGGCGACCCGCTTGACGTCCACCACGTCAGAGATGTTGCCGCCGCAGTGACAGATGAAGACACCGATCCGAGCTCCGCTCGCAGCGTCGTTCATATCCTCGGCTCCTTGTGAAGGGAAGAAAGGCCCTCGACGCCTCCGCTGCGCGTCCGGCCGATGCCGGCGTCCGGCAGCCCCGCGATCAACCGCACACCCACTATCCCCCACCTCCGGCCGATCCCGCACGAGCGCCCACGAGGGTCTCGGCAAGTATGCCGCGGCGTGTCAGAGGTGTCAATCGAACAGTCGCCCGCCGCGTGACCGAGCGGCGGGAATGTGATAGAAAGCGAGCGTACCGGTGGTGATGTGGCTCGAGTCGAGGGGCTCCGACCGCCGCCGCGCCGCTCCGGGAAGCCGCGCAGCCGACGCGTGTCGCGCCCCGGGGGGCGCCCATGACCGACAAGGAAACCATTCTGATCGTTGAGGATGACCTCGACCTGGTCGAGACCCTGCGGCTGACGCTGGAAGGCGGCGGCTATGCCGTGCGGGCGGCCAACGATCTGGAAACGGGGCTCGCGCGCGCCGACGCGGACCGCCCCGACCTGATCCTGCTCGACGTCATGATGCCGGACTCGACCGAGGGCTTCCAGTTCATCTGGAGGCTGCGCCAGCGGCCCGAGGAGTACTTCCGCAAGGTGCCGGTGATCATGCTGACGGCGGTCACCGAGCGCACCGGCCTGCGCTTCTACCCGGCGGGTGAGGGCGGCGGCTACCCGGCCGGCCAGCCGGTGCCGGTCCAGGACTTCATCGACAAGCCGGTGGACCCGGACCGTCTCCTCGAGCGGGTGAGCAAGGCCCTGGTCGCGGCCTGGCGGAAGGGCTGACCACGCAGTCGGCGCGCGGCTGCCAGCGGTGACCGAACCGCCGCGAGGCGACGCGGCCGGTCCAGGGTGCGGTCAGCGGGGCTCCCCCGTTCTCGGGCGGTTTCCCCCGCTGCGCCCCCCCATCTCCTGGCGCAGCTCATCTGCGGTGTGGTTGCCCTGACGCTCGCCTACGGCAAGGCCTCCTCGTACTTCCGAGTCGGGCGAAGCGGCGGCGAGTACGCGTGAATCGTGACCAGAATGTCGCGCACCGACGCCGGCGCGTCCACGGCGTTGCCGAACGAATGGATATCGTCGTCGAATGAGCTCGTCACGCGCCCGCCCGTGAGCAGCCGCTCGCCGGTTGCAACGACCAGACCGTCGGCGCGCTTCCGGTAGAGTCGCTCGAGCGCCGCACCCGACACGACAAGGACAGCGCACGCCGAACCGCCGTGATCGTGGATCGGGCTCCGCTGACCGGGCAACCACGCCATCACGAAGACCTCCACGTGGGCTCGCTCGAAGACGAGGGTCCTCACGTAGGCGCCGCCGTCGATCTGGATCGCGTCGCCCAGCTGCTCGGGGGTGACGGGCACGCGCGCGACCACCGCCGCGAGCTGGGTCAGCGGTATCGGGCCGCCGACCGCCTCGAGCTCGGCACAGAGCGTCGACAGCGCCGCCGGCGGTCGGGACGTCATGTCACGTCGGGGAAGGGGCATGGCCGGGTCGGATACCGGCGATGGCGATGGCTTGCTCATGTGCGACTCCTTCGAGCGACGCGCTGTGTGCCAGCGGTCGGACGATGCGATGGAGGTGACCCTGCGGGCAAAACGTTCATCAGGACCCGCGCCGCCGCTCTCGCCTGCTCGCGGAGCTCGGGCACCGCCGTTGACTCCCAGAGGTCGCCGCGGCGCAGCGCTCCGACGAGAACGAGGCGAGGATCCGGGCGGCCTCTGGCGTCGATCAGGCGGCCGCTGCCGTCAGCGCAGAGGCCGAGGCCTTCCCGGTCGCCGGTCGCGATTCCGCTCGACAGGACATCCCCCAACAAGGGATCCGATGACTCTCGCACGCTCCGCGCCGGGCCGGTGCAGTTGTAGATGCGCGCGACGTCAAGCAGAGCGGGCGAGGCTCCGAACACGTCGAGCGTCGCTCGAGCCCGCACCGCGTCGGCCACGCCGACACGAACCAGCTGACCTCGGAGCAGCGACAGCCGGCCGTTCGCCTTCAGGGTCTCGATTTCGTCGAGCACCGGCCTGGGCACTCGGTGACGGTGGATCTCCCACAGCGGGCGGAGCCGGGCGAGAAACCGGCGGCGGTCGCGCGAGGACCACGCCTGCCACAGGGCCGTCGCGTGTGGACGCAGCGCATCAATCACTGCCGCCCAGCCCTGGTTCATGGGCTCGCGAGCGGCAATCGCCGAGCGCACCATCCTGAGCACCTTCCGCGGAGGGCCCTCGAGCTCCGCCCGGGTGAAGCTATGCGGCGCCTCGCCGGCTGGCGGATGCGGCAGTGGGAGTCGCCCGTTCCTCGACACGAGCGTGATCTGACCCCCGTGCCCCCGCCGCACCAGCGCGATGCCGACGTCGATCGCCGTCAGCCCGCTGCCGATGATCAGCACGTCGGCGTCGGCATCGACGTCGAAGGCGCCCGCGGACCAGGGGTCCTCGACGAGAGCGCTCGGAGGAGCACCCTCGTCCACCCCGGCCCAGGGAGCGCGGCCGGCGGGCGGTCCCAGCGCGAGCACGGCGGCACGCGCCGTCACGACGGCACCGGACCGGGACACCGCCTCCACAGCGTCAGCGACCCGACGAATCCGCGTCACCTCTCCGCGCACAAACCCGACCTTCGCCCCGCGAGCTCGAGTCCGCTCGCGCACGAGCACATTGAGGTACGTTCCATAGAGGGCGCGAGGTACGAAATCGCCCTCGCCGTACGCACCGGGCGCCTCGCGCGACAGCCACGACAGAAACCCGGCCGGATCGTCGGGAAAGGCGCCCATGCGTTCGGCCGGGACGTTCAGGAGATGCGGGGGTTCGCACGCACCGAACGCGATGCCCGGCGCCGCGAGCGGCGAGCGCTCGACGATCGCGATCCGAGTCCCCGGCCGCTCGGCGGTCACCATCATCGCCGTCGCGAGACCGGAGAATCCGCCTCCGACGACGAGCAGATCGACGTCGAGCGGCAGCTCGTCGTCCCACTTCAAAGGCGCCGTCGTCTGGTTCCAGCGAGACCGCATGGGCAGGCTCTACAACCCGACGCCGCCCGCTTTCTCTTCCACTCACGACGACCGGGCTCGAGCGGCCAGCCGGGCCGCTGCCTCAGGCCATCGCGGATGACAGCGCCGCCCCGGCCACGTATGGTGGGGGCGGAGGATCCCATGAGCGCCAACTCGGGTCACTGGGACGCGGAGCTCTTCCGGCGCGAGGGGCACCGGATGGTGGACTGGATCGCGGGCTACCTGGACGGCGGCAACCGCCAGTACCCGGTGCTGTCGCGGCTGGCCGCCGGCGACGTCGGCAGGCGCTTGCCGAAGACCGCGCCGGCCACGGCCGAAGACCCGGCTGTGGTGTGGCAGGACTTCCTCGACGTGGTGCTTCCCGGAGTCACCCACTGGAACCACCCCGGATTCATGGCCTACTTCAGCATCACCGGCTCCGGACCCGGCATCCTCGGCGAGCTGCTGTCGGCCGCGCTCAACGTCAACGGCATGCTGTGGCGCACGTCGCCGGCCGCCACCGAGCTCGAGCTCGAGGTGCTGCAGTGGCTGCGCCGGGCGCTCGAGCTCCCGGACGACTTCTTCGGCTTCCTCACTGACACCGCGTCGGTGTCGTCGATGCTCGGCCTGGCCACGGCCCGCGAGGCCGCCGACCTCGACATCCGCCAGCGCGGCATGAGCGGCCGCAGCGACCTGCCGGCGCTCCGCGTCTATGCCTCTGACCAGGCGCACTCATCGATCGCCAAGGGCTGCATCGCCCTCGGCCTCGGCCTCGACGGCTATCGGCCGGTTCCCCACAACGCCGACTACCGGATGGACACCCGCGCTCTCACCTCGGCGATCGCAGCCGACCGCCGTGCGGGCCGGATTCCGATCGCCGTGGTCGCCACGGTCGGCACCACCTCCACGACCTCGGTCGACCCGGTAAGAGAGATCGCGCGGATCTGCGCCGACGAGGGACTCTGGCTGCACGTCGACGCCGCCTACGCCGGCACCGCCGCTCTCTGCCCCGAGCACCGGTGGGCGCTCGACGGCTGCGAGCTCGCCGACAGCTTCGTCTTCAACCCGCACAAGTGGATGTTCACCCCGATCGACTGCTCGGCCCTCTACACCCGCCACCGCGAGCTGTTCCGGCGCGCCTTCTCGCTGGTCCCAGAGTACCTGACGACGCCCCTCGGCGGGAGCGAGCACGCGGTCGACCTCATGGACTATGGGGTCCAGCTCGGGCGCCGCTTCCGCGCCCTCAAGCTGTGGTGGGTGCTGCGCAGCTTCGGCCTCGACGGCATCCGCGAGCGGCTCCGCGAGCACATCCGGCTCGCCCAGTGCTTCGCCGCGTTCATCGACCGCGCGCCGGCATTCGAGCGGGTGGCGCCGGCGCCGTTCTCGGTGGTCTGCTTCCGCGCCCGGCCGGAAGGCCTCGCGGGCGCCGAGCTGGACAGCTTCAACCTGCACCTGCTCGAGCGGGTCAACGCCTCGGGCGAGGTCTTCCTCTCCCACACCCGGCTCGACGGCGGCATCGCGCTGCGGGTCGCCATCGGCAACCTCGGCACCACCGAGGCCGACGTCCGCCGCTGCCAGGAGCTCCTGCTCGCAGCAGTCTGCGAGCAGGAGACGCGCCGCTCGCCGGCGGGTCGCTGACGGACGGAGTCGGCAGCCCTCCTCCGCCCCGACCCCATCACGCCGGCTGGTAGAGGCGGCGCGTCCAGGCGGCGAGCAGCACCGCGAGCGCGAGCAGGGCGGCGCCGGTCGCCTGGTGGGCGGTGGCGATCGTCACCTCGATCGTGGTCGGATGGCCGACAATGGCCCGCCCCTGCGTGACGGCAAGGGCGGCAATGCCGAGCGCGACCTGGATGCCGACCACGCTCATCAGCAGCTGACCGAGCCGCTGCATCGGCCAGACGCCGTGAAAGAGGCCCCACGCCCGGGCGCCGGCGGCGATGGCCAGGATCGCGACCACCGCCGCGAGCGAGATGTGAACGACCAGCCCCTGCGCGACGTGGCGCTGGATCGCACCGAGCAGCAGCTGCACCACCAGCGCGCCGACCAACACGGCCTGCAAGGTCCGGTCGGTGGCCGCCCGAACCCCCGGCTGGCGTTCCGGGGCAGTGCGCCAGCGACGGCTGGTCGCCGCGGCCACGACCACCATCAGCGCCAAGAAGACCTGCCCGACCACTCCGTGCAGGACCGCCAGGCCGATGCTCGGCGCCATGTCCTCGGTGGCGGTCGAGAGCGTGAGGTGTCCAGTGACGCGGAGGCCGCCGAGCAGCCCCTGGATCACGACCACAGCCACCGCCGCCGCGGCGAGAGCGCGCACCCACGACCGCGGCTCCACCCGCCACAGCCGGACGGCGACGGCAACCGTCGTCAGCCCCAACAGCGCCCCGAACAGCCGGTGGGCGTGCTCGTAGT
This sequence comes from Holophagae bacterium, assembly GCA_003105185.1. Taxonomy (GTDB): domain Bacteria; phylum Acidobacteriota; class Thermoanaerobaculia; order Thermoanaerobaculales; family Sulfomarinibacteraceae; genus FEB-10. The sequence continues at coordinate 69,852 of PQAJ01000132.1, forward strand.
AGATGCTGCCGGTCATGCGCGAGATCGGGTAGAGAAACATGTTCGAGCCGAAGGTGTTCGGCCAGTCAACGACGGCCAGCCCGGCCTCCTTGCTGGTCACCAGGCCACCGGCGACGACCATCAGGAACGAGGCGACCACCGCGACCTTGGTCAACATCGCGGTCCAGTCGGTTTCCCGAGGCGGCGCTGGGCTCGCGGCGGCCACGGCCGCGGCCGCGCCCGCGAGCGCGCCCACCGCGACCACGGAGACCGGAAGCCACCACAGCATCGCCCACTGCAACGCGCCATCCGGACCGGCGATCAGGCTGCCGAGGATCAGCAGGTTGGTGACCCCGGCGACGGCGCCGCCGGCCGCCCCGGCGCTCCAGCGCGCCGTGCGGCGTCCTGCGAACCACCCCCAGCCGACCACCGCCGCCAGCATCAGCACCCCGATCAGGGCGCTCGACGCGGTCACGGCCGGCAGCCGTCCGACGTACGCGATCGCCCACATCGTGACGGCGGTGGCGAAGCCGAGGGTCAGTGCGGAACCTCGAGCGGAGCGCGGGTCGCGGGCAGCTGCCATGGTCGCCTCCCGGAAATCGGCGTGCGGGCGTCGTCTATACTGCGGACGTCCGCGCCCATGATCGCAGAACCGGACGTGGAATGGACACCGTGACCGCCCCGACCTCGACTTTCGCCCCCGCGAACCCCGGCGCCCGCAAGCGCCCGCGGCTGGGCGTGGTGTCGACCTACCTCGAGCTGGCCAAGGCCCGACTCGCCGCGATGGTGGTCCTGACCACCGTCGTCGGCTTCCTGCTCGGCGCCCGCGGCTGGTGGAACCCCGCCGGCCTGCTGTGGGTGGCGCTCGGCACCGCGCTGTCCGCCTTCGGGGCCAACATCCTGAACCAGCTCGTCGAGCAGGATCGCGACCGGCGCATGCAGCGCACGCGCAGCCGGCCGCTGCCGTCGGGCCGCGCCACCAGCGGCCAGGCCGCCCGCTGGGGCGCCGGATCGTCGCTCGCCGGGCTGGCGATCCTCGCGGCTGGCGCCAACCTGCTCACGGCCGGCCTGTCGCTGCTCACGATCGCACTCTATGTCGCGGTCTACACCCCCCTCAAGCCGCGCACGCCGCTCAGCACCGTGGTCGGCGCGGTGGTCGGCGCGGTGCCGCCGATGATGGGGTGGGCGGCCGCCACCGGCCGCCTTGACCTCGGGGCGTGGATTCTCGGCGGCATCCTGTTCGTGTGGCAAATCCCGCACTTCCTGGCGCTGGCCTGGATGTACCGGGACGACTACGCCCGCGCCGGCTACCGGATGCTGCCCGCTGTCGATCGCCCAGGGGACCTGACGGCCCGGCTGGCCCTGCTCTACATCCTGTCGCTGTTGCCGGTCACCGCGGCGCTGGCCCTGGTCGGCGTCTCCGGCCTCAGCTTCCTGGCAGCTTCCCAGGTGCTGGGCCTCGGCTTCGCGGCGATCGGCTGGCGCTTCGTACGGCGGCGCACCGAACCGGCGGCGCGCCGGCTGTTCGTGGCCAGCATCCTCTACCTGCCGCTGCTGCTGGTGGCGATGGTGGCCGACATGCACGGTCGCGACTCGAGCCTGGACCGAGCGGCGACGCCGTCGGTCACGGTCGCGCTGGTGGTCGCTGACCCGCCGGCAGGTGCCGGCGGCGGCCTCTGAGGGCAGCGTGGCGCGCCTGAGCTCGCTCGTGCGCAGCGGCTGGTGGGTGGCAGTCGCGTGCGGCGCGGTCGTCGCTGCCCTGCTCCTGCTCGCGCTGCGCTCGCCGCGGCCCTCAGAACGGCACCCGCTTGGCGACGGCAGGACCGCCGCGAGCTACGGCTTCGATCTGACAACCAGCCTGGTCCCGCCGGATCGGATCGTCCCGGCGGGCATGCACCGCGACGGCCTACTCGCCCTCGACGAGCCGGCGCTGCTGACCGTCGCCGAGGTCGAGGCGAGGAACCACGAGGGGCGAGGCAAGTTCCTGCTGCCGCACGACCGCGTGCTCGGCGTCGAGGTCGAAGGCGACGCCCGAGCCTACCCGCTGCGGCTGCTGCGCTGGCACGAGGTCGTCAACGACCGCGTCGGCGGCCGCAACCTGCTCATCAGCTACAACCCGCTCTGCGACTCGGCAGTGGTGAGCGAGCGCACGACGGGAGGCGAGACGCTCGCCTTCGGCGTATCGGGCCTGGTCTTCAACTCCAACCTGCTGCTCTACGACCGCCGGGCGGAGGTTGAGGCATCGAGCCTGTGGTCGCAGCTCGAGGCGCGGGCGATCGCCGGCCCGGCGGCGGCAGCTGGAGCCAGGCTGGCCCTGGTCCCGGCAGCGATCGCAACCTGGGAGCAGTGGCTCGAGCGCCATCCCCAGACCCGCGTGCTGGCGCCGGTCGACCKCCTATTGACCCTCTACAAGCGGGACCCCTACCACTCCTACTTCGGCTCCGACCTGCTTCACTTCCCGGTCGAGCCGCTGCCGCCTTCGGGGGAGCTCGCGCTCAAGGACCGCGTGCTGATCGTMACCAACGATGGCCGCAACACGGTTTTCGCGCTGCGCCGGATCGCGGCCGCCGCGGGGGCGAGCAGCGGCGCGTGGGAGAGCTCGGCGGCCGGCGTTCCCCTGCGCATCCGATTCGACCTCGACGCAGGTGCGGCGCTGCTCGAGCCGCTCGCCGACCCCGGGCCCGGCTTCGCCACCCGCCAGTGCTTCTGGTTCGCGTGGTACGCCCTGCATCCGGAGGCTCCCCCACCCCTCCCAGCCAGCGGTCAGGGTTAAGGGGCGAGGGGTCGGGGCCACCCGTTCCCGTTCCCATCCCCGTTCCCGAATCCTCGCCCGCTTCCGGATGCCTTGCAGCGCAGCCATCCCGGCTGCATCGGTCAACGAAGGAGAAGGCAGGCTGTGAACCCGGCGTCGGAAGCGACGTGTGGCCGAGGCCGCGGGCGGCAAGGGGGGAGACGGCCATCGGCCACTCGTTTCTTGGCGTCGCGTCGCCACGGCCGGAGGCCGCGAGCAAGCTGACCCCACAAGAAGACCCACAAGAAGACCGCCCCGGGTCTCCCCGGGGCGGATGATGGATGCGGGCTGGAAGCCAGCGTTACACGCGCGCGGAAGCGGGCCCTAACCCGTAGCCCCTGTCTAAGGCACCGTGGTCGACCAGGCGCTGGTGTCCCCGGACTCGAAACCGTCCGAGAACGGCAGCGAGCTTCCGGTCGTGAACGAGAACACGCTCGAGCCAGCCCCCGCCCCGCACAGGTTTTCCGACCTCACTCGCCAGTAGTAGCTCGTGCCCCCCGCGAGATCGATCGACGCCACATAGGTCGTGCCAAGGATGCCCGACTCGGAGATCGCCGGGCTGCCGAAACCCGCGTCGTCGTCGACCTCCAAGGTGTAGGCGTCGGCCCCGGCGGCCGCGGTCCACTCGAAGACTGGGCGCAGCGGCTGGCCGGTCGCGCCGTCGGGTGGCGCGACCAGCGTGGGAGGCGCGGGCGTCACGCCGACCTCGAGCAGGACGCTCACGGCGTGCCCGGGGCTCCCGGAGGCGCTGCCGCTGACGGTGACCAGGTAGCTGCCGCCGGCCGCCCCGGCCGTGCTGCCGATGGTGAGCAAGCTCGAGCCGGGGGGCGCCACCGGGTTGGGCGTGAAGCCGGCGGTCGAGCCAGCCGGCTGGCCGCTCGCCGCCAGGGTGACCGGACTCGAGAAGCCGCTGATCGAGCCAACGATGATGCTGTACTGGGCGTCGTCGCCGGCGCAGATCTGCGCCGTGCCCGGGCTCGCGTCGAGGGTGAAGTCCTGGACCGGGGCGATCGCTCGGACGAGGATGTCGTCGATGTGCCAGCCGTCCTCCGTCGTGTTGGTGTCCGAGGTCAACCGAAACCGGACCCGCGCGTTCGCCACCCCGTCGAGCTGCGGCACCTCGATCGCCACCGTCTCCCAGGTCGTGTGGTTGACCCCGCTGTAGCTCGCCACGGTGCTCCATGACGTGCCGCCGTTGGCCGACACCTCGACGTGGCCGTAGTCCCACCCGGCCTCGAGGTCGTAGATGTGGTCGAACTGGAGGGTGGCGCCGGTCATGCCCGTCAGGTTGAGGACCGGCGAGGTCAGCGAGATGTTGCGGTTGTCGCCGTAGTTGCCACCCGGGCTGTCGGTCCAGGAGTGGGTGGGGCT
>PQAJ01000133.1 GCA_003105185.1 Holophagae bacterium
GCGGCCGCCGGCCGCCAGTAACCACGGGGAGCGCCGTCAGAGAATCGGCGCTACGCGTCTTCGAGGACGGAGCGAACGAGCGTGCACGGGCACGGAGACGGAGACGGGCAGGCCTAGGGGCCCAAGAGCAGACTACGCGCCCAGCGCCTCCCGCGCCTGCCGCTTGGCCTCCAGCATCTCCTCTGGCAGCTCGTCCCGGCTCGCCACGTGCCAACGCACGTCGTGGCGCCGCTGCAGACGATCGAGCTCGCGCCACAGGTCGGCGTGGGCGACCGGATCACCGTCGCGAGTCACGAAGCCGCGATCGCGCCAGCCGCCGAGCCACGCCGTCGCGCCGTCCTTGAGGTAGTCGGAGGCGGTGTAGACGTGGGCGCGAACCTCCCGTCTGAGCGCGCGCAGCCCCGACACCGCGCTGACGAGGTGCATCCGGTTGGCCGATGCGCCGGCCTCCAGCCCGGCGATGGTGCGCTCGCGGTCGCCGAAGCGGAGCACGACCGCCCAGGCGCCGGTGTTGCGGGTGCCGGAGTGGGCGACCCCGAGGAAGAGGTGCACGGCACCGGGATCGTCCACCGGCAGCGGTGGCCGTGGGATGGCGGCTGACGCGAGCTCGTCGGCCCGCTCGTTCCAGCGGTCCCCGGCGTGGCCCTTGACCCAGTGCCAGGTGACATGGTGCCGCTCGAGCTCGGCGGCGAGCTCGCGCCACAGCTCCCCGTTCTGGACCTCCTTCTTGCCGGCGGTGCGCCAGCCGTTGCGGAGCCACCGCTCGAGCCACTCGGTGATGCCCTTGCGGACGTACTCGGAGTCGGTGAAGAGCTCGACCCGGTGCGCGGATGGCAGCGCCCGCAAGCCCTCGATCGCCGCCTGCAGCTCCATCCGGTTGTTGGTGGTTGCGGGCACGGCCGCCGACAGCTCGAGTGGATCCTCGCCCGGCCGCAGTACCACCGCGGCCCAGCCTCCGGGGCCCGGGTTGGGACGGCACCCGCCGTCGGTGTAGAGCGTGGCGGTGGGCAGGCTGCGGGTCACTGGACTTCCCTCAGCGCCCGAAGCGGCCGCCATAGCGGCGCACGAGCCATGCCACGAGACCCGGGGCGAGCCGCTCCAGCATCACCGCCAGCCTGCCGTGGCCCGTGACCACCACCTTGCGCCGCCGCCGCACGATCGCGCGGACCATCTTCCTGGCCGCCACGTCGGCCCGGGCCCGGAGCCAGCGTGGCATCGTGTCCGGCCGCTCCGGGTCGTGCACCCCCAGGTTGTCGACCTGCCGGATTTCGGATTCGACGAAACCGGGCTCGATCAGGGTCACGTCCACTCCCTTGCGGCCGAGCTCGTACCATAGGACCTGCGCGAGGGCGCGCACCGCGAACTTGCTCATCGAGTAGGGGCCACCCTTGGGGAAGGCCAGCTCGCCCGAGACGCTGCCCATGATCGCGAGGCAACCCCGGCTGGCCAGGAGGGCCTCACGCGCGGCGTAGAAGGTGCGCAGGACCCCGAACACGTTGGTCTCGAACTGGCGGCGGACGTCCTCGATCTGCAGCTTGTGCATCGCGCCGGCGACGCCGAAGCCCGCGTTCGCCACCACCCAGTCCAGGCGGCCGAAGGCCGAGAGCCCCTGCGCCACCGCGGCCTCCAGGTCGCCGTCCCGGGTCACGTCGCAGCTCACGGCGAGGGCGCGCCGGCCGTGACCGCGCACCCGCTCGGCGACCTCCTCGAGACGGCGCGCGCGCCGTGCAGCAAGCACGACATCGGCGCCGCGCCGCGCGAACTCCTCGGCCAGGGCCGCGCCGATGCCGGACGACGCGCCGGTGATGAAGGCCACGGTGCCGTCGATGCGCTTCACTCCGCCTCCTGCTGACGTTCGCCATGGTACGACATGGCGAGCTCGAGAAGGGGGCCTCCTGCGGGCGTGTCATCTTTGGCGATTTCAGGACGATGTTCCTCCTCAGGCGGTGCTCGAGACCTGAAATCGCCAAAGGTGGCACCCTCGGGGAGCGCCGCCAGAGAATCGGCGCGACCCAGTCTCGAGGACGGAGCGAATGAGCGTGCACGGGCACAGAGACGGGCGAGGAGGACCCCCTCTCCCCCGCTCCCGTATACTCGCCCGGGACCGCCCAGGCGGTCCGCCACCGCCCGCGCAGGAGGATGAGCATGGCCACCACCCGTCGTGATTTCATCGAGCTTTCCCTGCTCGCCGGCGCTGCGGGCGTCGGCCTCGCGCAGCGTCCCGCGGCTGCAGGTGAAGACGTCGGCCGCGCCGGCCGGCCCCTCACGATCCTGGTCCTCGGCGGCACCGGGCTGATCGGGCCGCCCATGGTGTCCTACGCGGTCGCGCGCGGCCACCAGCTCACCCTGTTCAACCGCGGCAAGACCAACACCGGGCTCTTCCCGGAGCTCGAGCGGATCATCGGCGACCGCAACGACAACCTGTCGGCACTCGCCGCCGAGGTGGCGAAGGGGCGGCGGTGGGACGTGGTCATCGACAACACGGCATCGATCCCGCGCTGGGTCGACGAGTCGGCGGGCCTGCTCAAGGGAAGCGCCGACATTTATCTCTACACCTCGTCGATCTCGGCCTACGCCGACTCCTCCACTCCCAACGCCGACGAGACGGCGCCACTCGGCACGATCAGCGCCGAGGAGGTCGCCAAGGTCAAGACCAATCGCGACATCACGGACACCAACTACGGACCGCTCAAGGCGCTGTGCGAGAAGGCCGCCCAGGAGGCGTTCCCAGGACGCTCGATCGTGGTCCGGCCCGGGCTGATAGTCGGGCCCGGCGACTCCTCGGATCGCTTCACCTACTGGCCGGTGCGGATCCACCGCGGCGGCGAGGTGCTGGCGCCGGGCAATCCCACCGACCCGGTGCAGTTCATCGACTGCCGCGATCTTGGCGAGTGGTACGTCCGCCTGGTCGAGGCCCGCGCGCTCGGCGTCTACAACGGCGTCGGCCCGGCGGCGCCGATGTCGATCGCAGAGATGCTCTACGGCATCCGGGCGACCACCGGCGGCGAGGTCTCCTTCACCTGGGTCGACGCCGGTTTCCTCAAGCAGCACGAGGTCGAGGAGTGGTCGGAGGTGACGGTGTGGGTGCCGCCGGTCGGCGAGTACGCCGGGTTCTCGAGCTCGAGCATCGCGCGCGCCAAGGCCGCCGGGCTGACCTTCCGGCCCCTCGCCACCACGGCGATCGACACCCTCGCCTATTGGGCCTCGCTGCCCGAGGAGCGGCGCGCCCAGCCGCGGGCCGGCCTCGCTCCCGAGAAGGAGCGGGCGGTGCTCGCGTCGTGGCGCTCCCGGATGCCGAGCGCCCAGGGGTGAGCTTCGAGGCTCGCCCCCTGGCCCTGCACCCGGCACAAAGATCGAAGAAGGAAGATCAAAGACCGAGCCCACACAACCGAGCGGTTGCGGCCTCGAGCCGGAGGGGCGATCATCGGTCCAGGAGGAGAGTCTCATGCAGCGCACCGTCGTCAGCACCACCCATGCGCCCGCGGCCGTCGGCCCCTACTCGCAGGCGATCCGGATCGGCGACCTCGTCTACACCGCCGGCCAGATCGGGATCGTCCCCGCGTCCGGCACGATCGAGGGCCGCACCATCGAGGAGCAGACCCACCAGGTGCTGCGCAACCTCCGCGCGGTGCTCGAGGCCGCCGGCAGCGGCCTCGAGCAGGTCGTCAAGACCACGGTGTTCCTCAAGGACATGGGCGACTTCAAGGCGATGAACGCGGTCTACGCCGCCTACTTCCCGAGTGAGCCGCCAGCCAGATCGGCGGTGCAGGCGGCGGCGCTGCCGCTCGGCGCCATGGTCGAGATCGAGGCGATCGCGCTCGCCGGCTGATCGCGGACGCCGCGGGCCGGCCCGTGACTCCGTACCTGGTTGCCACCGCGAAGGTCGCCGCCGCCGCTGCGCTGGCGATCCTGCTCACCATCTCCTTCATCCTGGAACGGCGCGAGTCACCGTGGCGGCGGCGGGCCTTTTCACTGGCCTTCGCGCTCGTCCTCGCCGCGTCGACGCTGGCCTACTTCAACCTCGGCGCCTTCCGCTGGGGCGGCGGCGTCATCAACGCCTGGGAGCAGTACCACTTCTTCCTCGGCTCGAAGTACCTAACCGAGATCCGCTACGACGGGCTCTACGACGCGACCGTGGCAGCCATGGCGGACCGCTACCACGTCCCGAAGGGCGTCACCGTCCGCGACCTGACGACCTTTGAACTGCGGCCGGCCCACGCCAGAGAGGACTCAGTCGAGGCGGCACGGGCGCGATTCGAGCCGGCCCGCTGGCAGGCCTTCGCCTCCGACGTGGTCGTGTTCTTCCGCCCGCTCGGGCTGCCCTTCGAGCGAGTCATCTGCGACCACGGCAACACCGGCTCGCCGGCGTGGGCGGCCATCGCCCGGCTGTTCACCGCCGGCGTCGGCGCGAGCGCCCGCACCCTGTCCTGGCTCGCCTTCCTCGACGTGGTGCTGCTGCTCGCGCTGTCGGTCGCGATCGCCCGCGCGTTCGACGTGCGCACGCTGTGCATCGCGATGTCGATCGCCCTCCTCGTGCCCAACGCCTACGACTTCCTCGGCGGCAGCATCCTGCGCCTCGACTGGCTGATCGCCCTCGGGGCGGCCGCCTGCCTGCTCGAGCGCCGCCGGCACCGCGCCGCGGCCGTCTTCCTCGCCTGGGCGATCGCCAGCAAGCCGTTCTGCGCGCTGTTCGCGGTCTCGCTCTGCGCCCGCTACGCCCTCGACTGGTGGCGGACGCGGCGGCTGGAGCGGGCCCACCTCGAGCTCGCGGCCTGGACCGCGGCCGCGCTCGTCGCCATCGTAGCGCTCTCGGCGGCCGTCCTCGGCGGCCCTTCGATCTGGTTCGAGTACGGCGCGCGCATCCACCTCAACCTGCTCGAGAAGTACTACGCGATCAACTACTCCTTCCGGGACGTCTTCCTCCAGCTCGCGCACGAGGGGCCGGCCGCCGTCCTCGACTGGACGCCGGCGGCGGTCGCCGCCTCGCTGCCCGAGGTCAACATCGGCGACTTCGCGCTCGCCTTCGCGCTCGCCCGCGCCGCGCTGCTCGCGCTGCTCATCGTCGTCATCTCACGCCACGATGACCAGGTCTTCGCCTTCGGCATGGGGACCTTCTTCGTCTACGTGGTGTTCGTGACCAACATGTACTACTGGCAGATGCTGCTGCTGCCGGCGATTGCCTTCGCGCCCTCCTACCGCCGCGACTGGCGCCGGCTCGTCTACCTGCTTGCCTGCTGCGCGTTCCTCGCCGTCGCCTACCTGTTCGCGCGCGCCGGCAGCGCGCCGCACCTGGAGGGCTTCGTCGGCAGCTGGATGCTGGCGCTGTTCTGCGTGCTCCTCGGAGTCACCGAGGCCATTGCTGCCGTCACCGCCAGGCGGCCCCGGCTCCACGAGCCAGCCGCGTGATCGTCGAGTGGGCCAGGCCCTACTCCAGCACGTGGATGTTCCGCTCGGCGCAGATCTTCTTGAGCTGGTCGGGCCACACGGTGACCGTGACCTCGCCGAGGTGGGCGGTACGCAGCAGGTACATGTAGGTCCGCGCCTGGCCGATGCCGCCGCCGATCGAGAGCGGGATCCGGTCGTTGAGGATCGCCTGGTGGTACGGCAGCGCAAGGTTCTCGGTCAGGCCGGCGATCTCCATCTGCTTGACCAGGGTCTCCTTGGTGACCCGGATGCCCATCGAGCTCAGCTCGTGGCGGCGCTTGGTGACCGGGTTGAAGACCAGGATGTCGCCGTTGAGGCCATGCATCGGGCGGCCGTCCTCGGAATGGGTCTCGGTGACCCAGTCGTCGTAGTCGGCGGCCCGCATCTCGTGCGGGTAACCGTCGGCCAGGACCCAGCCGATGCCGATGATGAAGACCGCCGGGTGCTCCTGGATGAGCCTGGTCTCGCGCTGCTTGCGCGGCAGGTCCGGGTACATGTCGAGGATGTCCTCGGCGTGGAAGAACTCGAGCTCCTCCGGGATCTCCGGGAAGCCCGCCTTCTTGAGGGCCGGGAACAGGTCCTGGGCGTGCAGGCCGGCGCCGCGGATCACCTTCCAGATCTTGCGCACGGTGTCCTTGAGGTAGTCGAGGTTGCGATCCTTGGCTGTGATGACCTTCTCCCAGTCCCACTGGTCGACGTAGGAGCTGTGGTCGTGGTCGAGGAAGTAGTCCTTGCGGACGGCCCGCATGTCGGTGTTGATGCCCTCGCCGACCTTGCAGTCGAACTGCTTGAGGGCCACCCTCTTCCACTTGGTCGCCGCCTGGACCACCTGGGCATTGAGCCGCTTTTCGAGGCCGAGGCCGCACGGGAACTCGACCGGGGTCCGCGACCCGTCGCGGTCGAGCATGTCGTTGACGCCGCTCTCCCTGGTCACGATCAGCGGCACCTGGACCAGGTTGAGGTTCAACTCCCGGGCGAGGCCATCCTCGATGTAGCGCTTGATCTCGTACACCGCCTTCATCCGCTCCATGGGGGGGAGGACGGGGTGGTAGTCGGTCGGGAGGATCTTTGCGACCTCCTCGTAGGTGCTGATTCCGGGTCCGGCGAGGTCGGCCTTCTTGTCGTTCATCTCTTCCCCTCCATTTGAGATCTGATCGATGGCCCCTGCGCGGTCGAGACCATCCCGGAGGTTGTAGGGGAGCGCGCGAGGCTTGTCAAGTGAGGCCGGTCAGCCGCTCGCTGAGGAGCCACAGCCGGTGCGCAGCGGCCGCATCGCGTGCCGCCCGCGACGGCGTCACCAGCCGCCGCTTGACGTAGTAGGCGCCGGAGGCCCCTGCGACTTCGGGCGACGACGCCAGCCAGACCAGGGTCTCGGCGCCCCGCTGTGGGTCGAGCAGCAGGAGGCGGCCGACCCAGCGCTGGAACTCCCTGATCAGGAGCGGGCCCTCGCGGCCGAAGCCGGTCGCGACCACGCCCGGGTGCAGGCAGGTGGCGGTCACCCCCGAGCCGTCGAGCCGCCGCGCCAGCTCGGCGGTGAACAGAATATTGGCGAGCTTGGTCCAACCGTAGGCCAGCCAGCCCGAGAAGCCGCGCTCGCCGTTGAGGTCGTCGAACGGGATGACGGCGCCGCGGTGGGCGGCCGAGGCCACGGTCACCACCCGCGCCGGCGCGCTCGCGCGCAGCCGGTCGAGCAGCAGGCTGGTGAGCAGGAACGGCGCCAGGTGGTTGACGGCGAAGGTCTCCTCGAGGCCGTCCTCGGTGAGCCGTCGCTCGGCCAGCGCGAGTCCGGCGTTGTTGACCAGGACGTGGATCTCGGGCAGGGCCGCCAGCAGTCTGGCCGCGAGGTCCCGGACCTGCCGCTGCGACTTTAGGTCGGCGACCTCGAGCGCCACCTCATGGTTCCGGGTCTCCCGCGATATCTCGTCTCGCGCCGCGGCGCCGCGAACCGGGTCCCGCGCCACGATCACGACCCTGGCGCCGAGTGCCGCCAGCTCTCCCGCCGCGGCGCGCCCGATCCCGGAGGTGGCGCCGGTGATCAGGCAGACGCGCCCGTCCATCGGCTTGGTGGTTCCCGCCATCCCTCACTCCACCGTGTTGCGCAGCACGCCGACGCCCTCGATCTCGAGCTCGATGCGATCTCCCGCCACCAGCCGGCCGACCCCCTCCGGGGTCCCGGTCAGGATCACGTCGCCCGGCTCGAGGGTCATCACCTGGGTGATGTAGGCGATCAGGCGCGCCGCGGAGAACACCATGTCGCCGGTCGAGGCCTGCTGCCGGAGCTCGCCGTTGACGCGCGTCTCGAGGCGCAGCGCAGCGGCCTGCGCCTCGCTCAGCCCGGCCGTAATCCACGGCCCCAACGGGCAGAAGGTGTCGAAGCCCTTGCCGCGCGTCCACTGCGGGTCGGCGCGCTGGATGTCGCGGGCGGTGACGTCGATGCCGCAGGTGACGCCGAGGACGCACGCCCACGCCTCGGGCTCGGCGACCGCCTTGCAGCGGCGGCCGATGACGAGCGCGAGCTCGCCCTCGTACTCCACGCGCTGCGACAGCGCGGGTGCCACGATCGTGCCTTCCGGGTCGAGCACGCTCGACGGCGGCTTGAGGAAGAGCAGCGGCTCCACCGGCACCTCGACCCCGTGCTCCGCGGCGTGGGCCACGTAGTTGCGGCCGATGCCGATGATCTTGGTCGGCACGGCCGGCGCGAGCAGCCGCAGCTCCTCGAGCGAGCCGATCCGCCGCCCGAGCAGCAGGTTGCTGCCAAACGGCCCGTCGGGCAGCAGGAACGCCTCGCCGCCCCGCACCATCGCCCACTCCGGCCGGCCGTCGACGAGCGCCCTCAGGATGCGCTGGGTGCCGAGCTGCTCTGCCATGCCTCCTCCGTGATGCGCCGGCGCCATCGCCTCAGTCCGTGGCGACCGGGATCGTAGTCGGGTCCCCGGAGCCGTTGTCGACCACCGAAGCGTAGGCCCAGACCAGGCAGCCGGGCGTCACCGGGGTGACCACGGCGTAGCCGATCGGGCACTCGCTCACACCCGCCGCCTGGAAGACCCGGTTGACCTGCTTCCAGCCGCCGGCCGGGATGCCGGAGACCGTCACCGGGTTTCCGAGCTCGCCGCCGTCCGCGCCGTGCAGGGTGACGGTCACGTCGCAGGGCGCGTCGCTGTAGTTGGTGAAGCCGACGTTGGTCCGGAAGGCGTCGGTGCTCTTGATCTGGGACACCAGGCCTAACGATCCTTCGGCGATGGCCGCGCTCGCGTTGAGTCCGGGGAGGTACTGGCCGAAGGTCCCGGTCGCCGCGTTGTTGAAGGTGCGAGCGGTGACCACCGCCGGGCGGTCTGCGACGATCGCCACCGCCCCCGCGGAGTCGGGAGCGCCGAGCAGAACGGCGACGTTGGCCCACTCGATCAGCTCGCCGTCGGCGAGCGCGAACGCGGTCTGCGCGGTGCCGCCGCCGTGGCGATACTCGGCGGTCCCCTGCAGGGCCGCCCCCGACAGGTTGAGGACCGCGAGGTTCGAGGCCCAGCGGGTGCCCTCGGCGCCGGCGGTGTCGGCGATGCCGGCCACCAGCAGGTCGGCGTCGGCCGCGGCCGGGTCGACGACGGCGAGCGGGATCGTGGTCGGGTCGCCGGAGCCGTTGTCGACCACCGAGGCGTAGGCCCAGACCGGTCCGTCGAGGCCGCCGATGATGTTCACGAGCGCGTAGCAGCCGCGGCAGCTGCCCGCTGCCGCCTCCTGGAACACCCGGTTGACCTGCAGCCAGCGGCCGGCCGGCACGACCTCGACGAGCTCCGAGCCGCGGGCGCTGCCGCCGCCGTCGAAGAGCCGGATCCTCACCGACGCCGCGGTCGCGCCGAGGTTGACGAAACCGATGTTGGTGCGGAAGGCGTCGTCGCTCGCAATCTGCGACAGCACGCCCTCCCCGCCGGCGCCAATGCCGTCGGCCGACTGCACCGCCGGCAGGTACTGGCCATAGGTTCCGGCTGAACCATCGTTGAAGGTCCGCGCCGTGACCAGCAGCGGGCCGCTCGCCTGGATGTCGACGACGCCCGACGAGCCGGGGCGGCCGAACAGCTCGACCGCGACGTTGGTGTACTCGACGATGTGCCCGCCCTCGATCGCGATCTCGGCGGTGTCGGCGCCGTCCTCGTGCCGGTAGGTCAGGGTCGCGTCGACCGCGCCGACCCCCGGGTTGGCGAGCGCGAGGCTCGACTTCCACCGGGTGCCGGCGGCGCCGGCGGTCTCGGCGATGCCTCCCACGAGGTAACGCGCGCCGCTGCCGAGCTGCACGACCTCCACCGCCTGCCCGGCTACCAGCAGGGTGCCGGTGCGCTGGGTCGGCTGCGGGTTGGCGGCCACCGCAAAGACCACCGTCCCGCTGCCGGTGCCGCCCGTCCCGTCGGTGACCTCGATCCACGCCGCCTGCGAGGCCGCGGTCCAGTCGCAGCCCTCCGAGGTAGTCACCCGGATCTCGTCCGTGCCGCCCTCCCTGCTCAGGCGGAACGAGGCCGGCTCGACGGTGTACGTGCAGTCGTTGCCCTGCTGGCTCACCGGCACCGTGATGCCGGCGATCAGCAGGCTGCCGGTGCGCGGCGGGCCGGGGTTGGCCTGTGCCAGGACGATCACCCGGCCCGGGCCGGTGTCGTTGTCGATCGGCACCCGCAGCCAGGCCGACTGGCTCTCGGCCGACCAGAAGCAGCCGGCCTCGGTGTCGACGTTGATGATCGCACTGTCGGAGCCTGGACCGAACTCCAGCGACGCCTGATCGAGCTGGTAGGTGCAGGTCGACAGCGGCGACGGGCCGAGGTTGAGGCGGCCCCAGCCGAAGTCGTTGTCCATGCCAGCCGTGCCCTTGTCGATCGCCGCCTCCTCGAGAAAGGCGCGGACCTGGGCGCCGGACCAGGTCGGGTGGGCCGACATCACGACCGCGGCCGCGCCGGCGACGTGCGGGCAGGCGAACGAAGTGCCGTACACCTGGCCGCCGTAGGACGCGGTCGAGACCCCGTCGTAGGCCGCGATGTCCGGCTTGACCGTGCCGCCCTCGAGCGAGCCGCCCGGGCCGTTGGTCGGGCCGGCCGAGCTGTAGGTGCGGACGGTGGAGCCGGTCGCCGCCATCGCGGCGGTCGCCATTGCCGCCGGCGCATCGCCCGGGGTGGTGACCGAGCCGGCCGTCACCGAGCCCGAAACCCCGAAGTCGAGCGAGAAGAGCTCCATGTCGTTCGTGCCGCTCACGTTCTTGCGGAAGATGCCGACGCCGTAGCGGCCGGCCTCGCTGACCGTGAAGTCGAGGAACTCGGTCGGCGCCTGGGCGCCGAGGCCGGTTTGCAGGCTGTCGGCCGAGGCGACCTCGACCGGCTCGGTCCCGTCGACTCGGAACAGGTGGAGGCTGTAGTCCTGGTTGACCGCGGTCCAGTCGTTCCACTGCAGCGAGACGCGGATGTCGTCGCCCACGGCCGCCGAGGCATCGAAGCGCTGGATCTCGCTCTCCCCGTTGAGCTCSACCCARCCGTTGCCGTCGGCGTCGACCGACTGGCCCTGCCAGTGGGAGTCACGGTAGTTGCCGGCCGAGTGCGCCCAGACGCCGTTCGCGCTCGCGACGAAGTTGGCGATCTGGTTCTGGAAGTAGCCGGTGCCGTCGCCCGGCCCGACCCCGAAGTAGGTGATCGACATCGCGACCACCCGCACCCCGGAGCTGACCATCCACTGCACGGCACTGACGAAGTTCGACGTGCTGCCGCCGATCTCCGCCAGGTAGAGCTCGGCGTCCGGCGCCATGTCGTGGACGATCTCCGCGACCGCCGTGCCGTGGACCTCACCGGGCGCGCTCGAGCCGCCGCCGAAGGACTGGTAGTGGACCTGTTCGGCCGGTGGCAGCTCGGTCCCGAGCAGGTCGTCCCAGCCGTACATCTCGATGTCGATCACGCCCACCTTGACGCCGTTCCCGGTGAAGCCGTCGGCGTGCCACTCGGGCGCGTTGCTGGCCGGCAGCCCCTCCGAGAAGATGACGTCCTTGGGCGCAGCGGCGGTCACCTCGAGCCACGGCTCCGGGATCACGGCGTAGACCGGCCGCCGCACCCACCGCACCGCCGGTTGACGGTCGAGCGCGGCCAGCACGCCGACCGGCACAAACGCGTCGAGCAGCCCCTCGTCCGCGACCTCCACGGACGCCGCGCCCTCGGCCTCGAGCCAGGCCACGAGCTCGGCCGTGGCGGCCGGCGCCGCGATCACCTCGAGCTGGATCTTCGCGTCGCGGACTCGGAAGCCGGTGCGCAGCGCCTCGCCGACCGGGTCGGCGGCGAGCGCGATCGCGGCCACCGGCGCGTCGAGCCTGGCGAAGGAAGCTGCCGCAGGATCGACGGCAAACCGCGGTTGGCGATCGCCGAGCCGCAGCGGCGGTTCCTCACCCGAGGCCGGCAACCCGGCGAGTGCGATCAGCAGACCCAGCAGCACGGTCGGCTTCATGCCCAGACCTCCAGTGGTGGACGGCCGCGGCGGCGCGCCGCGCGTCAGTCAGTGTAACGTGTCAAATCGACGCCATGTTTCTGACTCGGCAGCCGGGGCCGCCACCGCGCGCTGCGGCTGCTATGCTTCAGCACCGGGCCACCATCCCGCAATGGGGGACAGCATGAGGGTCAGCAGCAGCCGCCGCACGGTTCGCATCGGCGAGTTTCAGATCGACGCCTGCCGGACGCCGGAAGGCGTGATGCAGCTGTGGGCCGACGACGACCTGGGCCTCGCCGCCGGCCTCGGCTGGGCGCACGCCCAGGACCGCCTCGTCCAGATGGTGCTGCTGCGGCTGGTCGGCCAAGGCCGCCTCGGCGAGTGCCTGCAGGCGAACGACGAGACCCTCGCCATCGACATCTGGGCCAGGGACATGGGCTTCGCGCGCGACGTGGCCGGCGAGGTGGAGCTGGTGGGCGAGGACGCGCGCCGCTTCGCCGAGGCATACGCGTCCGGGGTCAACGCGGTCCTCGCCCGGCGCCGGCGACCCCTCGAGCTCCTGCTCGTCGGCCACCGCCCTGAGCCCTGGCAGCTCGCCGACGTCCTGCTGACGATCAAGATCATGACCTACGTCGGCCTCGCTCAGACCCAGGTCGACTTCGAAAAGCTGCTGGTCCAGTCGATCCGGGGCGGCGTGCCGGTCGACGGACTGCGCCGGCTGCTGGCGCCGCACCTCGACGGTCTCGACCAGACCACGGTCGACCAGCTCCGGCAGCTGCGCTGGGTCGCGCCGCTGCTGCCACCCTCGGTGCGCTTTGCAACCGCGGCCGCGCGGGCGTCGGCGAGCAACAACTGGGCGGTCTCGGCGCGGCGCAGCGCCACCGGCTCCGCCCTGCTCGCCAGCGACCCGCACATGGAGATCAACCGGCTGCCCGCGCTGTGGTACGAGGCCGTCCTCCACACCCGCGACGACTACCGGATCGGCATCACCATGCCCGGGGTCCCGGGCCTGGTCATGGGCCGCACCTCGCGGATCGCCTTCAGCTTCACCTACGGTTTCATGGACATGGTCGACTTCTTCGTCGACGAGGTGCGGGGCTCGGCGGTGCGCCGGGGTGACAGGTGGGTGCCGCTTGCCGTCCGGCAGGAGCAGGTCCGGCGCAAGGGCGCCGAGCCGGTGGCGGTGACGCTCCGGGAGAACGACCTCGGCGTCCTCGAGGCCGACCCTCGACGTCCGGACCTCGAGGACGGGCTCTACCTGACCCGGGCCTGGTCGGCTCAGCGCGGCGGCGCCGCGCCCAGCCTCGACGCGATCTCGAGGGTCCTGCGCGCCCGCTCGGTCGTCGAGGCGCAGGCGGTGCTGCGCTCGATCACCATCTCCTGCAACTGGCTGGTCGCCGACCGCAACGGCAACATCGGCTACCAGCAGTCGGGCCGGTTGCCCGACCGCGCCCACTCCGGCCTCTACCCGGTGTCGGCCGCCGACGAGGCCAACCACTGGCGCGGCTGGGTGGATCCCACCCGGCTGTTCTCGATGCTCAACCCGTCCGACGGCTTCCTCGCCACCGCCAACAACGACCTCAACGCCCCAGGCGGACCGCTCGCCGTCAACCTCCCGATGGGCAGCTACCGCTACGACCGCATCTGCGCGGTGCTGTCCGCGATCGACCGGCTGACGGTCGCCGACCTGCAACGCCTCCAGCAGGACGTGACGTCGCCGCACGCGGAGCGGTTCATGGCCCTGCTCGATCCGCTGCTGCCCGAGCTGCCGGCTGCCGCGCTGCTGCGGGACTGGGACTTCCGCTATGACCTCCAGTCGCGGGGCGCCACGGTCTTCGAGCTGGTCTACCACGCGATCCTGGCCAGGGTCTTCGGCGACGGGCTGTTCGGCCGCGAGGCCTGGCGCACCATCGTCGAGGAGACCACCACCATGACCGACTACTTCCACCTGTTCGACAACGCGATCCTCGGCGGCGACCCTTCGTGGTTCGGCGGTCAGGGACGCGACGCGGTGCTGCGGGAGGTCCTCGAGCAGACGCTCGCCGCCACCGACCCGGAAACCGTACCGCGCTGGGGTGCGACCCGCCGGGTGATGTTGACCGACATCTTCTTCGGCGGCAAGCTGCCGCGCTGGCTCGGCTTCGATTACGGGCCGATCGAGCTCGCCGGCAACCGCGCCACGGTGGTCCAGGGCGGGATCTTCACCGCCCACGGCCGGCACACCACCTTCGCGCCGTCGTGGCGGATGGTGACCGACCTCGGCCGCGACGAGGCCCACACCGCGCTCGCCGGCGGCCCCACCGGCAGCCGCTTCTCGCGCCACCGGCTGGCCGACCTCGGGCGCTGGCTCGCGGGCGAGTACAAAGTCTTGAGGGGTTAGGGGCTAGGGAGTAGGGGTCCTACGCCTCGCGCCCGTCTCCGTGCCCGTGCCCTTCTCCCTGCCCGCATCCTCTTCCGCTTCCGCGCCCGCTTCCGATGCCCGTCCCGGAGGGCCAACGGGTCCGGATCAGTTCACGACGCCGAGCGGGTCGCCGTCGCCCTCGTCGACCGGCGGCGGAGCAACCGGCCGCGGCCTGACGCCGCCGTTGCGGATCGGCGTGTCGTACTCGAACTCGTACCAGCCGCTGCCGAGCCGCTCGTGGAGGGCGTCCAGGGTCTCCTGCGAGGCGTCCACGGTGAGCGCCGGCGGCGGCACCAGCCGCGCGCGGAAGCTGCCCCGGCGCAGGAGCTCGAACCGGACCGGCAGATCGCCCGGGTGGTCGAGCAGGAACTCVCGCAGCTCCTCGAGCGACGCCTCGTCGGCCTCGTCCAGGTTGACCACCACCCGCAGGGCGGAGGCGCGCTTCGCGGCCAGGCCATCCAGGTCGCTCACCTCYTCGGCCGAAAGCTCGACGTGATCGCCCTCCCCTTTCAGCGAGGCCACCACCAGCACCGCGTTGCCGTCGACCAGCGTCCGCTCGGCGCGGTCGAAGGCGTCCGGGAACGCGACCRCGCGGACGCTGCCGGTCGGATCCTCGAGCTCGCAGACTCCCATGCGGCGGCCCTGGTTGGGTCCTTCCCGCTTGATCGGGATCACCTTGAGGCCGCTGACCAGCCCGGCGACGGTGACCCGCTCCGCCCCGGCCTCGAGCCGCCGCGGCAGCTCGGCGACCGTGCAGTCGGCGAAGCGGCGGACCTGATCGGCGTAGCCGTCGAGCGGGTGGCCGGAGAGAAAGAACCCGAGCACGTCCCGCTCCCAGCCGAGCCGCTCGGCCGGATCGCCGTCGGGGGCGCCCCGGAGCGACGCCTCGAAGCTGTCGGACTGGAAGTCATCGAACAGGAAGCCCTGGCCGAGCTCGCTCTGCTCGCGCTCCCGCGCCGCCCGCTCCATCAGCTCCGACAGGTGCTCGAGCAGCGGCCCGCGGGGCAGGCCGAAGCCGTCGAAGCAGCCCGCCTTGACCAGGCACTCCATCACCTTGTGGTTGACGGTGCGGGCCGGGAGCGAGCGCAGGCAGTCGGCAATCCCCTCGAAGCGCCCGCGGCCGGCGCGCGCCGCCAGCATCGGCTCGACCGCAGCGTCGCCCACTCCCTTGATGGCGCTCAGCCCGAAGCGGATACCGCCGCCCTCGACGGTGAAGTGGGGGGAGGAGGCGTTGATGTCCGGCGGCAGGATCTCGAGGTGCATCTGCCGGCAGCGGCCGAGATACTGGTGGAGCTTGTCGGTGTTGGCGACCTCCGAGGTCAGCATCGCGGCCATGAAGTGGGCCGGGTAGTGGACCTTGAGGTAGGCGGTCAGATAGGCCACCTGGGCATAGGCCACCGAGTGCGACTTGTTGAAGCCGTACTTGGCGAACGGGACGATCTGCTCCCACAGCTGGCGGACCTTGTCCCTGGGGAAGCCGTGGTCCACGGCGCCGCGGATGAAGTTCTCGCCCTCGCGGTCGATCATCTCCTGGATCTTCTTGCCCATGGCCTTGCGCAGGGTGTCCGCCTTGGCCATCGAGAAGCCCGCGATCTCGACCGCGATCCGCATCACCTGCTCCTGATAGACGATGATCCCGTGGGTCTCGCCGAGGATCCGCTCGAGCTCGGGGAAGGTGTAGGTGATCGCCTTGCGGCCGTGCTTGCGGTCAGAGTAGTCGTCGATGAACTGCATCGGCCCCGGCCGGTAGAGCGCGTTGAGGGCCGCCAGCTCGAGGAACGCGCGCGGCTGCACCTTGCGCAGGACCTCCCTCATGCCAGAGGACTCGAACTGGAAGATGCCGTCGGTGTCGCCCGCGGAGAACAGGTCGTAGACCGCGGTGTCGTCGAACGGGATCAGCGTCAGGTCGAGGTCCGGGTCGACGGTGGCGTGGATCGACTCGAGCGCGTCCGCGATCACGGTCAGCGTGCGCAGTCCCAGGAAGTCCATCTTGAGCAGGCCGAGCGCCTCGACGTCGTCCTTGTCGAACTGGGTGCAGACCTCGCCGTTGGCGGTCTTGATCAGCGGCACCAGGTTGACCAGGTGCTCGGGCGCGATCACGACCCCGGCCGCATGGACCCCGCAGTGCCTCGCCAGGCCCTCGAGTCGAGACGCCGTCTCGACGAGCTGGCGGACGTCGTCGTCGCCATCAACCAGGGCCTTCAGCTCCGGGGAGTCACTGACCGCCTGGGGCACGGTGATGTTGAAGTCCTCCGGGATCAGCTTGGCGATCCGGTCGACATCGCCGAACGGCATCCCCATCACGCGTCCCACGTCGCGCACCGCCGATCGCGCCTTCAGGATGTTGAAGGTCGCGATCTGAGAGACCGAGTCCTTGCCGAAGCGACCACGCACGTACTCGATGACCTCCTCCCGCCGGCGCTGGCAAAAATCGATGTCGATATCGGGCATCGAAATCCGGTCCGGATTGAGGAATCGCTCGAAGAGCAGATCGTACTCCAGGGGATCGACATCGGTGATTCCGAGGGCGAACGAGACCACTGATCCAGCCGCCGATCCGCGGCCTGGGCCGACCGGAATACCATGCTCCTTCGCATAGCGAATGAAGTCCCAGACGACCAGAAAATACCCTGGGAAACCCATCTTGCTGATAATCAGAAGCTCTTGGTCCAACCGTGAACGGTACACGTCGTCACTGGCGCGTCTGGAACCTGGTTTCGCAAGGCGACGCTCGAGTCCGACGGTCGCAGCTTCGGTCAGGAAACTCTCGAGAGTGTGGCCCTCTGGAACCGGATATCTGGGAAGGTGCAGCGTCTCCTTATCGAACAGAACGTGGCACCTGGATGCGATCTCCGCCGTGACCTCGCATGCGCCGGGATACTCGGCAAATAGCTCGTACATTTCGTCCGCTGACTTGACGTAGAACTCGGGGTTATAGGGATAGTCCAGATTTTCGAGAGTCCGATTCTGGCCGATGCCCAGCAACACTCGATGGGCGAAGGTGTCGTCGCGGCGGTGGAAATGGCAATCGTTGGTCGCGACCAGCGCGATCCCGGTGGCGCGCGACAGCTCCGCCATGCCGGCCCTGACCAGCGCCTCGTCGGCCATGCCGTGGTCCTGAATCTCCAGGAAGTAGTCGTCGGGGCCGAGGATCGCGCGGTACTCCTCGGCGGCTCGCCGCGCCGCCGCCGGATCGCGGGACAGCAGGTGCCGCGCGGGCTCGCCGGAGAGGCAGGCGGACAGCGCGATCAATCCCTCCCCGTGCTCCGCCAGCAGCGCCTTCGAGATCCGCGGTTTGTGATAGAAGCCCTCCAGGTAGCCGATGCTGACCAGGCGCACCAGGTTCTGGTAGCCCCGATCGCTCTCGGCCAGCAGCACGAGATGGTCGTACGGCCGCCGCCGTCCCGCCCCCGCCGAGCGTTCACGGTGGTCGCCGGGAGCGATGTAGACCTCGCAGCCGATCACCGGCCGCACCCCCTCGGCGAGTGCTGCGCCGTGGAACTGGAAGGCCCCGAACAGATTGCCGTGGTCGGTCACGGCCACCGCCGGCATCCCGAGGGCCGCCACCTGCTTGGTCAGCTCCGCGATCCGGATGGTCGCGTCGAGCAGCGAGAAGTGGGTGTGCGCGTGCAGGTGCACGAACTGGCGGCGGGTCCCGGTCGGACTCATGCCGACATGATACCCCGGCCCCCGCTTCCCGCCGCCGCACCCGGCGTCGCCCTTTCCTGTACCGGGCAGCCGCACCACAAACGGGGCCGCGGCCCATTGCAGATTGTCCGCGAGCATCCTCCAATCCAATCGCCCGGAAATTTCCGGAACACTCGCGATCGAAATTCTCCGAAAAAAATCCGAAACGAGGGCAAAAAAAGCTTGACATGTCTTTCGAGATTCGTCATCTTTCACTTGACAAGCATGCTCTCAGTCAGTTTCCTCAAGCCGCACGCGCACGACGAGACCACTCGTGACGACTCGATGATTCGCGTCTACCGACGCCATGTCGCCCGCGCAATCTCCGAAGAACGCTGGCACGTTGCCGAGATTTTTCTCGATCGGATTCTCGACGTCGATCCTCATCACACTGAAGCGTGGCTCATGAAGGGATTTCTGCGCCACCACTGTCACGAAGACGATCTGTCCGCCGTGGAATGCTACCGAAAGGTCATCACACTCTGCGGACACGATCTCGCACATCCCCACGCACAGCGGGCGCATGCGTCACTCAACAGACTCCTGATGGCCTGGGGCTGATTCCTCCGCGTTTTCGCCACGAACTCGCGCAAGCTCTGCATAACAGACGGAGAAACTTTGCGCATCGGCGGCCCGGGGTTTTGCCGCATGCGGAGGCACGACCGAGCGAGTGCATGGATCGTGAGATGGTCGTTGAGTCGGGAGCGGGGACGGGAGCCCTTCGACTCGCGGCGCAGGTGCGCCGCTCGCTCAGGGCAGGCTCCTCGGGCGTGAGCGCGGTAGCGGTGGCGGAGGGGGGCAGGCCCCCATCCCCTATCCCCTACATCTCGCGCGTCACGAGCAGCGTCGCGGCTCTCGCCAATGCCTCCCGCTCTGGACCGGCGGGGAAGCCGCGGAGCCGGTTCTTGGCGGCCTCCGCGTGCGCCGTGGCGCGCCGCTGCACCTCGTCGAGGACCCCGGAGGTGCGAACCAGGTCGAGCACCTGCTGCTCGGAGAGCGCATCGAAGGTGCCGCTGCTGACAACCTCCTCGAGGTGCTTCCGCCGGTCGCGGTCGAGGCGGGGCAACAGCAGGATGATCGGCAGCGTCACCCGGCCTTCGCGAAGGTCGGCGAGCACGGGTTTGCCGAGCCTGGACTGAGTGGCGGTGAAGTCGAGGAGGTCGTCGACGAGCTGGAAGCAGAGGCCGAGATCGCGGCCGAAGTCGGCGAGCGGTTCAGTGAGGTGCAGGGTCGACGGCTGGAACAGGGCAGGCAGCGCGCAGGCCGCCGCGAACAGCTCCGCCGTCTTGCGGCGGGTGATCTCGGTGTAGAGCTCCTCAGGCAGGTCGAGCCGCCAGCGCACCCGATCGGCCATGATCTCGCCCTCGGTCATCTGGAGCGTCGCCGCCGTCAGCAGCCGCATGATCTCGACGTCGCCGAACTCGAGGCAGAGCGACATGCTGCGCGTGTACAGCCAGTCACCGACCAGCACCGTGACCTGATTGCCCCAGCGCTGGTTGGCCGTTGGTTTGCCGCGGCGCAGGTTCGACTCGTCGATGATGTCGTCGTGGATCAGGGTCGCGCTGTGGATGAACTCCACCACCGCCCCGTAGCGGATGTCCCGCTCACCCTTCGCGCCCAGCATGCGGCTGATCAGAAGGACCAGCGCCGGCCGGATGCGCTTGCCGCCGCTCGACAGGACATAACCGCCCACCTCCGCGACCAGCGGCTGCGCCGCCTCGAACTCGCGGGCAATGAACTCCTCGACTGCCGCCAATCGATCAGAGACTGGCCCGAAAACCTCGCGAACCTGTTGGGCTTGGCGGAGCGACCGGACGACAGCCGACGTCATCGGCGCAGTCTACCACGGCCGTCGTCGCCACTCCCGCGGACCGCGGCACCCTCGCCGGTGCACTGCACGCCGGCCGGCGCCAGGGGCAGCCAGCCGCCCTGCGGCGGCTGCGCGAGCGCCGTCCAGACGCCGAACTCGAGCCGGTTTGTCGCTCCCTGAGGATCGATCACGACCACCTCGAGCGGCAGGTTGTCGGGCCGCAGCACGACCTCGACGCGCGCCACTCCACCCGGCCGACGCGGCGCGAGCGCAAAGCCCCGGTCGCCGAGCTCGAGCACCGTGAATCGATCGACCGCCGACTGCGGATCGAGCACCGCGGCGAGCGGGATCCGTGCCCACTCGTCGTCATCGAGTTGATGCTCCTCGCAGCTGGGCAGGTCGAGGTCGACGAGCCGGACCAGCCGGCCGTCGAGTCCCATCATCCGCACCGTCGGCGACCCGGAGCGGAAGTGCGCTCGGTCCGGCCACGCCACCCACACCTCGCCCTCGACCTGCTCGCCGGCGGTCATGCCGGCAGGCACGAACTCCTGGTGGTAGGGGGCCGTCCACACGGGACGCTCGCGCAGGGCGCTGGCCAGGTCCTCGAGGAGGGTGATCGCTCCCTGCTGGGCCTCCACCGGGACCACGGCGCCGAGGACAACGCCTACCGCCGCCACGACCGCAGCCAGGCCCTCGCGGCGGCGAATCGGCCTGGTCACGGATCAGCCGTCGATCGACAGCGTGCGCAGCGATTTCGCAACCACGAAGATGCGCCGGTTGTTGCTGTCGACCGATACCGGGTAGAGATAGAAGCCGCTGTCCGCGACCGAGTACGACTCCATCCGCCCCCGAATGACCTCGCCGTCGAAGAACTCGACCGTCGCCACCGCCCCGCCCCGGCCCTCGTCCGAGGAGCGGCCGAGGTGCATCTCGGCGTCGCGCCGGGCCTGCTCCTTGAGGAAGAACACCGCCTTCAGGTCGTCGATCGCGACGTGGACACTGTCGCCATCGGTCGAGGTGGCCTCCACCATCCGGTCCGCAGGCGTGAACTCCTTGGTCAGGTCGCAGCGCAAAGCGTGTCCGTCACGATACCGGAGCACAGCGGCCCCGCGGGATCCCTCGGTCATCTCCCCCTCCGTTCCTCGACCCTCAATGCTAGCACGGAGACTGACGAGGCGGCGCGGCCCGCGCCGGTCCTCGTCTCCGTCTCCGCGCACGGGAGGCGAGGCGAGTACGAGGAAAGGGCGTCCTGCGGGCGTGCCATCTTTGGCGATTTCGGGACGACGTTCCTCCTCAAGACGGGCTCGAGACCCGAAATCGCCAAAGGTGGCAACCTCGGGACGCACCTCCAGAGAATCGGCGCGAAGCGGTCTCGAGGACCGAGCGAACGAGCGGGCACGAGCGCGGATGCGGGCGCGGGCGGGAGGAACCCCGTAGGAGACCTGGGAACAGGAGCGGGAACGGGCGGGGGACTATCCCCCAGATCCCAGCCTCCAGATCTCGGTCGGGTGGCGGCTAGTGACGGAAATGTCGGCGCCGCGTCAGCAGCATGGCGACGCCGAGCCGGTCGCAGACCTCAATCACCTCGCGGTCGCGGATCGAGCCGCCCGGCTGGATGATCGCCTCGATGCCAGCCTGGTGCAGCGCCTCGACGCCGTCCGGGAACGGGAAGAAGGCGTCCGAGGCGGCGACGGAACCAGCCAGGTCGAGCCCCATCTCGCGCGCCTTCGCGACCGCGATCTTGGCGGCGTCGACCCGGCTCATCTGGCCGGCGCCGACGCCGAGCGTCCGGTCCTGTCCTCCCACCACGATCGCGTTCGAGCTGCAATGCTTGACGACCCGCCAGGCGAGCTCCAGCGCGCGACGCTGCGCGACGTCCGGCGCACGCTCGGTGGCCACCTCCCGCGCCTCGCCATCCCAGCCGTGGTCGGCATCCTGCAGCAGGTAGCCGCCGTCGATGTTGCGGACCACCATCTCGGTGGGATCCGGAGCCCCGGCCTCGAGCACACGCAGGTTCTTCTTGCGGAGGAAGATCTCCTCCGCGCCGTCGAGGTACCCGGGGGCGACGACTACCTCGGCAAACTCCTCGATCACAGCCTCGGCAAACTCGGGCGTCACCGCGCGGTTGGCCGCGATGACCCCGCCGAAGGCCGACACCGGATCGGTCGCGCGCGCCTTGAGAAACGCCCCGGCCATCGAGTCGTCGAGGCCGACCCCGCACGGGTTCGCATGCTTGACGATCACCACTCCCGGACCGGGCAGGTCCCAGACCAGGCGCCATGCTCCGGTCGCGTCACCGAGGTTGTTGTAGGACATTGCTTTGCCCTGGAGCTGACGGGCTCCAGCCAGGCCGCGCGGCGGCAGCATGCGGGCCACGACCCCGACCTGGTGCGGGTTCTCGCCGTAGCGCAGGACCTCCTCCTCGGCCATCAGCAGCTCGGCCGCAACCGCGGCGCCGGCCGACCCGCGTCCGGACTCGTCGAAGCGGGGCAGAGCCGCGGCGATGGCGGCGTCGTACGCGGCGGTGTGCCGGAAGGCCTTGACCGCCAATCGCCACCTGGTGGCATCTGAAGTCCCGCGGTGGGCCAGCTCGCCGAGGACGACCGAGTAGTCCGCCGGGTCGACCACGACCGCGACGCGGGCGTGGTTCTTGGCCGCCGCGCGGACCAAGCTGGGGCCGCCAATGTCGATCTGCTCGATGACCTCCGGCAGCGTCACGCCCTCGCGGCTCGCGGTCTGGCGAAACGGGTACAGGTTGACCACCACCAGATCGATCTCCTCGATGCGGTGGTGGGCGAGCTGGTCGCGGTGGTCCTCGGTCGGGGCCGCCAGGATGCCGCCGAAGATCTTCGGATGCAGGGTCTTGACTCGGCCGTCGAGAAGCTGCGGGAAGCCGGTGTAGTCGGCGACCTCGGTGACCCTGCAGCCGGCATCCCGGAGCGCGCTCGCGGTGCCGCCGGTGGAGAGGATGGTCCAGCCCAGGCGCTCGAGCGCACGCCCCAGCTCGTCGAGCGCCGTCTTGTCCGACACCGAGACCAGTGCAATTCCCGCCATGGTGGCCTCCCGGCGGCGATTCTACTCGAAGAGGGGTCAGGGGTCAGGGGTTGTGGGTTGGGGTCGCATCGCGCCCGCGTCACCCGACCAGATGCGCGCCGGTCGAGCTCATCGACAGCGTGCCGTGCAGGACGCCCTTCTGCTGGCGCAGGCGATCGGCAATGGCGCGAATCGCGGCCGGACGGCCCCGGCAGATGACCACCTCGGCGCACAGCTTGGCGTCGAGGTGGACGTGGGTCGCGGCGAGGACCACGTCGTGGTGGTGGTGCTGGAGGTCGGTCAGCTTCTCCGCCACCCCGCGCGCGTGGTGGTCGTAGACGAGAGTGATGGTCCCCACCGCCTCGTCCTCCCCGCTCCACTCCTCCTCGACCAGACGATCGCGGATCAGGTCGCGGATGTACTCCGAGCGGTTGTTGTAGCCCGCCCGCCGCACCAGATCCTCGAGCTTCTTCTCGAGCGACCACTCGATGGAGAAGCTGAGTCGTGTGAGGTTGGCCATAGCCCGATCCTGTCGACCGTCCGAGCCTACGCCGTGCGCGATTCGACGGTCAAGCCCGCCGCGATCTCCCGCCCTCACTCGAAGGTCAGCTCGAGATCCAGCAACGCCGCCTTCTCGGCGGCCGAGATCGATGCCACGCCGAGGAAGCCGCCGGCGGCCTCCGCGATGGCGCGCGCCGAACCGATGACGCGCTCCCTCATCATCCGGCGGTCATTCGGATCCAGCTCCTTGAGCAGCGCCTTCGAGTAGTGCCGCCACACCTCGAGCAGCGTCGCCGGCGGCTTTCTCCGCAGCCAGTTGTCGAGCAGCTGGCGGCTGATGGCAGAGGCCGAGACGCCGCGCTCGTCGGCGGCGCGCAGGATGGCCTCACGCTCGCGCGGCTGGATCTCGCCATCCGCCCATGCCATCTCGACCAGCGGCACCAGGCTGAAGGCCACGATCGCCTCCGGCGACACGTCGAGGGCGACGAGGTGATCGAGCACCGCCTCGTCGTCGATCCGCAGCGCCTCGCGCAGCGTCGCCCGCTTGCGGTCGCGCTCCGCCTTCTCGCGCAGCTTGGCGAGCAGCTTCTGGTTCTCACGCTCGAAGAACGAGTCCTCGAGGACCTTGCCGTAGTTCTTCAGGCCGGCCGCATCACTCATGGCCCCTCCTGCATACCGCGCCCCGACTCCGGGTCCAGCGTCATCCTGGCGACGTCCTCTCGCGGTGGCGGCCGATTATGCCACAGGCGCCGCTCGCGGCAGCCGACTCCGGCCAGGCTGGCGGCCAGCAGACCGGGTGCGTAGAATACGCGGAACCCACCGGCAAGTCCGGGGCGGCCAGAGGAGCAGAGCGATGACGGACCACAGCTATGATCCCGCCACCATCGAACCCAAGTGGCAGCGGGTGTGGCAGGAGCGGAAGACCTTCCGCACGCCCAACCAGCCCGCCGAGCTCGCGGGCCGCCCCAAGTTCTACATCCTCGACATGTTCCCCTACCCTTCCGGCGCCGGCCTCCACGTCGGCCACCCCGAGGGCTACACAGCCACCGACGTGATCGCCCGCATGAAGCGCATGCAGGGCTTCAACGTGCTCCACCCGATGGGCTGGGATGCCTTCGGCTTGCCCGCCGAGCGGGCCGCGGTACGCGAGAGCCTGCACCCGGCCGAGATCACCGCGCGCAACGTCGACACCTTCCGGCGCCAGATCCAGCGCCTCGGCTTCAGCTACGACTGGGACCGCGAGATCAACACCTCGAGCCCGGACTACTACCGCTGGACACAGTGGATCTTCCTCAAGCTCCATGAGCGCGGGCTCGCGTACATGGCGGACGTGCCCGTCAACTGGTGCCCGGCCCTCGGAACCGTCCTGGCCAACGAGGAGGTCAAGGACGGCGTCTACGTTGAGACCGGCGATCCGGTTGAGCGCCGGCTGATGCGCCAGTGGATGCTCCGGATCACCGCGTACGCCGAGCGCCTGCTCGACGACCTCGAGCTGGTGGACTGGCCGGAGAGCGTCAAGGAGATGCAGCGCAACTGGATCGGTCGCTCCGAAGGCGCGGATGTGGTGTTCCGCCTCGACGGCCGCGACGAGACCTTCACCGTCTTCACCACCCGGCCGGACACCCTGTTCGGCGCGACCTACTGCGTGCTCGCGCCCGAGCACCCGCTGGTCGAGGCCATCACCACCGACGCGCAGCGCGATCAGGTGCGCCGTTACGTCACCGAGGCCATCGGCACCACGGAGGTCGCCCGCAGCGACGCCGCCAAGGACAAGACCGGCGTCTTCACCGGCGCGCACGCCGTCAACCCGGTCAACGGCGAGCGCATCCCGATCTGGATCGCCGACTACGTGCTGATGAGCTACGGCACCGGCGCCATCATGGCGGTGCCCGGCCAGGACCAGCGCGACTGGGACTTCGCGGTGGCCTTCGGCCTGCCGATCATCCGCACCGTCGAGCCGCCGCCCGACTTCGACGGCCAGGCCTACCTCGGCGACGGCCCGGCGATCAACAGCTCCTTCCTCGACGGGCTGACGATCGAGGACGCGAAGCGGCGGATCATCGACTGGCTCGAGGAGCGGCAGCTCGGGCGGCGCAAGGTGCAGTACAAGCTCCGCGACTGGCTGTTCTCCCGCCAGCGCTACTGGGGCGAGCCCTTCCCGATCGTCCACGCCGACGACGGCACGGTGGTGCCGCTGCCCGAGGACTGGCTGCCGGTCGGGCTGCCGGCGATCGACGAGTACCGGCCCACCGAGGACGGGCGGCCGCCGCTCGCCCGCGCCGGCGACGACTGGCTGCGGGTGACGCTGCCCGACGGCCGCGCCGCGACGCGCGAGACCAACACCATGCCGCAGTGGGCCGGCTCCTGCTGGTACTACCTGCGCTTCCTCGATCCCAACAACCAGCGGGAGGCGTGGTCGGCGGAAGCCGAGCGCTACTGGATGCCGGTCGACCTCTACGTGGGCGGCGTCGAGCACGCCGTCCTCCACCTGCTCTACGCCCGCTTCTGGCACAAGGTGCTCTACGACTGCGGCCTGGTGCACACCGTCGAGCCCTTCCAGCGGCTGTTCAACCAGGGCATGGTGCTCGCGTACTCGTACCGCGATGCCCGCGGCAGGTACTACCACCCGAGCGAGGTCGAGGAGTACGAGGACGGCCGGGTGCTCGCGGTCGCGACCGGCGAGGCGCTGACCTCGCAGGTCGAGAAGATGTCCAAGTCCAAGCTCAATGTCGTCAACCCGGACGAGGTGATCGATCGCTACGGCGCCGACGCGATGCGCCTCTACGAGATGTTCATGGGCCCGCTCGAGGTCCAGAAGCCCTGGCAGATGAAGGGGGTCGAGGGCGTCAACCGCTTCCTGCAGCGGGTCTGGCGGCTGGTGGTCGACGAGAGGAGCGGCGAGCTCAACCTCAAGCTGACCGACGCCCCGGCCGGCTCCGAGCCGGAGCTCGAGCGCGCCCTCCACAAGACCGTCCAGAAGGTCACCGAGGACACCGCAACCCTGAGGATGAACACCGCGATCGCGCAGATGATGATCTTCGTCAACCAGGCGACGGCGAGCGCTACCCTGCCGCGCGACATAACGACCACCTTCCTGCGGCTGCTGTCGCCCTACGCGCCGCACATCTGCGAGGAGCTCTGGCAGCGGCTGGACGAGGGCGACCTGATCGCGCACGCCCGCTGGCCGATCCACAACGAGGCGCTCTGCCTCGACGACATGGTGCCGATCGTCATCCAGGTCAACGGCAAGAAGCGGGACGAGCTGCAGGTCCCCAAGGACGCCGACAACGCCACCCTCGAGCGGCTCGCCCTGTCGTCGGAGCGCGTCGCCAAGCTCCTCGAGGGGCGGGCGCCGCGCCGGGTCATCGTGGTCGCGGGCCGGCTCGTCAACATCGTGGTCTAGGAGCGTGCGGGGCATGACCCCCATGCGCGCTCCTGTTGCGGTTGCTCTGGCTGGCCTCCGCCCCAAACGCTCCGAGAAGAATGCGCTGCGCGCATCCGGGAGTTGGGACGTGAAGATGGCTCGCGCACAGCGGTCGGAGCCACTCGCCGACAGAAGGAGGGTTGACCATGCGCTACTACTACCACCCCGGCTCACCGAACTGTCGCAAGGTCACGGCCGTTCTGGACCTGCTCGAAGTCGACGCCGAGCGGCACATCGTCGACCTGCCCCGGGGCGAGCACCTCCAGCCCGCCTTCCTCGCAATCAACCCCAACGGCAAGGTGCCGGCGCTGGTCGACGGGGAGTGGACCATCTGGGAGTCCAACGCCATCATCATCCACCTCGCCGAGAACGCGGGCAGTGACCTGTGGCCCGCTGGCGAGCGCCGCCTCGACATCCTCAAGTGGATGTTCTGGGAGCAGGCCCACCTGATGTATGCCGCCGGCGTGCCGTTCTTCCAGAGGGTGCTCAAGCCGGTGCTCGGCCTCGGTCCGGCCGACGAGCAGCGGGTTGCCGAGGCGCTGGCCTCCTTCCGCCGGCTGGCCAAGGTGCTGGACGGCCAGCTCGCGAGCCGCAGCTTCCTGGTCGGCGACGCGCTCACCCTGGCCGATCTCGCCGTGGCCAGCAACTTCTCGTACGCCGAACTCGGCGGGCTGCCCGTCGGCGAGTTCGGAAACGTCACCCGCTGGCTCGCCGAGCTCGACAAGATCCCGGCGTGGCGCCGCAACGCACCGCCGGCCTTCGGAGGGTGACGCCGCGCCGCGCGAGCGCGAGTCATGTCATCCCGAGCGAGGCCGCACAGCGGCCGAGCCGAGGGATCTCACGGGGTAGGCTCCGTCGCCCGGTGGACGACCCGCCGCGGTCATCCCGCTGTCAGGGCGCGAGGATTCCTCGGAAGATCCTTCGACGCGCTCCGGCCCTCCGGGCCTCCGCTTGCTCAGGATGACTTTGCGGCGCGCAGGCGCGCCGCAAAGTCACTTGATCCGATAGCGCGCGATGTCGGGGTTGACGCCTGAGGCCTTGAACTTCTCCCAGGTGTAGAAGCCGCGCCCGGTCTTGGCGCCGAGCTGACCCGACTCGACCAGCCTCCGCAGCAGGGGGCTCGGCTTGTAGAAGCTGCCGAACTCCTCCTCGAGCACGTCGCAGATCGACAGCAAGGTGTCGAGCCCGACGAAGTCGGCGGTCATCAGCGGACCCATCTTGTGGCCGAGGCAGTAGGTGCACTTGTCGACGTCATCGACCGATGCGATGCCCTCCTCGACGACCCGGATTGCCTCGTTCATGAAGGGCACGAACATCCGGTTGATCGCGAAGCCCGCCTTGTCCTCGGCCGGGATCTCGATCTTGCCGAGGTCGTGGCACAGCGCGACCACGGTGGCATAGGTCGCGTCCGAGGTCGCCAGGCCGCGGATGATCTCGACCCCCTGCTGCATCGGCACCGGGTTCATGAAGTGCATGCCCATGAAGCGGTCGGGCTTGCCGTAGGCGGCGCCGAGGCGGGTGATGCTGATGCTGGAGGTGTTGCTGACCAGGATCTTGCCGTAGCCGAGGCTGGCGAGCTTGCGGTTGATCTCCTCCTTGAGCTCGAGCCGCTCGGAAACCGCCTCGATGATCAGATCGCAGCCGAGGAGTCCTTCGAGCGAGGTCGTGATCGACAGCCGGGCGACCGCCTGCTCCTTGGCGTCGGCGGTGATCCCCTTTTCCCCGCCCGACTTCTCATAGGCGCCGACCAGTCGGTCGAGGCTGCGGCCGATGGTGTCGAGGCCCTTTTTCAAGAGCTCCTCGTTGACGTCCATCACGAGGGTCGTGAAGCCGCTCTGGGCAGTGACCTGGGCGATGCCGTTGCCCATCACGCCGATTCCGATGACCCCAATGCTGCTGATGCCGCTCTCGCTCATGGCTCCCTCCTTCGGCGCTTCCGGCGGCCATTGTACATGCGCCGCGCCGCGGCATGCTCCGCACCCGAAGAGCGAGGCGAGTACGACGAGTGCGCGTCCTGCGGGCGTGCCATCTTTGGCGATTTCGGGACCAAGTTCCTCCTGAAGGTGCTCGAGACCTGAAATCGCCAAAGGTGGCAACCTGCCGACGGCAGCGGCTGTGGCCGTGGCCGCAGTAGCTTGCGGCCTACGGCCACCCGCTGGTGACGGCTGGTCACCGCGGCCGCCGGCCGCGAGTCACCTCGGGGAGCGCCTCCAGAGAATCGGCGCGAAGCGCTCTCGAGGACGGAGCGAACGAGCGGGAACGGGTCCGGAAGCGGGCGCGGAAGCGGATGCGGAAGCGGGAGAGGCGATGTGCTCGGCCCGGCGCCGTCACCACCCCAGAACCCAGGCGAAGATCAGCGGCGCAACGATGGTCGCGTCCGACTCGATGATGAACTTCGGGGTGTCCTCCTCGAGCTTGCCCCAGGTGATCTTCTCGTTGGGCACAGCTCCGGAGTACGAGCCGTAGCTGGTGGTCGAGTCCGAGATCTGGCAGAAGTACGCCCAGACCGGGATGTCGGCCAGCTGCATGTCCTGGTGCATCATCGGCACCACGCAGATCGGGAAGTCGCCGGCGATGCCGCCGCCGATCTGGAAGAAGCCGATCGGCTGCTTCGGCGCGGTCGCCTGGTACCACTGGGCGAGCCGCATCATGTACTCGATGCCGTTCTTCACGGTCTGCGGCCGCTTCACCCTGCCCTGCAGGCAGGCCGCCGCGAACATGTTGCCGAGTGTCGAGTCCTCCCAGCCGGGAACGAAGATCGGGAGGTCCCGCTCGCACGCCGCGACCACCCAGCTGTCCTTCGGATCGATCTGGTAGGACTTCTCCAAGGCCCCGGATCGCAGCAGCCGGAACAGGAACTCGTGCGGTAGCCGGCTCTCGCCCGCCTGGTCGGCCTGGCGCCACTCGGCGGTCACCGCCTTCTCGAGGCGGCGCATCGCCTCCTCCTCGGGGATGCAGGTGTCGGTGACCCGGTTGAGGTGCCGGTTGAGCAGCGCCGTCTCGTCGGCCGGGGTCAGGTCGCGGTAGCCGGGGATCCGGACGTAGTGGTCGTGCGCGACCAGGTTGAAGAAATCCTCCTCCAGGTTGGCGCCGGTTGTTGTGATCGCGTGCACAGCGCCGGCGCGGATCATCTCGGCGAGCGAGAGGCCCAGTTCGCCGGTGCTCATGGCGCCGGCCAGCGTCACCATCATGACCCCGCCGCCGTCGAGGTGGGCGCGGTAGGCCACTGCCGCGTCTCGCAGCGCCGCGGCGTTGAAGTGGCGGTAGTGATGGTCAATGAACTCCGAAATCGGTCCGCGCGTCATCGTGCCCTCCGTGCCGGCCGATGATACAAGAGCGTCGCGCCATCGACGCTGCCGGACCCGAACCGATCACGTCCGGCGGGCGCGGTCGAGCCGGCCGCAACCTCGCGCCGTCACTCGAACATCTCCAGCGCGTCGACGTCGCCCTTGCCTTCGCGCACCAGCACCGGCTGCCCCGAGCTCAGATCCACGACGGTGGACGGAATGGGCAGCAGCGGCCCGCAGTCGATCACCACGTCGATGCGATTGCCGTAGGCGGCGTCGATCTCCAGGGGGTCGTTCACGAAGTCGTCGTCCGGGTTGCGGATCGACGTGCTCAGGAGCGGCTCGTCGAGGCCAGCGAGCAGCATTCGGGCTACCGGGTGGTCTGGCATCCTGATGCCGATCGTGCGCCGCTTGCGGAGCATGATCTTCGGCACCTCCGGGCTGGCCTCGAAGATGAAGGTGTAGGGCCCGGGCAGCACCCGCCGCATCACCCGGAAGGCCGGGGTCGAGACGCCGCGCGCGTAGCGGCCGACGGTCGCCATGTCGCGGACCAGGATGGCGAGCGGCTTCTTGGGGTCCATCTTCTTGAGGGCGTACACCCGCTGGATGGCTTCCGGTCGATCGATGCAGCAGGTCAGGCCGTACACCGTGTCGGTCGGCGTGACCACGACGCCGCCTTTCCGGAGCACGTTCGCGACCTGGCCGATCAGCCACTCCTCGGGCTCTTCGGGGTTGATGGTGACGATCACCGCATCCGCTCCAGCCGGAATTCTACGCGAGT
>PQAJ01000134.1 GCA_003105185.1 Holophagae bacterium
CGCCACGCCCCGGGCGTATTGGCATACCCGGGCGGCGGTCCCGCGCGCGGCCTCACGGGAAATCGCTGGCGTCGCCAGGGCGTCCCACGCGTAACGAGCTCCGCCGGGCTTTGAACCCCTCCCCCCACGCTACGCCGAGCGTCGGTTGGCGGAACGAGACCGGACGTTCGTTGCATCGTCGTGTGCGCTGTCGTAGGGGGACATCTGCGACTCCGTCGCAATTCCGACAACCTTCGCATCTTGGTAGATGCCGTCAGACCTGCGACTGGTGCGATCGGCATTTGGAGGTCCTATCGAACTGCGGGTATCCCACCGTCAGCGTGGACGCGCCGCTCCGCGGCCCGCGTATGTCCCGTGACACTGCTCACGGGCTTGCTCGGGAATGCCCGCGAGGAGAGATCGTGTGTCGTATCACGCGGAGTCCTGCGTGCACTGAGGTTGGAAGCTCGAGCGCGCGGCTCTCGAGGTCAACCGAGACCGTTTCGACGACCGTGACGGTCTTGACGATCTGGAGGAGAAGGTCCCCGCCCCAACACGCCGTCTCTGCAAAGGAGAATCCAAGATGAAGCTTCCGAAGTTGATTCTGGCCGCGTTGCTGCTGATCGGGAGCCCGGGATGGGCCCAGGAGCTGAAGAGGATCAGCCTGGATGACGCATCGACGGTCGGGCTGCAGGTCGTGAGCGATCCGGTCGTGAAGGTGGAGGGGAAGGCCTCGATCCGGATCGAAACGAGCTGGCCGACCACGGTCTGCCTGGGGGAGGTGGCCGGGCCCGACATCGAGGACGCCAGGCTGGTGTACCGGGCCAAGGTCAAGAGCGACCTCGAGGGGCAGGGCACCGCCTTCCTGGAGATGTGGGCCCACGTCGACGGGGGGCAGTACTTCTCGCGGGGCATGAACGACTTCGTCCAGGGGACATCCGACTGGAAGACCATCGAGACCCCGTTCCTGTTCGCGAAGGGACAGCGGCCGGCCAAGGTGACCCTCAACGTCGTGATCAATGGGTCCGGGACGGTCTGGGTGGACGACATCGTCCTGTCAAGAGAGCCCCTGAAGTAGCCCCCAGGTCCGCGCCGGCGTCCGGACACGATGCAGCCGCGGCGGAGGCAATGTCGGGCCTGCCGCAGGAGGGCGTGGCGGGGCAGAAGCCGGTCCTCCGTGGCAGGGAGTCGGTATACACTCGCCGCGACGGGAGTTGCCGGTGCGCATCGCCATCGCCCAGCTCGACTACACGACCGCCGCGTTCGACCGCAACCTGGACGCCATGCGCCAGGCGGTGACTCGGTCCAGGGCGGCCGGGGCGCAGCTGGTGGTGTTCTCGGAGCTCGCCACGATCGGCTACCCGCCGGGCGACCTGCTCGAGCGCGACGATGTCGTCGAGCGCAACCTCGTCCAGCTCGAGCGAATCGCGGCCCTCTCCGACGAGGAGCTGGCAATCGTGGTCGGTTACGTGGAGCGCAACCCGCTGCGCAGCGGGCGGGCGCTGCACAACGCGGCGGCGCTGTGCGTTGGGGGCAGGGTTGCCGACCGCTACCTCAAGTGCCTGCTGCCGACCTACGACGTCTTCGACGAGGCGCGCTACTTCGAGCCCGGCGTCGAAGCGCGGCTGCTCGAGGTCCACGGCGTCCGCGTCGGCGTCTCGGTGTGCGAGGACGTGTGGGCCGACCCGGACCGCGACGGCTTCAGCCTCTACCACCGCGACCCGGTGGCCGAGCTGGTCGACCGCGGCGCCCAGCTCCTGATCAACATCTCGGCGAGCCCGTTCGAGCTCGGCAAGGCCGAGCTGCGCCGCGACCTGGTGCGGCGCTACGCCGCCGAGTCGGGGCGCTTCTTCGTSTACGCCAACCAGGTCGGCGGCAACGACGAGCTGGTGTTCGACGGCCACTCGCTGGTGGTCGACGGCCAGGGCCGGGTGGTCGCCCGCGCCCACGCCTTCGCCGAGGACCTGCTCGTCTACGACGTGCCCGACGAGGCGCTGGCCGACCGCACCGGGCTCGCCGGGCCGCTTGGCGAGATTCGCGAGGTCGCCGAGGACATCGACAGCCAGGCCCTGGCCGCTCTCGAGCTCGGTCTTCGCGACTACGCCCACAAATGCGGCTTCGAGAAGGTGCTGCTCGGGCTGTCCGGCGGCATCGACTCGGCGCTGGTGGCGGCGATCGCGGCGCGCGCCCTCGGACCAGGCAACGTCCTCGGCGTCACCATGCCGACCCGCTACTCGTCGGCCGCGAGCGTGTCCGACTCGCGGGAGCTCGCCGGGCGCCTCGGCATCGACTTCCGCATCGTCGCCATCGACGACATCTTCCAGTCCTACCTCGAGCGCCTCGCCCCCGCCTTCGAGGGTTTGGACGAGGACGTCACCGAGGAGAACATCCAGGCCAGGATCCGGGGCAGCGTGCTGATGGCCCTGTCCAACAAGTTCAACCGCCTGCTGCTGGCGGCCGGCAACAAGTCGGAGCTGGCGGTCGGCTACGCCACCCTCTACGGCGACATGTGCGGCGGGCTGGCGCCGATCTCCGACGTGCCCAAGACCCTCGTCTACCGGCTCGCGCGGCTCATCAACCGCGAGCGCGAGCTGATCCCCGCGGCCATCTTGGAGAAAGCCCCCTCCGCCGAGCTGCGGCCGGGCCAGACCGATCAGGACACCCTGCCGCCCTACGATCAGCTCGACCGGGTGCTGGAGCTCTACGTCGAGCACCACCGCTCGCCGGCGCAGATCGCGGATGCCGGCCTCGATCCGGCGGTCGTCGACCAGGTGGTGCGGCTGATCGACCGCAGCGAGTACAAGCGCCGCCAGGCCGCTCCTGGGATCAAGATCACCAGCAAGGCGTTCGGCGTCGGCCGGCGCTACCCGATCGCTGCCGACTACCGCTGCCTCCACCCGGGCTGCGGCGAGAGCCCGGGAAAGTAGCCACGACATTGCGGGCATAGGAAGGATCCGCCGCCGGAGCGCGTTACCGGTCGCGGATGGTGGAGGATCGCCGATGACGAAGGTGGTTTTGGCGTCGCTGGTGTCGATGGCGGCGGTCGCGGCGGTGAGCGCCGCAGAGCCGCCGCTTGAGGTCGTCGGAACGGTCGACCTGGACCGTTACCTGGGCACCTGGTACGAGATCGCAAGCTACCCGGCGTGGTTCCAGAGGGGCTGTACGGCGGTGACCGCCGAGTACAGCCTGCGCGACGACGGCCTGATCCGCGTCGTCAACAGCTGCCACAAGGGCGCGCTCGACGGCAAGCTGAAGCAGTCGACCGGGCGGGCGAAGGTCGTGGAGGGGTCGAACAAAGCGAAGCTCAAGGTGTCGTTCTTCGGGCCGTTCTGGGGCGACTACTGGATCGTCGACCTCGATCCGGAGTACCGCTGGGCGGTGGTCGGGGTGCCGAGCCGCAAGTACCTCTGGGTTCTCAGCCGCACGCGGACGATGGACGAGGCGCTCTACCAGGAGATCGTCGGCCGGCTGCAGGCCAAGGGCTACGACAAGGCACGGCTCGTTCGCACCCTCCAGCCCGGCGCTGCTCAGTGAACGTGAGCCCGAGACGACATGACGTGGAGGCAATGAGATGACACCGAGATTCTCTGTCGTGGCCGGTGTGCTGGGCGCTCTGGCGATGCTGGCGGCGCCGTCGGCCGGGACCGCCGAAGAGGCGAGCCGCTTCGCGCTCGAGCTCGAGGTGGGGCCGGTCTGGCAGAGCCGCAACGACGTCCAGATCCCGAACGACGCCGAGGGCACGCGGTTCTCTCTGGTCGACCTCGCCGGCAACGGCCCCTGGCCGGCAGGTCGCTTCTATTTCACCTGGAACATCAACGACCGCCACGGGCTGCGCGCGCTGGCCGCGCCTCTGTCCTACACCGAGACCGGCACGCTGGAAGGGCCCGTCGACTTTGCCGGTGCGAGCTACCTCCCCGGGATCCCGACCGAGGCGACCTACCAGTTCGACTCGTGGCGCCTGACATATCGCTACCGATTCCACAACGGCGACCGCTGGACGTGGTGGGTGGGCGCCACGGCCAAGATCCGCGACGCCAAGATCCAGCTCGTGCAGGGCGATGTCACCAGCCGCGACACCGACCTCGGCTTCGTGCCGCTGCTCCACCTGGCCGCCGACTGGCGGCTGGCGGAGCGCTGGCACCTGCTGCTCGACCTCGACGCGCTGGCCGGCGGGCCGGGCCGGGCCGAGGACTTCGCCGCCAAGCTCGCCTACGACCTCAGCGATCGCTGGTCGATCACCGCCGGCTATCGAACGGTCGAGGGCGGGGCCGACACGGACGACGTGTACAGCTTCGGCTGGTTCCACTACGCAGTGGTGTCCGGGATCTACCAGTTCTGAAGGAGCGTGTACGGCATAGGCCCCTGAGCGTGCTCTCAAGGTGGCCATTGTTGTTGGCCTCTGCCCAACACGCTCCTCGGGATGCGCTGCGCGCATCCTGACGACGGGAAGTAGCTTGTCATGATTGATGATCTAGGGTGAATTACTGTCTTCTCCCCACAACCCGCATTCCTCATCGACCTCTTGTGGCACAGCCTACCGTCGCCATCGCCTCGATTCAGGAGGGCGGTGAGGGATGCGGGTTAGAAGCCAGGCTTCATCTTCTGCCACTTGTCGGCAATCTTCTTGCACATCTTCTCGATCTTCTTGGCGTTCTTCTCCGGGTCCTTGGAGACCACCGCCGATGCCGATGCGCGCCACACCAGCGTGCCGGCCCGCGCGTCCCAGATGTCGACGATCAGGGTGCCCTGGGTGTAGGTGGTCGCGGTGGTCGTGGAGTAGGCGCCGCCCCAGTAGGGGTCCCAGTACCAGCTCCCGGGGTAGCCGTAGCCCAGCGACATCGTGCTCAGGCGCAGCTGCTCGCTCGCTTCGGCGTAGTAGGTGACGTAGAGATCAGGGTCCGTCTCGGCCAGCTTCAGCCGACCGCTCGACAGCTGCGTGATGATCGCCGTCTTGATGCGCTCGTGCATCAGCGGTGAGGTGTCGGCCAGGGTGTTCTCCGGGCTGTCCACCCAGGCGAAGGTCTTGAAGGTGGTGAACCGCGCCCAGCGGTCATAGTCGATGTGCACCTCTTGAGCGAGCGCGGGAACCGCAGTCGCGAGCAAACAGGCCAGGGCCAGCAGCGCTCTCTTCATGGCATCCTCCGTCGCAATGGCACCGAGCGATCGTAGCATCTGTGCCGACAGTGCGGGGTGAAGCGTGGCATGCCGTCCTCGCCGGGCGGCTGGGCGGCGACGTTCAACATGAGCCTCCTCGCGTGCAGCCTTGGGTCTTGAACACTGATTCCCTGGCCCCTAGCTCTCACTCGGCGGGTGGGGGTGGGGACCGATGGCGTCGAACTCCTCCTCCCACTCGTCCATCTCGGCGTCGGAGAAGCCGAAGTGGTGGCCGATCTCGTGCAGCAGGGTGAGTTGGACCCGTCGGATGAGCTCGTCGGCAGTGCGGCTGGCGGCCATGAGCGGCTGCCGGTAGAGCACGATGACGTCAGGCAGGACGTTGCCGTACCAGCCGCCGCGGCGGTCGAGCGGCACACCGGTGTAGAGACCGAACAGGGTGGCGCGCTCGGGGTCGAGGCGAAGGCGGCCGAGTGTCGCCTCGTCGGGCTGCTCTTGAACCTGCACCATCACGTTGCTCATGAGCTCGGCGAAGCGGTGGGGAAGCCGGTCGAGCGCCTGGGCGACGAGCTCTTCGAAGAGGGGCCGAGAGACCAGCATCGGCGGCGGTCGAGGCTACTTCCGGGCGCGGCCCTTGATCAGGTCGACCGCGTTCCAGCCGACGATGGCTCCGATCACGGCGCCGACGATCGGGCCGCCCAGCGGGCCGTTCTGCGGGCCGAGCAGGACGGGGCCGTACTTGACGCCGGCGGCGCCCCCAACGCCCGCGAAGACCACCGCGAAGATGACCCGCAGGAAGCGGACGGTTTCGAAGTCCATCGACACCTGGCGACTCCGGGACGAGGGCACCACCGTGCTGGCTCGCCACGTCTGCGATTATACAGGTCGGTCGGCGCCGGCGATGAGGATAAGCCGCGGTCGGTGTACAGTTGCACCCGCTCGACGGAAGGGGATCATCGACATGCATCTGATCGGACTGCTGGGGATGCTGGTGATACTCGGGCTCGCCTGGGCCATGTCCTACCACCGCACCTCGGTGCGGCTGCGCACCGTCGCGTGGGGGATCGGCCTCCAGGTGCTGTTCGCGGTGATCGTCCTGCGTCAGGACGCCTGGAGCTTCGTCGGCATGGCGGTTTTCGGCCTGATGCTGGTGGTCTACCTGCTGCAGTCCGACCACGCGCGCCTCGGCCGTGGCTGGGGCGCGACGGCCGTGCTGGCCGCCGCCGGCATCGGCGTCGGTTTCGTGCTGGTTTCCTGGCTGCCGGCGCTCCTGCCGGCCCTCCTCGCACTGCTCGTGGTTGCTCTGCTGGTCAACGGCAAGTTCCGACTGGTGCAGCCGGCACAGCGCTACCTGGCGGCGCTGCTGGTGGTCTCGGGCGTCGCATGGTTGATCGCGTCCGGCCACCACGGCCAGGACGTCATCGCCGCCGTCTCGGACCAGGTGACGAAGTTCCTCAGCCTGTCCGACTACGGCTCGAAGTTCGTGTTCGGGAACCTCGCCGACTCGCGATATTTCTTTCCCGGCTCGGAGTCCGGCTGGCCCGGCTTCGGGTTCCAGATCGCGTTCAAGGTGCTGCCGACGATCGTCTTCTTCGGCGGCTTCATGAGCGTGCTCTACTACCTCGGCATCATCCAGCGCGTCATCGGGGGGATGGCTGCCTTCATGCGCTGGACGATCGGCACCAGCGGTGCCGAGACCCTGTCGTGCACCGCCAACATCTTCGTCGGCCAGACCGAAGCGCCTCTGCTCATCAAGCCCTTCCTGGACGACCTGACTTCCTCGGAGCTGCTGACTGTGATGGTCGGCGGGTTTGCGACCATTGCCGGCGGCGTCATGGCCGGTTACATCGCCATGGGCATCCCCGCCGGGTACCTGCTCGCCGCCAGCGTGATGGCCGCTCCGGCCGCCCTGGTGATGGGCAAGATCGTCTTCCCGGAGCTCCAGCACTCGCGGACCGCCGGCGACGTCGAGTTGCCCGACATCAATGTCGGCGACAACGTCATCGAGGCGGCTTCGAACGGCATCCTCGACGGCTTCAAGCTGGCCCTCAACGTGGCGGCGATGCTGATCGGCTTCATGGCTCTCATCGCCGTCGTCGACACCATGCTGATCTTCCTCGACCGAGTGATCGACGGCCGCATGCTCGGCGGCACCTACGCCGCTTACGCCTTCGAGACCTTGTGGTCCCCGGCCCGTGGCGAGTACCTGGGCGTGTTCCCGGGCTCGCTGCAGACGATTTTCGGCTCCCTGCTGCGGCCGCTCGCCTGGCTGATGGGCGTGCCGCGAGCCGACGCGGCGATTGTCGCCAACCTGGTCGGCGTCAAGATCTCGCTCAATGAGTTCGTCGCCTACAGTGCGCTGGCGAACTACATCAGGGACGGCGTTCTCAGCGAGCGCGGCGTGATCATCGCCACCTATGTGCTGTGCGGCTTCGCCAACTTCTCGTCGATCGGCATCCAGATCGGGGGCATCTCGGCGCTGGCTCCGAATCGCAGGTCCGACCTGGCCCGGCTCGGGCTGCGGGCGATGTTCGCCGGTGCGCTGGCCTCGTGCCTGACCGCCACCATCGCCGGCCTCCTGCTGTGAGGGCGCGGAGCGAAAGCGGGCGCGGGCACGGAGACGGAGACGGGCGCGGAGAGGCTCTTTGCCTCGCTGGTAAGATACCTGCCGGAYGGAGGATACGATGACCCGTCGATCGATTATCGGTTGCGTGCTCGTGGCGGTGGTGGTGGCCGGGGCGTGTGATCTGCTCAACCCGGCACGGCCGGCAATCCAGGGCGACACGACCCTGTTCGGCAACCTGCTTGAGGTCGACCGGATCGAGGGGGCCGACGAGGCGTGGCAGGTGCGGATGCGGATCGGCGTTCCGCGCGCCCTTGCCAAGGCGGAGGCCGCCGGGGGGCAGCCGACGCCGACCCTCGAGGAAGGGCTGGTCGCGGACGTCCGCGTCACCACCGACACGGTGGTGCTGGTTGACGGCGCCCCGTTCTTCATCGAGGACGTCAACCCCGGCACCGAGATCGTGGTGCTGCCGGTCGCCGGCACCACCCGCATGGTGGGCACCTCCAACATCACCGTCGATGCCAGCTACCTGACCGACTTCACCACCTACCGCCGCTGGCAGTTGCCGGGCTTGCCCGCTCCGGAGGGCGAGGTGGACGGCCGCCGGGACCCGGCACGGATCAACTCGGCCGGCGTCGAGCACGCGCCGGTGCCGGTCGGCGACGGCTCGGTGCTCTACTTCGCCGCGCACCTGCGTCCGCCGAAGGCGCCGGGCGAGGCCTGGCTCGGCGCGCTCCGCGACGGTCTCGCCGAGCCCAGCTCCGGCACGGCGATGGTCGAGCGGAGCTATCGGACGCAGCTGACGGCGGCCGGTTGGACGGCCCCGGCGCTGGTCCGCTTCCCGGAGCTCGACGACGCCGCACTGGTGCGCGTCTCCTGGGTTTCGGACGACGAGACGAGCTGCCTGGTGACCGTCGCGCCGGCAAACGGCCCGTCGTGGATCGGCAGGTCGGCGCGGCCGTCAGCTGACGCGTCGTGGGGTGCGCTGGAGGTGGTGGAGGCGTTCGGCAGCGACAACGTCGACGACGGCGTCTATCTCGCCGGCAGCGCGAGCAAGATCGTGTTCACCGCCAACTGGGCCGGCAACCCCCAGACCGACCTCGTGCTCTTCGACCCTGGCGTCTCTGAGACACCGCAGCTGCTGACGCCGCCGATCAACACCGCGGCCAGCGAGTGGGGCGCGCGGGTCGGCCCGCGCAACGAGCTGCTGTTC
Organism: Holophagae bacterium; assembly: GCA_003105185.1. Taxonomy (GTDB): domain Bacteria; phylum Acidobacteriota; class Thermoanaerobaculia; order Thermoanaerobaculales; family Sulfomarinibacteraceae; genus FEB-10. The sequence goes on from PQAJ01000134.1 coordinate 8,868, forward strand.
GTTCGCGACGACCGCCAGCTCGCGCTGATCGACGGCACTGTGCAGCAGGTCCGCATCCCCTCCCCGCACCGGGCGGTGATCACCGAGGTGGCGCCGACCCGGGACGGTGCCTGGGTCTTCCTGTGCCGGCCCTCCTACCAGCCGGTGGAGGTGGATCAAGACATCTGGGTGGCGCGCTGGGTCGGGGGCGGCCGCCTTGGCGAGCCGGTTCCGGTCGACGACTGGCATCCGTAGGAGCGGGTCGGGCTCAAGCCCCTGAGCGCCCTTTTGACGAGGTGATTGTGGGTGGCCTGTG
>PQAJ01000135.1 GCA_003105185.1 Holophagae bacterium
GCGCCGTAGCGCCGCTCGCTCAGGGCAGGCTCCACGGACGCGGAAGCGGGCTGGCAGGCGGCCGCAATATACTTGGGGTTCGGAGGGTCGACAGCATGACCGCATCGCGAACCCTGCTCGGCGCGTTGCTCCTGGGGGCCGGCTTCCTCGGCGGCGTCGCGTGCCCGCTCATCGGCGAGCCGCAGGCGGTTCCACCCGCCGCCAGCCGCCCGCGACCGGTGGCCGAGCGCCCGCCGCTGACCACGGAGGAGCGCAGCGTCACCGCCCTGTTCCAGAGGACCTCGCCCTCGGTTGTGTACATCACCTCGCTGGCGGTCCGCCGCGACTTCTTCCATCTCAACGTGATGGAGATTCCACAGGGCACCGGCTCTGGCTTCGTGTGGGACGAGCACGGCCACATCGTCACCAACTTCCACGTCCTGCAGGGTGGCGACGCCTTCCAGGTGACCCTGGCGGACCAGACGACCTGGTCAGCCACGCCGGTGGGCGGCGCGCCCGAGAAAGACCTCGCGGTGCTGCGCATCTCGTCGCCCCCCGACACGCTGCGGCCGATCACCATCGGCAGCTCGGCCGATCTGATGGTGGGTCAGACGGTGCTCGCCATCGGCAACCCGTTCGGCTTCGATCAGACCCTGACCACTGGCATCATCTCGGCGCTCGGCCGGGAGATCGAGTCGATGTCGGGGGTGCCGATCAGCGACGTCATCCAGACCGACGCCGCGATCAACCCCGGCAACTCGGGCGGGCCCCTGCTCGACAGCTCGGGCCGTCTGATCGGGGTCAACGCCGCGATCGTCAGCCCGTCCGGCGGCTACGCCGGGATCGGGTTCGCGATCCCGGTCGACACCGTCAACTGGGTGGTGCCCGACCTGATCGCGTACGGCGCCATCCGGCGGCCGACCATCGGCGTCCAGCTCGCCTCGGACTCGATCAACCAGCGACTCGGGCTCAAGGGTGTGCTGGTGCTGGACGTGGTGCCCGGATCCGGGGCCGAGGCAGCCGGCCTGCGGCCGACCGTGCGCGATCGCCGCGGCGAGGTCGTGCTCGGTGATGTCATCGTCTCGGTCGACGGCCAGCCGGTTCGCAGCCAGTCCGAACTGCGGCTGCGCCTCGAGCAGCGGCGCGAGGGCGATCAGGTAGAAGTGAAGGTGGAGCGTGGCGGCCGACCGCAGACGCTGAAGGTGCGGCTGGGATCGCCTTCGTAGCCCCCCGCGTCCGCGCCCGGAAGCGTGTCCGTGCACGCTCGTTCGCTCCGTCTCCGAGTACGCTTCGCGCCGGTTCTCCGGAGGCGCTCCCCGAGGGAGCCACCTYTGGCGATTTCAGGTCTCGAGCACCTCCTGAGGAGGATCGTGGTCCCGAAATCGCCAAAGATGGCACGCCCGCAGGACGCGCTTTCGTCGTACTCGCCTCGCCTCCTAGGCATGGGCGCGGAAGCGGAAGCTGAAACCAGCACGAAAAGTCCCCCTCCCGCCGGGAGGTGGTGTAGCGGGAGGGGGCGAGGGCGCCCACCGCAGGCGCCGCAATGCGACAGGAAGGAGGAGCGATCAGTCCATCTGCTTCCTCAGGATGGCCGGGATCTCGTAGTCGTCGGTCTGGTTGATGCCGTACTCGGTGTTGGGCCCGCCGGGCACGAAGAAGCGGCTGGTCCGCACCGGCACCTCCTCCTGGTGAGGCTCGGCCTTGGCTCGCGCGTCGCGCACCGGCACGCGGGCCGTTTCATCCTCGGCGTGGAAGCCGGTCGCGATCACCGTGACCTGCATCCGATCACCCATCTCCTCCGAGACCACCGCGCCGAACAGGATCTGCGCCGACTCGTCCGCGCCCTCGGTGATGATCTCGGCCGCCTCGTTGATCTCGTTGAGGGTGACGCTCGGGCCGCCGGTGATGTTGATGAGCAGGCCGCGCGCGCCCTCGATCGAGGTCTCCTCGAGCAGCGGTGACGCGATCGCGTGCTGCGCCGCCTCGACCGCCCGGTGCTCGCCGCCGGCGATGCCGATGCCCATGATGGCGTGGCCCATGCCCTGCATCACGGTCCGCACGTCGGCGAAGTCGCGGTTGATCAGCCCCGGCACGGTGATGATGTCGGCGATGCCCTGCACCGCCTGGCGGAGCACGTCGTCGGCGATGCTCATCGCCTCGGTGAAGTTGGTGTTCCGTTCCACGAACTTGAGCAGCCGGTCGTTCGGGATGGTGATCAGGGTATCGACGTGCTCGCCGAGCTGGAGGATCCCGTCCTCCGCCACCTTGCGCCGCCGCGAACCCTCGAAGCTGAACGGCTTGGTCACCACCGCCACCGTGAGGGCGCCGACGTCCTGCGCCATCTGCGCGATGATCGGCGCCGCGCCGGTCCCGGTGCCGCCGCCCATGCCGCAGGTGATGAACACCATGTCCGAGCCATCGAGCATGTCGAAGATCTTCTTGTCGGCCTCGAGCGCTGCATTCCGGCCCACCTCCGGGTTCGCGCCCGCGCCGAGGCCCCTCGTCAGCTCGAGGCCGAGCTGCAGCTTGGTCGCCGCCCGGTTGCTGCCGAGCGCCTGCGCGTCGGTGTTGGCCGCGATGAACTCGACACCGTGCAGCCCGGCGTCGATCATCCGGTTCACCGAGTTGCAGCCGCCACCGCCGACGCCGATCACCTTGATCCGCGCCGGCGGCGGGGCCTCGTCGAGAAAGATCCCGATCTCGGAGCTCGTGGCCCGCCGGATCCCGGGCCGTCCCGTCACCTCTCTACCAGCCGCCACATCGTCAAACTCGATCATGTCCACCTCCCAGTTCGAAAAAATCACCGAGCGCATTCCGCAGCCAGGTCAGCAGACCGCTCCGGTGTGTTTCTGACGTCAGGTCCTGGCCGTGCCGGCGCTGGTGCAGCCTGATCAGGCCGCACGCCACCGCCCACTCCGGTCCGCACACTCCCTCCGTGAGCCCGGCCAGCCCGCGGGGAACGCCGACCCGCGCGCGATGGCCGAAGATCGCCTCTGCCTCGTCCTCGAGGCCTTCCAGGCRRGCGCCCCCGCCGGTCAGCACGACGCCCGCGCGCGGCGCCCGATCGAGCCCATGCGCCGCGAGGGTGCTGTGGATCGCGATGAACAGGTCCCGGGCGCGCTCGACCAGGATCTCGGCGACGAAGGAGCCGGCGTGGATCTGGTTGCCATCGCCGCCCAGGGTCGGGACCTCCACCGCGTGACGGTCGAGACCCTCGCGGTGAACCGCGCAGCCGATCTCGCGCTTGGTCCGCTCGGCGGCGACAGTCGTCGTCTTGAGCATCGCCGCGAGGTCGCTCGTAAAGTGGCGGCCGCCCACCGGCACCGCGCCGGTCGCCGCCACCATGCCGTCCGAGAACAGCACCCACTCGGTCGAAGCGTGGCCGATATCGAGCAGCACGCATCCGAGCTCGCGCTCGTCGCGGGCAAGCACCGCCTCGGCCGCCGCCAGCGGCTCGAACACCATCATGTCGACCGCAACCGCGGCCCGGTTGACCGCCTGCTCCACGGTCTCGGCATGGATCCGGTTGGTGTACAGCACGTACGCCGAGGCGTCGAGCCGGGTGCCGGGCATCCCGACCGGATGCTCCATGCCGCTGTGGCCGTCGATTCCGAAGGCGCACGGGATGATGTCGAGCACCCGGTAGTCGGGCGGGATCGAGACCTGCGCGCAGGCCCGCAGCGCCCGCCGGACGTCGTCGCTGCACACCGTGTCGCCGCGGCCGGTCACCGGCACCGATGCCGTCGAGGGATTGCCCTGGATCGCGATGCCACCGATGCCGACGACGGCCGCCTCGACCGGCATCGACGCCATCGCCTCCGCCTCCTCGGCGGCAACGCGGATCGCCTCGCTGACCTCGTCGAGCTTGGCAATCACGCCGCGGCGTGCGCCGTCGTGCCGGGCCTGGCCAAAGCCGTGGACGACCAGCTGGCCGTCATCCGGGGTCGCGACCACCACCGACACCGTCGACGAGCCGACGTCGATCCCAACCAACGGTCGTGCCTCGTTCACCCGACACCCCCCAGGACGACACGATCGTCCCAGCGCAGGTCGGCCCATGGGGACCGTGCCTCGCCGCGGGCGATGCGTTCCAGCCAGTAGCGCTCGCCTTTCGTGGGCTCGGGGCCGAGGTGCAGGACGACCGGCTGCTCGGCGCCCGCCGTCCGCAGCCGCAGCTCGAAGTCCGACGGGGTGATCTCGCGGATGGCCTCGACCCGGCCCCCGGTGGCCTCGGCGCAGCGCTCGGCCACTGCCAGCGCCCGGCGAAGCTCGGCCGGGCGGCAGCGGACGTCCTCGAGGACCGGCTCCAGCTTGTGATCGAGCACGCCTGCCAGCTCCCCGGAGCTGGAGACCGCGTGCCAGCGCTTGCCGGCCGAGAGCGATCCGCGGGCCTCCCTGCGCGTTGCCGCCACGCGCAGAGTCCCTGGCAGCTCCAGCCGGACCTCGACCGCGGCGACCTCCGGCCACTGCTCGAGCTGGTGGCGAATCCACTGCGGGCTCACCGTCAGCGCGGGGCGGCCGACCAGCTGCATGAGCGAGGCGGTCACCTCCGGCGGCAGGTCCGCGCAGCCACCGAGGTCCACCGCCTGCACCCGCCACCACGGGGTCAGGGCGAGGGTCGCGGGCAGCAGCGCCAGCAGCAGCAGCGAGCGCCGCGACCGCCGGCGCTGGGCGTTCGGGCGGAGCCGCTCGGGCAGGAACGAGGTCCTCACGGCCCACCTCGCAGCCAGCTCTCGGCCAGCCGGTGGACGTCGCCGGCGCCGATGGTCAGCAGGACGTCACCGGGCTCGAGCATCCCGGAGAGCCGCTCGAGCGCCGCGTCCATGCCGTCAACCGCCTGCACGGCCGCGTGCCCGCCCCGCCGCGCCCCATCCACCACGAGGCCGCTGTCGACGCCGGCGATCGGCGACTCCCGCGCCGGGTAGATGGGCAGCACCAACGCCACGTCCGCGGCGAGCAGCGCCTCGCCGAAGGCGGCGGCGAAGTCGCGGGTCCGGCTGAAGAGGTGGGGCTGGAAGACCGCCACCAACCGGCGGTTGGGCATCGCCTGCCGGGCCGCCGAGAGCACCGCGGAGATCTCGGTGGGGTGGTGGGCGTAGTCGTCGACCACCGTGACGCCGGCGCGCTCGCCGAGCACCTGGAAGCGCCGCGTGACGCCCGCGAAGCTCTCGCAGGCCGCGGCGAGGCGGTCGAACGCGATCCCGAGCTCGAGGCCGACCGCGAGCGCGGCCAGCGCGTTGCGCACGTTGTGCAGCCCCAGCAGCGGCAGCCGCACCGTGCCCAGCCGGCCGCCGACCGCGCTCTCGACCGCGAAGCGCGACCCGCCGACGTCGGCCACGATCCCGGAAGCCCGCAGGTCGAGCCCAGGCGCGGTGCCGTACCACAGCGCCCGCCGCCGCAGCCGCGGCGCGAGTGACCGCGCGCCCGCATCGTCGCCGCACAGCACGACCGCACCGAACGGGCGCACCCGGTTGGCGAAGGTGGCGAAAGCGGCTTCGAGGTCGTCCGGACCGTCGTAGCAGTCCAGGTGCTCGGCCTCGAGATTGGTGATGACCGCGATCTCCGGGCTGAGCTCGAGGAACGAACGGTCGAACTCATCGGCCTCGCAGACCAGGACCTCGCCCGCACCGCGGCGGCCGTGCGCTCCCAGGAAGCGGGCGTTGCCGCCGACCACGACCGTCGGCGCCAGACCGACCGCGTCGAGCAGATGGCCGGTGAGCGCCGTGGTCGTCGTCTTGCCGTGGGTCCCGGCCACCGCGACGCCGCGCCCGTGCTGCATCAGGAAGCCGAGCAGCTCGGCGCGCCGCACCACTGGCAGGCCGGCCTCGCGGGCCGCGGCGACCTCGGGGTGGGACGGGTTCACCGCCGCCGACACCACCAGCGCGTCGGCGTCGGCGAGGTGAGCGGGATCGTGCCCGCGGACCACCCGGGCGCCGAGCTCCGACAGCCGCGCCGTGCGCTCCGAGAGCTCGAGGTCGCAGCCGCTCACCGTGAAGCCGTCCGCCAGCATGACCTCGGCCAGTCCGCACATGCCGACGCCGCCAGCGCCCATGAAGTGAAGGTGCCGGCTCATCGGCCGCTCCCGACCGCGAGCACCCGCTCGGCGATCCGGCGCGCGGCGTCGGGCAACGACACCCCGCGCGCGCACCCTCCCATCGCCCGCAGCCGGTCGGGCGCGACCAGCAGCTGCTGCAGGACGTCCGCCACGCGCTCTGGGGTGGCCTGGTCCTCGGTCAGCACCACCGCTGCCCCCGCCCGCTCGAGCGAGCGCGCGTTGTGCAGCTGGTGGCCCCCGGCGGCCGCCGCGAACGGGACCAGCAGCGCGCCACGTCCCGCCGCCGCCAACTCGGACACGGTGAGCGCTCCTGAGCGCGCGACCACCAGGTCGGCCTCGGCGAGCGCCGTCCACGGCTCGGACAGGAACGCGGCGACCTCGGCGTCGATCGCGAGGTCCTGGTAGCTGGTGCGCACCACGTCGGCCCAGCGCACCCCGGCCTGGTGCCGGACCCTCGGCGCACTGCCGCGCTGGCGCAGGATCGCGATCGCCCTGGGCAGGGTGCGGTTCAGAAACAGCGAGCCCTGGCTGCCGCCGAGGATGAGCAGCCGCGGCGGCGTCGCGGGTGCAACCGGCAGCACTTTGAAGAAGGACTCGCGAACCGGGTTGCCGGTCCACTCCGCGGGCAGCGAGGGGAACGCGTCGACGGCGTCCACGAACCCGCAGCAGACCAGGGCCGACCAGGGCGCGAGGAAGCGGTTGGTGAGTCCCGGCACCGAGTTCTGCTCCTGGAGCACGTACGGGATGCCGAGCAGCCCGGCAGCCATCAGCCCGGCGCCCGACGCGTAGCCTCCCACCCCGAGCACAGCCGCCGGCTCGATCTCGAGCAGGGTCTGGATCGAGGTTGCCACCGCGTGCGGCATCAGCCCCAGCGCGCGCAGCACGGCGACCACGCCACGGCCGTGGAAGCCCTCGAGATCGACCAGGGTGAGCGGCACGCCGCGCTGGCCCACCAGCTCCGCTTCCAGGCCCTTCTTGGCGCCCAGCCAGTGTGCGCGGGCACCCAGCGCCTGCAGCTCGCGCGCCACCGCGAGCCCGGGGAAGATGTGCCCCCCGGTGCCGCCGCCGGCGACCACCACGGTCCGGCTCATGACGCCACCTCGCGGGACAGGTTGAGCAGCAGCCCGACCGCCATCAGGCTGACCACGAGGTCGGTCTTGCCGTAGCTCACGAGCGGCAGCGGGATGCCCTTCGGCGGCAGCATTGCCAGGCACACCACCATGTGGATGAGCGACTGCGCGGCGAAGCCGATCGCGAGCCCGAACGCCAGCAGCGAGCGCCCCGGAGACGGCAGGCGGAAGGCGACCCGCAGCCCGCGCCAGACGATCACCGAGGCCAGCCCGACGAGCAGCAGCACGCCCACCAGACCGAGCTCTTCGCCGGTGATGGCGAAGATGAAGTCGGTGTGCGGCTCGGGTAGGAAGAACAGCTTCTGCAGGCCGGCGCCGTACCCACGCCCCATCAGCCCGCCGCTGCCCAGCGCGACCAGGCTCTGGTAGCTCTGCCAGCCGGCGGCGGTGCCGGCCGCCGGGTCGAGGAACGCGCGCACCCGCTCCAGCCGGTAGGGCGACGACAGGATCGCACCGATCAGGGCGACGACCGACGCCGCGGCCGGGATCGCCAACATCCGGAGGGGAATCCCGGCCACGAAGGCCATCGCGGCAACGATGATCAGCAGCAGCGCGGCGGAGCCCAGGTCCGGCTCGAGGATGATCAATCCGGCGGTGAAGAAGCTGATGCCGCCGAGCAGCGCCGGGCGCCGCCAGGTCCAGCCCTCGCGGGCCGCCGCAGTCAGCTCGATCGCCGCGAACAGGGTGATTGCGAGCCGCGCCAGCACCGACGGCTGGACTGAGATCCCGCCGATCGACAACCAACGGTGGGTGTTGGCCACCTTCGGCATCGCGAACGCTGCTGCCAGCAGCAGCCAGCTCGCGCCGAGGCCGATGCGGGCCAGCCTGGGCTCGATCAGCAGCTCGCTGCGCAGGTGCATGCAGACCACCAGCACCCCGAGGCCGACGACGGCAGTCGCCGCCTGCCAGGTGAAGAAGTAGGACTCCGGGAGCCCGTAGCGCTCCCGCGCCACCACCCACGAGGCCGACGCGAGCAGGGCCAGCCCGACCGCGACCTGGAGCACGGCCGCCCCCAGCAGCACCCGGTCAAAGCGCTGCCTTATCGGCACCGCGCCACCTCCGCCAGCGCCAGCTCGGCGAACCGGCGGCCACGCTCCGCGTAGCCGGAGAACTGGTCGTAGGAGGCGCAGGCCGGCGCCAGCAGCACCCATTGCCCGGGGCGGACCGCAGCGCGCGCCTGGCGCACCGCCTCCTCGAGGGTCCCGCACTCGACGACCGGCGCGGCGTCGCCGAGCTCGGCGGCGATCGCCGGCCCGTCGATGCCGATGGTGTAGAGGCGCACCGCGGCCCGCGCCACCTCGGAGCGCATCACGGAGAAGTCCTGGCCCTTGGCCTGGCCGCCGAGGATGAGGTGGAGCGAGCGGTCGGGGTAGCCGCGGAGGGCCGCCAGCGTCGCGCCCACGTTGGTGGCCTTCGAGTCGTCGACCCAGGCGACCCCGTCGGCCTCCTGCACCGTCAGGTGGCGGTGGTCGAGGCCGCGAAACTCCTGCAGCACCCGCGCCGCGGCCTCGCGCGTCGCGCCGAGCTCGGTCGCGGCCAGCGTCGCGGCGAGGGCGTTGGCCACGTTGTGAATGCCGCCGATGGCGATCCGCGCGCGCTCGGTGAACGTCGTCCCGTCCAGTACCAGCCGGATGCCGTCGAGCCAGGCGTCGGCCGGGCGCTCGATCGAGAACAGCCGGCGCCGCGCGGCGGTTGCCGTCCCGGCCACCGCCGGGTCGTCGGCGTTCAGCACGGCGACGTCGCCCGCCTCCTGGAACGCGAACAGCCGCTGCTTGGCCGCGAGGTAGCTCGCCATGTCGGGATGGCGCTCCAGGTGGTCCTGGCTCAGGTTGAGGAACACCGCCACGGCGGGACGCATCTGCCGGAGCAGCTCCGACTGGAAGCTCGACACCTCGAGGACCCAGCAGCCGAAGCCGCCGACCAAGATCAGCTCGGAGGCGGCGGTGCCCAGGTTGCCGCCGGCCGCTGCCTCGATGCCGCTGGCGGACAACATCTCGGCGACCAGGGTGGTGACCGTGCTCTTGCCGTTGGACCCGGTGACGGCGATCAGCGGCGTGGTCGGCGCGTGGAGCCACGCGAACTCGACCTCGGCGATGATCTCGACGCCGCGCCGCCGGGCTGCCTCGAGGAGGTCGGCGTCGGGAGGCACGCCGGGCGAGGTCACCACCTGATCGACCCCCTCCAGGCAATCGGTCGGGTGCCCGCCCAGGAAGCGTCGGGTGGCCGGCGGCAGCTGCGCCAGCTCGGCCGCCAGCTCCTCCTCGTGGCGCAGGTCGGTGACCCAGACCTCGGCGCCGTCGCGCTCGGCCAGGCGCGCGGCCGCCACGCCGGACCGCCCCAGCCCYACGATCAGCAGCCGCCTGCGCRCYGTCATGCTCCCATCACCTCAGCTTCAGCGTGGCCAGCCCGGCCAGGGCGAAGACCACCGAGATGATCCAGAACCGGACCACGACCTGGGTCTCGGTCCAGCCGGCCAGCTCGAAGTGGTGGTGGATCGGCGCCATGCGGAACACCCGCTTGCGGCGCAGCTTGTACGAGCCGACCTGGATCACCACCGACAGCGCCTCGAGCACGAACAGCCCGCCGACCAGCACCAGCAGCAGCTCCTGCTTGGCCACCACGGCCACGATCCCGATGCCGCCGCCCAGCGCCAGCGATCCGACGTCGCCCATGAAGACCTGCGCGGGATGGCAGTTGAACCACAGGAAGCCGAGCGCGGCACCGGTGATGGCGCCGGTGAAGACCGCGACCTCGCCGGCTCCCGATACCGGCACGACCCGCAGGTACTCGGCGATGCGCAGGTGGCCGGCGACGTAGACGAAGACCGTGTAGGTCCCGGCCGCAATCGCCATCGAGCCGACCGCGAGCCCGTCCAGGCCGTCGGTCAGGTTGACCGCGTTGGACGACCCGAGCATCACGACCATCACGAACGGCAGGTACGCGAGGCCGAGCGGCAGCAGCACGTCCTTGACGAACGGCAGCGCGAGCGCCCCGGCGTGCGGCGCCGGCGCGGCGATCGCCTTGGCCGCGAACCCTCCGGCGAGCCCGACCAGCGCCTGGAGCAGGAACTTCTGGCGTGCGGTCAGGCCGAGGTTGCGGCGGTAGCGGACCTTGATCCAGTCGTCGGCGAAGCCGATGGCGGCGAAGCCGAGGGTGACGCCCAGCACCGTCCACACGTAGAGATTCGAGAGGTCTGCCCAGAGCAGGGTGGCGAGCGTGATCGAGCCGACGATCAGCACGCCGCCCATGGTCGGGGTGCCGGCCTTGACCTGGTGGTGCTCCGGGCCTTCCTCGCGGATCTCCTGGCGGATCTGGAGCGCGCGCAGGCGCTCGACCAGCCACGGCGCCACCACCAGGCTGACGAAGAACGCGGTGGCGATCGCGAGCCCAGTCCGGAAGGTGATGTAACGGAAGACGTTGAAGCCGATCCAGTGGTGACCGAGCGGGAGCAGCAGCGCGTACAGCATCAGGCCGCCTCCTCGCCGAGGAGCGCGGCCACGGTCCGGTCCAGGCCGACGCCTCGCGATCCCTTCACCAGCACCACGTCACCGGGGCGCAACCGGTCGCCGAGCACCCGCGCCGCCTCGTCTGCGTCGCCGACCAGCTCCACGGCGCCGAGCCCGGCGGCGCGGGCCGCGTCGGCCAGTCGCCGCGCGGATGCGGTCCCCACCGCGAGCAGCAGCTCGCAGGATCGGGCCGCCTGCGCGCCGACCTCGCGGTGCGCCTCGTCGGTGAGCGCTCCCAGCTCGTACATCTCGCCCAACACCGCGATCCGCCGGCCCGGAGCGGCGGCCAGCAGCTCCAGCATCCGCGCCACCGCGACCGGCGAGGCGTTGTAGCTGTCGTCGACCAGCACGGCGCCGCCCGGCAGGCGGTAGACCCGCCCCCGGTGGGTCGCCGCCCGGAGGTCCCGCGCCGCGTCGGCGATCTGCTCCGCCGTCAGGCCGAGCGCGGTTCCGGCGGTCGCGGCGGCCAGCAGGTTCTCGGCCTGGTGCCGGCCGGCAACCTGGAGGTCGCAGTGCGACCTGCCGCCCGGCACAACCAGATCGAAGCTGGTCCCGAGCAGGCCGCGGTCCTCGAGGTGCTCGATCTGCGCGTCGCCGCCGTCGCCGTAGCGCAGCACCCGCGCGCCGGTCGCTGTCGCGTACGCCGCCTGACGCGGGTCGGCGGCGTTGATCACCAGCGTGCCGGCCGGGTCGAGGTGGGGCAGGAGCTCGCCCTTGGCGCGCACGATCCCCTCAAGGCCGTCGAAGAACTCGGTGTGGACCGGTGCGATCCGGGTGTAGACGAGCACCCCGATCGGCCGCAGGATGCGGCCCAGAACGTCGAGCTCGCCGGGCCGGCTCATGCCGGCCTCGGCGATGAAGACCTCGGTTTCTCGAGGCTGGGACAACAGCTGGGCAGGGAGGCCCAGGGTGCTGTTCCGGTTTCCGGTCGAGGCGCCGGTGGGTCGCTGGCGGCCGACCAAGTGGGCCAGGAAGTCCTTGACCGTGGTCTTGCCGACGGAGCCGGTGACCGCCGCGACTGTCCAGCCGCAGCGCTCGCGCTCCGAGCGGGCGAGCTCCCAGTACGCGGCGAGCGGGTCGGCGACCCGGATCAGGGCGCGTCCCGGTGGCGGCGCCAGCTCAGAGGCCCTCTTGATCAAAGCCGCGGCGCCGACCGCGAGCGCTGCCTCCACGAACTGATGGCCGTCACAGCGCTCGCCCGGAAGAGCGACGAAGAGGTCTCCCGGCCGCACCCGCCGCGAGTCGACCTCGGCGCCGGTGATCAGCACCGAGGCGTCGCCGGTCACCGCACCGCCGACGGTGCGAGCGATGTCGAGGGCGGTCATCCGCACGGCGCCCTCCCGGCGAGCTCGCGGATCACCTCCTGGTCGGAGAAGTGGACGACGCGGGAGCCGGTGGTCTGGGTCGTCTCGTGGCCCTTGCCTGCCACCAACACCAGCGAGCGTTCGTCCGCGATCTCGAGCGCCCGCTCGATCGCCGACCGCCGGTCGAGGATGACCACTGGGCTGCCGCCCCCCGCGCGCACGCCGTCGGCAACCGCAGCCGCGATGCTCTCCGGGTCCTCCGACCGCGGGTTGTCCGAGGTCACCACGGCGACATCGGCGAGTTCGCCGACCGCGAAGCCCATCGGCCCGCGCTTGCCGGTGTCGCGATCACCCCCCGCTCCGAAGACCACGATCAGCTTGCGGTCGGTCAGCCGGCGCAGGCCCTGCAGCACCGTCCGCAGCCCGTCGGGCGTGTGGGCGTAGTCGACGAAGACCGGGAACGGGAGGTCGGTCGCGATCCGCTCGAGTCGCCCGGCGAGCGGCGTCGCCGATGCCAGGCCGGCTCGAATCGCCGGCAGCTTCACGCCAGCGGCGTGGGCGGTGGCGGCTGCGGCCAGCGCATTGCGCAGGTTGTGGATGCCGACCAGCGGCAGGTGGACCGCACCCGACTTGGTCCCGACGGCGAGCACGAAACCCGTGCCGTCGAGGTCGCCAGTCACCTCGCGCGCAGAGACGTGTCCGTGGCCGAGGCCCCACGCGACGTCGCCGGTTCGGGCCTCGTCGAGCAGCCGCGCGCCCCACGGGTCCTCCACCGGCAGCACCCGCCGTCCGTCGGGGGCGAGGTGCTCGTCGAACAGCCTCCGCTTGGCCCGGAAGTAGCTCTCCATGTCGCCGTGGTAGTCGAGGTGGTCCCGCGACAGGTTGGTCCACGTCGCCACCTGGAAGGTGAGGCCGGCGAGGCGCTCCTCCATCAGGGCGTGCGACGACACCTCCATCACGGCCGCCCGGCCGCCGTCCGCCACGCTGCGCCGCAGCAGGGGCGCAAGGTCGGTCGCCTCCGGCGTCGTCCGCTCGGCAGGCACTACCGCACCGGACGGCAGCGTGTAGCCGAGCGTTCCCGAGAAGGCGGTCGGGATCTTCGCGGCCGCCAGGATCAGGCTGGTCAGGTGCGCGGTCGTGCTCTTGCCGTTGGTCCCGGTGATGCCCACCATCAGGAGCTCGCGTTGCGGGTCAGCGGCGAGTGCCCACGCCGCCAGCGCCATCAGCCGGCGCGGCCGGGACGATCGGATCCACGGCACGGTCACGCCGCGCGGCCGCCCGCAGCTGCTCAGGACCGCGACCGCGCCCCGCGCCAGCGCCTGGGCGAGGAACTCGACGCCGTGCGTGCGCTGGCCGGGAAGCGCCGCGAACAGATCGCCGCGCGCGATCTTGCGCGAGTCGTGGCTGATGCCCTTCACCGAGACCGAGGCATCACCCTCCAGCACACCGCCCCCGAGGCGCTCCATGAGGTCAGCAAGCCTCATGTCGCCTCCCCTTCCGCCGGCTGCTCGACCTCCTCGGTCGGCGCCACCGCCAGGTGGCACATCGCGGCCTTCGCCACCCGCGCGAACACCGGAGCGGCCACGGTCGCCCCCCAGAACTCGCCGGCCGGCTCCTCGACCGCCACCACCACCACCACGCTCGGGTCCGGCTGCGGCAGGAAGCCCGCGAACCACGCCACATGGTGGACGTCGTCGAAGCTGCCCTGGACTGCGCGCTGGGCGGTGCCGGTCTTGCCGGCGACGCGGTAGCCCGGGACCCTGGCCTGCGCGCCGGTACCATCCTCGACCACCGCCTCGAGCATGCTGCTGATGCGCTCGCTCAAGGACGCGTCGAGCACGTGCGCCCGCCACTGCTGGCGATCGTCGACCGACTCCTCGCCCCCGGTCGCCCGCGCCACCAGGCGCGGCTGCAGCAGCCAGCCGCCGTTGGCGATCGCCGCGTAGGCCAACGCCACTTGCAGCGGCGTGACCGTCAGCTCCTGGCCGAGCGCGAGGCTCGCCTGGCTCAGTCCCGACCACGAGTCCAGTGCCGGCAGAATGCCTGCCGACTCGCCCGGGTAGCCGACGCCGGTGCGGCGGCCGAACCCGAAGACGTCGAAGATCTGGTAGACCTCCTCGCGCCGCATTCGCAGCGCAACCTGGACGATGCCGGCGTTGGCCGACTCCCTGACGATCTCGTCGAGCGTGTACATGCCAGGCGCGGCATGGTCGCGCAGCCACTTGCCGGCGACCCGGATACCGCGTTGCCGGCAGTCGAACAGCTCCCCCGGCCGAACCGCGCCGCGGCCGAGCGCGGCCGCCGCCACCAGCGGTTTGACCACCGACCCGGGCTCGTAGGAGTCCTGGACCGGCCGCAGCCGCCAGTTCGCGTGTGGCGCGGTCCCCGGGTTGTCTGGGTGGAAGGACGGCAGCGAGACGATGGCCAGGATCGACCCGGTCCGCGCCTCGAGCACGACGGCCGACACCGCCTTCGCCCCGCTGGTCTCGAGCACCTCCGCGAGCTCGAGCTCGCAGGTCGCCTGCAGGCGCGCGCTGATCGTGAGCTCGAGGTCGTAACCGGCGCGGCCCTCCTCGAGCTTGCGCAGGCCGAGCCGGCGCTGCACCGCATCCTGGATGGCCAGGAAGGTCTGTGGCTCGCCCGACAGCAGATCGTCGTAGTAGTGCTCGAGCCCGACGCGGCCAATCGTGACCAGCTCCTCCCGCCCCACGAATCCCACGACCGGAGCCGCCACCGTGCCCAGCGGGTACACCCGCTGCGAGTCCGGCACCAGCACCACGGCGTTGGGCGCCAGCTCCTGCACCATCTCGGCCGTTGTCCGCTCGACCCGCTGTGCGATCCAGACCGAGCGCGCGCCGCCGGTGAGCCGCCGCCTCAGATCCGAGACCGAGCAGCCGAGTACCGGGGCGGCCGCGTCGGCGAACAGCTCGGGAGAGACCACCGCCCGGGTGTCGAGCTGGATCGCGAATCGCTCGACCGACGTCGCCATCACGTAGCCGTCCGCGCTCAGGATCTGACCGCGCGGACCGGGGGCCTGGATGACCTGCTCCTGCTGGCGGCGCGCGCGGGTCACCCAGTATTCGTGCTGGACGACCATGACCTGGACCGAACGGGCGACCACCAGCACCACCGAGAGAGCCAGCCCGATTACAACCGCCAGCCCGCGGCGCCGGTTCATGGCTCGACTCCGACGGTGCGGTCTGCGGTCATCGCCTCGGGCGTGGGCGGCGCCAGGCCTGCGCTGCGCGCGCGCTCGGCGAGCCGCGCCGGGTTGCGCTCGGCCTCGACTTGGAGGCGCAGCTCACTCTCCCGCCGCTCGAGCTCCCGCACCTCGGCGCGCAGCTGGATCAGGCCGTAGTGGATCGAGGTGCTCTGCAGCCGCGGCCAGCCGACCAGGAAGAGGGCGACCAGCACCACCGCGGACATCAGGACCACGATGCTGAGCACGTGCGGCCAGCGCCGGTCCCGCTGCGGCTTCAGGAAGCGGTTGGAGGGCGAGGCGACGGTGGTCTCGACCATCACGTCTCCGCGCCGATGCGTCGAGCGACCCTGAGCCGCGCCGAGCGGGCGCGCGGGTTGGCTGCGATCTCATCCGCTGCCGGCCTTTCGGCCCGGCGGGTGAGGATCTCGATCAGCCGCTCGGGACGGCAGGTGCAGGCCGGTGCTTCCGGCGGGCAGACGCAGCCGCCAGCGAGCCGACGCAGCGAGTGCTTGACGATCCGGTCCTCGAGCGAGTGGAACGAGATCACTGCGATCCGGCCTTCCGGCTGGAGCGCGCGTACCGCCGGCCCCACCAAGCGCTCGAGCTGTCCGAGCTCGTCGTTGACCGCGATCCGCAGTGCCTGGAAGGTCCGCGTCGCCGGGTGGATGCGGTGGCCGCCGCCACCGCCGACCGCGCCGGCCACCACGTGCGCGAGCTCGTCGGTGGTGCGGATGGGACGGCGGCGCCGGGCGTCGACGATGGCGCGGGCCACCCGCCGTGCGCGCCGCTCGTCGCCGTACTCCCTCAGCACCCGCACCAGCTCATCCTCCGCGGCCTCGTTGACCAGGTCGCCGGCCGTCGGACCGGCGAGGGACATCCGCATGTCGAGCGGGCCGCTCCTCGAGAAGCTGAACCCACGCTCCGGCGAGTCGAGCTGCAACGACGAGCAGCCCAGGTCGGCGAGCACCGCCGCGACCGGCGGGCTGCCGAGCGAGTGGAGCACCGCCGGCAGGTCGGCAAAGGCGCCCTGAATGAGGCGGACTCGATCCGAGAATGGTTGCAGCCGCTGGCGCGCGTGCTCGATGGCCTCTGGATCACGGTCGAGGCCGACAAGGCGCAGTCCGGGAGCAGCTTCGAGCAGGGCAGCGGCGTGCCCGCCCAGCCCGACGGTGACATCGACCAGCAGGCCGGGAGCCGTCGGCGCCAGCCAGGCCACGACGCGGTCGCGCAGCACAGGCACGTGAACGGCTGCCACCGGGAACCTCCATCACAGCTCCAGCCCGGCGAGCTCCTCCAGCTCCTCATCGCTCAGGGACTCCTCCTGCAGAATCGACGCGGCCCGCGATCGCTTGGTGATGGCTAGGTGGTTGATGCGGCCGGACACCACCACCTCCCCCTCGACGGCAACCATCTCCCGCAGCAGGGCCGGAACCATCAGCCGCCCGTGGTCGTCGAGCTCGAGCAGCTGGCCGTAATTGACCCTCTCGATCAGCTTGAGCAATGCCGGCTTCATGGCCGGTTTGCTGAGCAGGCGCTCCTCGACCAGCTCCCAGACCGGCAGCGGATAGACCCTCAGCTCATGGGGAAAGAACGAGCACACGAAGACCTCGTGGCCGTAGCCGTCCTCGAGCTGCTCGCGGAGGCGCGCCGGCAGCTTGACCCGCCCCTTGGCGTCAATGGTCGCCGGGAACCCCCCTCGGAAACGCTGCACCTCGCCCCCTTCGTCGCTCGAAGTGACACCCTATGGACGGAGTATTCCACTCCTGACCCGTTTCGACCACTTCCGACCACTCCATATTGACGACCCGAAAGCGGCGTGTCAAGCGCGGAAAAGCCCGCTGGGCGCGGGCTGATGGCCGAGCCCGGACGGCCCCAGGGGAGTGCCGGCGACCGACCCCAGATCTGGTGGCTGCTGTTGAAGGCGGCACCAGATCCTGGGGGTCGTCCGGAGCCCCTCTGCTCCCCGGTCGGTGGGGATAGAATAGGCCCCGTGACCAAGGCCACGATTCGACGCGTCGGGGTCGTGCTCAAGACCTCCAGTCTGGAGGCGACCGAACTCGGACGTCAGCTCGTCGAGGAGCTCCAGCGGCGCGGGCTCGAGGTGGTCCTCGACAGTGACTCGGCGGCCGCGTGCGACCGCGAGTCCGACGTCCCCCGCAGCGCACTCGCCTCTCGGGTAGACCTCGTGGTTGTGCTCGGCGGCGACGGCACCCTGCTCTCGGTGACCCGCGGCGAGCTCAAGGGGACGCCGGTTCTCGGCATCAACATGGGGTTCCTCGGCTTCCTGACCGAGCACTCGGCCGAGGAGCTGTTCCCGATGCTGGGGGCGGTTCTCGCCGGCGAGGCCGAGTTCCAGCGGCGGGAGCGGCTCGCGGTCGCGGTCGAGATGCCCGGGGGCGAGCCTCTGAACCACTTCGTGCTCAACGACGCCGTGGTGACCAAGTCGGCGCTGGCGCGAGTCGTGACCCTGGCCGTCCACGTCGACGGCCAACTGCTGAGCCGCTTCCGGGCCGACGGGCTGATCGTCGCCACCCCGACCGGATCGACGGCCTACAACCTGTCGGCCGGCGGCCCGATTCTCTACCCRACCCTCGACGTCATCGTGGTCACGCCGATCTGCCCCCACACCCTCACCAACCGGCCGATCGTGCTCTCGTTGAGCTCGGTCGTRGAAGTCCGCCTCGAAAGCCCCTCCGAGGAGGTCTACCTGACGCTCGACGGCCAGGAGGGCTTCCCGCTCACGCCCCACGACGTGGTCCGCATCCGGCGGTGTGAGGAGCCGGTCTTCCTCATCGAACACCCCAAACGCACCTACTTCCAGGTGCTTCACCGCAAGCTGAAGTGGGGGGAGCGAGGCGGGTGAGGTATCGACATCTCAGGCGCACTGCCATCGCGGTGCTCGCCGCGGTCGCGTTCGTGCTCCTCATCGCCGTGCTGTTGGGCCGCGTCCTCAACAGCTCCAGGGTCCGCGCCTCCGTCGCCAGCTGGCTCGAAGGCGTTGCCGAGGACCGGGGCCTTTCGCTCGAGGTCGGATCGCTGTCGTGGGGCGCGCTGCCGCCGCGGGTCATCCTGCGCGACGCCGAGCTGACCGGCAGCCAGTTCGTGGTCCACCTCGACCAGCTCGAGGTGGAGCTGACCMGGATCCGGGCCGCCCGGCGGATCATCGAGCTGCAAACCGTGGCCGGCGAMGGCATCCGGGTGCGGCTCGAGGGGCTCCCGCGCACCGCGCCGCGCCGGCGCAGCTCCCCGGTCCGGATCGTGGTCCGCCACCTCGATCTCCGGGACATCAGCTTCGAAGGCAAGGATCTCCCCGGCCAGGTCGACCTCGCCGTCGAAGGAGCGAACCTCGTCTGGACCACCGAGCAGGCAACGCCCGCAGGCTTCCTGGCGGCCCGCCGGGCGCGCCTGTCGGTACCCGGCCTCGAGCCTCTGGACCTCAGCCTGCAGTCGCGGGTGGTCGTCGACGATGACGGCGTTCGCTTCCCCAGCTGGCAGCTCACGGGCGAAGGCCTGTCGCTGGCCGGCACCGGAGCGGTCGCGGGAGGAATCCTTCGCCTCGACGCGACCGGCACGGCGGAGCTCGACCGGGTGGCCACTGCAATCCGCAATCCCGGCCTCCTGACCGGCAGAGTCCGACTCTCAGCGAGCCTCGACACCGGCGCCGACGACCTGGTCAAGCTCGAGCTCTCCTCGCCCGAGGCGACCGCGGCCGGCTTCACCTTCGACGAGGTCGCCGCCCGCCTGACCGTTCAGCGGGACCAGCTGACCGGCGTTGTCGACGGCGCCACCTTCCACGGCGGCCGGGTGACCGGAACCTACCGCCTCGAGCACCTCAGCGGCCCGACCCGCCCCCACCACGCACAGGTGTCGGTGGACGACATGTCGCTGACCAGCTTCCTCCGCCACCTCCGCGCGCCCACCGGCGAGCTGGCGGCGCGGGCGACGGTCAACGGCGAGCTGGCGTGGGACGGCCGCGCCATCAGCCGCGGTCAGGGACAGTTCGTGGCGCGGCTGCGGCCGGAGGCGAGCGGGCTGCCGACGCGAGGCACGGTCGCCCTCGAGCTGACCCCCGATGGGCTGCTCCGCTTCGCCTCCGATGACCTCCAGATCGGCGCATCAACGGTCGAGTGGCAGGGCCCGCTCACCCTCGGCAGCTGGCAGCCCGACTGGTCGCTCCGGGTGTCACCGGCCGACCTCGGCGAGGTGGCGTCGGTGGTCAACTCCCTCGTCGGCAGCGAGGTGCTGCCGCCGTGGATCGCCGGAAGAGGAGACCTGCTCGTCACGCTCAGCGGCCCGTGGCAGAGCCTGGTGGTGGGCGCGCGCGTCGACGCCCGGCCGCTGCTGTTGCCCCCGATCGAGCTCGACCAGCTCCTGGCCGAGGCCACCATCAGCGGCTCCCGGCTCACCCTCGGCCCGACCCGATTCCGGATCGGAGAGGGCACCGGCGAGGTCGACGGCGGCATGGCATGGGGCGATGGCTCGCCGACCGACCAGCTCGACCTGTCAATCCGCGGCAACGGGATCCCGCTGGCAACGATCGCGGACTGGGCCGGGGCCTCCGGTCAGGCGGCCGGCGCGATGTCCTTCACCGGCGGTCTTCGGGGCTCGATCGCCGAGCCGCGCGGGTCGTGGGCGGTCGGCTTCGACGGGGCGCAGCTGCTCGGCCAGCAGCTCGGCGGCGGCACCGGTGCCGTCGATCTCGCCAGCGGCCGCTTCGACGCCCGCGGCCTGAGCTTCTCCGGTGGTCTCCACGGCAGCGCGTGGTGGGACACCGAGACCGGCGACATCGGGGGGCACCTGCTGTGGCCGGCGATGTCGCTCGGGGTCCTCGGTGACGAGCTGGCCAACCTGGCCGGCGGCACCGCCGACGTCGACCTTCAATTCGAGCTCCCCCAGGAGGGTCCGGCCACCGGCCGCTTCCACGCCGACTGCCCGGACGCCGTGGTCGACGCGGTCGCCGACGCCGAGACGGTGACCGTCGACGCGGCGCTCGCCAGGGCAGCCTTCCTGTCGGCCACGCTCGAGCGGGGCGAGGACGGCACCCTCGAAGGGAGCGGCGAGCTCCGCCTGACTGACGTGCCCACGGTCATCGCCCACCTCGCGCCCGGATCAGCGGTGCCGCTCACAGGCAGCGCGCGGGCGACCTTCGAGACGCGCTGGCCGGCCGGCGGCCTGCCGACCGTGGCCGGAACCCTGCAGGCGGTCGACCTCGAGCTCGAAGGCCAGCCGGTGCGGCTGCTGTCACCTTCCCCGTTCCGGCTGTCGCGGGAGGGCGCGCAGTTCGACGGCCTGCAGCTGGCCATCCGCTCCGACGAGCTGTTCGCGCGCTTTTCGGTCGATGCAGAGGGCGGACTCGCCGGCAACCTCGCCGGCACGCTCGACGCGCTGCTGCTGCGCATCTTGCTTCCGGAGTGGGAGCCGGCCGGCCGCGCGACCGGGGTCGTCGAGCTGCTCGGCACGCTGGGCGAACCCCGGTTCGAGGGCATCGCGGAGGTCCGGCAGGCCTCGTTCCGGATCCCCGGCACGCGCGCCATCGTGTCCGGTATCGACGGCACCCTGCTGCTGTCCTCCGACGAGGTCAAGCTGGAAGGTGTGGACTTCCGCTTCATGCAGGGCCGGGGCCGCTGCAGCGGCCAGATCGAGCGACGCAATGGGGCTGTCGACATCGCCCTCGACGGCACCGTGGCCGCCATCCGCTACGAGGTCATGCCCGACCTGTCCGCCCAGCTGTCGGGGGCGTGGCGGCTGATCGGTCCCGCGGACCGCCTTGAGGTGTCGGGCGATCTCACTGTCGACAGCGCCTCGTTGCGCAGCAAGGACGATCTCGCGGCGCTGGTGCTGCGCTGGTTCGGCACGAGCTCGCCGCCGGCGGCGACCGGGGGCGGGCTCGCGCTGGACCTCCACGTCGAGGCCGACGAGACCATCGAGCTGCGCAACCCTTCGATCCGGCTCGTCGGGTCGACCTCGCTCGACATCAGCGGCACCATCAACCGGCCCGGGCTGGTGGGCAAGCTGCAGTTCGAGGAGGGCGGCGAGGTGATGCTGCAGACCTTGCGCTACGAGATCGAGCGCGCCACCTTGACTTTCTCGGACCCGCAGGCGATCGACCCGTTCATCGACATCCAGGCCCGCACCTTCGTCCAGAACTACGACATCACGCTGCGACTGACCGGCACGCCGCAGCGGCTGACCCCGTCGGTGTCCTCCAATCCCCCGCTCCCCGAGGACGAAATCTACGGCCTGATGGCGGTCGGCTATCGCAGCGACGCGGCGACCGCCAGCTCCATGGGCATCGGCCTCGCGTCGTCGATCCTCAGCCAGCAGCTGACCGCCGAGCTGGACCGGCGCGCCGGGCTGACCCTGCCCGTCGACCAGGTGCGGGTGGACCCTTTTGCCGAGACCTCGACCGGCGAGCCGGGAGCGGCGCGGGTCACGGTGGTCAAGCAGCTCAACCCGGCATGGACCGTGACCGTGCAGTCGAACCTGTCGGGCGAGCGCGAGGAGGTCATCGTCAGCCGCTGGTACATCGCCCCCGGCATCTTCTTCGAGGCCTCGCGCGACCTCGACGGCACCTATGGCGTCGACCTCAAGCTGCGACGGCAGTACTGAGCCGGTCCGACCATGATCAGCCCCGCGCGCCGCACCCGCCACGCCCCGAAGCTCGCCGCAGCCCGCACGGCGATCGCGATCGCATTGGTCGCGATCCTCTGGCCGGCCGCGTCGCGGGCGGGCGAGATCGTCACCCGGGTGTCGGTCGAGGCAGTCGGCCCGCACGATGATGCGGCGCTGCTCCGCGTGCTCGGTCTCACCGAAGGCAGCGCGCTCGACCGGCAGCAGATCCGGGAGGCCATCCTGGCGCTCTACGCCGGCGGCGAGGTCGAGTGGGTCAGTGTCGAGTCCCAGCCTTGGGCCGACGGCGTCGCGATCACGGTCCGGTTCAGCATGCGGTCGAAGATCTCRAAGGTCGACGTCCGGACCGGCAGCCCGCTGCTGAAGAACCAGATCAAGAAGTGGATGGGGCTCTCACCCGGCGAGCCGGTGACGGTGGCCACCRTTGAAACGGGACGGCGGCGGGCGCTGCGCAAGCTCCGGGAGCGGGGCCACAGCGAGCCCCGGATCGACGTCTACCTCGACTACGAGCGGCCGACCAACACGGTTGTGGTCACCGTCGAGCCCGACCCGGGGCAGGTCGTGCGGATCGCCGGCGTCGTCGTCAAAGGCATCGACGATGCGGCGGTCGCCGCCGAAGCGGTGCCCGAGGTCAAACCGAGCGACCGTCTGACCACGCGCAGTGAGGAGCGGGTTCGCCAAGAGACCGAGAGGCGCCTGCGCCGGCAAGGCTACTGGGAGGCGCGGGTGATCGGCATCGACCGCACGGCCGAGAACGCCGGCACCCTCCTCACCGTGCGCGTCGACCCCGGCGCCCGCTACAGCCTGGAGCTGATCGCCCCTGCCGAGCTGGAGGATGTCGCCCGCGCCGCGATTCCCGATCCGGTGGACGACGACATGCACCCGGCCCAGACCGAGGTGCTTGCTGACCGCATCCGCGAGAACCTGCAGTACGAGGGATACCTGCTCGCCGCGGTGGCGGCTGAGCTCGTCGCCGACGGACCCACGCATGTGCTGCGGGTGACTGCCGATCCCGGCCGCGTTCTCCGCGTCGCCGCGGTCGAGTTCCCGGGCGCGGCGGCGATCGACCACGACGACCTGATGGCGGTGGTCGCGGTCAGTCAGGGCAGGACCCAGGGCCTGTGGGGAGCGCCGGTCAGCGACGTCACCCTCGACGCCGACCGGCGTGCCGTCGAGGAACTGTACCGCGCCGCCGGCTTCGCCGAGGTCGAGCTGGCGCCGCCGATGCTCGAGGCGGCAGGCGCCGACGAGGTCCGGGTGCTGTTCCCGGTCGTCGAGGGTCCGCTCTGGATTCTTGACGAGTTGCGGATCGAGGGGCTGCCGGTCGACGCGGCCGGCCGCCTCGAGGCCGCCCCCGCCGCCCTCCAGGAGAACGCCCCCTGGAACCCCCGGGCCGTCGAGACCATGAAGCTCCAGATCGAGACCGCCCTCGCCGACACCGGCTACCCGGAGGGCCGGGTGGTCGCCGAGGTCGACACCTCCGAGCCCGGTCACGCCCGGGTCGTCTTCCTCGTCGAGCCCGGGCACTATGTCGAGATCGGCGACGTCGTGATTGCCGGCCTGCGCCAGACGCGGCGCTCCGTCGTCCAGCGCATGCTGAGCGCTGCCGGGGTCGTCAGCGGCGCCCCGTACGCGCGCGATCGCGTGCTCGAAGCGCAGCGCCGGCTCTACGAGCTCGGCCTGTTCCGGACCGTCGAGCTGCTGCCCATGCCCGGGCAGGAGCGGCGCGACGTTCGCGGGCTGGTCGTCCACCTCGAGGAGGGCGCCCAGCGATCGTACATGGTCGGCGTCGGCTGGAACGAGACCGACCGCTGGCGACTGACCCTCGGCTGGTCGCACCTCAACATGTTCGGCGGGGCCCACGCGCTGTCGCTCGAGGGACGGCTGTCAATCAACGAGGAGCGCTTCCAGATCGGCCTCCGCGAGCCGAGAATCCCCTACGTCGATGTCCCGGGCTACCTGGTCGTGTATCGGACCTTCGAGCGGTTCGAGAACCGCGGCTACGAGCAGCGCCGCCGCGGCCTCTGGATCGACGTCGGCGACCGGCGTCGGGTGCCGTTCCGGACCTGGTACCGCTACGAGTACCAGCTCGTCGAGCCGAGCTCCATCGGCGACGCTCCCGTGGACCCGAACCTGCCGCGCGAGGACGAGGAGGCGCGCATCGCGTCGATCACGCCCACCCTCGAGTGGGACTTCCGTGACGACCCGCTCCTGCCCAGCCACGGCAGCTTCTCGCAGCTCTCGGTCGAGTGGGCGTTCCCGGTCTTCGCCGCCGACGCGAACTACCTCAAGCTGTTCGGCCGCTCGACCCTGTACGGCCGCCTCTCCCACGGGACCTGGGCCGCCGGCATCCGGGTCGGCGCCATCCGTCCGTTCGGGGTCGACGACGAGCTTCCGCTGAACCTCCAGGTTCCGCTCGCCAGCCGGTTCTTCGCCGGCGGTTCCTCGACGCACCGCGGGTTCGAGCGTGACACCCTGGGCATCCCCGGCGAGACCCTGGACGCCTTCGGCGAACCGATTGGCGGCAACGCGCTGCTGCTCCTCAACCTCGAGTACGAGCGGCCGGTGGCCGGGATGTTCTCCGGTGTCACATTCATCGACATCGGCAACGTCTGGGCCGAGCCCGGGCTGGTTCGGATGGGCGACCTGCGCTATGCGGCCGGGCTCGGCGTCCGCGTCGTCACCCCAGCCGGACCGTTGCGCGCCGAGTACGGCTGGAAGCTCGACCCCGAGCCCGGCGAGTCGAGCGGCGAGTTCTTCCTGTCCTTCGGCGTGCCATTCTGACCCCGCGCCCGCTTCCGCGCCCGTCTCCGTCTCCGTCTCCGTCTCCGTCTCCGTCTCCGTCTCCGTCTCCGAGGAGGACGATCCGTAGCCCAGGCCGTCACACGAAGGCGGGCAAGGGCACGGAGTCGGGCACGCGCACGGCCTACTGGTGGTGGGGGCTCTCGCTCGCCGCGGTGCCACCGTCTGGCTCGCGGACCCGCCACAGGTCCGGCATCCAGCCGCCCTGATCCACGACCACGAGCCCGCACCTCTCGTGCAGGCTGAGATCGTGGAACATCGGGTGATCGGCCGCGAGGAGGCGGACGAAGCTGGCCTCGGTCCCGGATCCTCCACTGCGGAGTGGCCCGGGGGGGCGGAACATCGGGCTGGCCCAGCCGATCAGGAGGTTGACCGCGAGCCCGGTGCCGGCCACGGCTGCCACCGCCCGCCGGCCGGCGACGGCCCGGCCCGATCGCAGCAGCGCCTGAACCAACAGCACCACCGGCAGCACCGCGACGTGCAACACCGGGAAGCCCTGCCAGAACATCACCGAGGTCGGTGAGATCGCGAACGCGACCACGGCGCCCGCGAGCGTCCAGAAGGCGTACTGGCGCAGCCACGCCCGCCGGCCCACGGTCGAGGGCTGGCGCCGCAACAGCGCTCGCGGTGCTCGCAGGAAGCGCCGGTAGGCGACGACGGGCAGCAGCACGGTGATCCAGCCGAGGCCGACCAGGATGACCTGCAGAGTGGAGGACAGCGCGTCGTCGGCGCTGCCGTCCGGCGCCAGGTCGAGATCGTAGACCCGGCTCGGCAGGGCCAGCGAGGGGTAGCGCAGCAGGTACATCAGGCCGCGCAGGAAGGGCTGCACCAGCACCAGATTTCGGAATGGGAAGCCGGGCCCGCCCGGCAGCAGATCCGGCCGCGCTGCAACGGCCGCCATCCAGGGCACAACCGACGCGACCACGAGCAGGCAGCCGGCCGCCACTCCCCACCAGCTGACCCTGATGACGCCCCGCCACCACAGCAGCACCGACGCGAACGCCAGCGCCAGCGCCGCGGTGTGCAGCTCGAGACCGAGGCCGACGCACAGCACCATCACGAGCGACGGCCAGAAGCGCCGCGCGCGCCGCATGTGGACCGAGCAGAGCGCGTGCGCCGCGCCGAAGAAGAACATGTAGCTCGAGTTCCACAGCATGCTGGTGTAGTGCATCCGCCACGGATTGAGCCAGTAAAAGAGGGCGAGCAGCAGGCGCCCCCGCGGGCCGAGCGCAGGGCCGAAGGCGCGGTCCAGCAGCAGGTAGCCGACGACACTCATCAGCCACAGCAGCAGCGTTGCCGCGCGGCCGTCGGCCCAGACCATGAGTGGCAGGCCGACGAGCAGCGACTGCAGGCCACCCGGCGACATCCCACCGGCCGAGGTCGGCATCCCGTACTGCAGCCACTCACCGGCGAACGCCAGCGTCCAGCCGCGGGCCAGCATGTTGAACTGGTCGCCGTCGAAGCGGGTCCTGGACACCATGAGCAGCGACAACGCCAGACCGATCACGAACAGCACCCACCACAGCCTGCGCTGCGAGCCTGACATGCGCTGCTGGTGGTCCTGCACGGAGTTCCTTATACCCCATCAGCCTGGCTGTGTGGTCCGACCTGCCAAGGGACCGCTGCGTTCAAGGTCGTGATCGCAACCTCGTAGAAGTGCCGAAGAACTCTTCAACATTGGCGATGCGCGTTAGCGCATCGCCTTGAAGATCTGCTGCCGCCGCAGCTCGCGGATCCGGTCGCGCAGCCGGGCGGCCTCCTCGAACTCGAGCGCCTTGGCCGCAGCCCGCATCCGCTTCTCGAGCTCCGCGATCAGCCGGTTGAGCGACGCCTCGTCCTCCGGTTCGGCCTGGTCCCGCTCGCGCAGCCGCGGCCGCTCGCCGCCGGGTCCGTAGTAGTCGAGGTTCGCCATCGCCAGCAGGGGGCTGGCGACATCCTTGACGATGCTCTGCGGCTCGATGCCGTGCTCCTCGTTGTAGGCCGCCTGCTTGGCGCGCCGCCGCCGGGTCTCGGCAATCGCGCGCTCGATCGACCCGGTCGAGCGGTCGGCGTAGAGAATGGCGCGGCCCGCGGCGTTGCGCGCCGCACGGCCCATGGTCTGGATGAGCGAGGTCGTGGAGCGGAGGAAGCCCTCCTGATCGGCGTCGAGCACCGCCACCAGCTCGACCTCGGGCAGATCGAGCCCCTCGCGGAGCAGGTTGATGCCGACCAGGACGTCGAACTCGCCGCGGCGCAGGTCGGCGAGGATGGCGGTCCGCTCCAGGGTCTCGACCTCGGAGTGGAGGTAGCGCACCCGGGTGCCGACCTCAGCGAGGTAGGTTGTGAGGTCTTCCGCCATCCGCTTGGTCAGGGTGGTGACGAGCACCCTCCCGCCGCGGCCGACGACGGCGCGGATCTCGCCGAGCAGGTCGTCGACCTGGTGCTGCGCGGGGCGCACCTCGACCTGGGGGTCGAGCAGCCCGGTGGGACGGATCACCTGCTCGACGACCTCGCCCGCGCACTGCGCCAGCTCGTACGGCCCGGGCGTCGCCGACACGAACAGCACCTGCTGGACCCGGTCCTCGAACTCGTCGAAGGTGAGCGGGCGGTTGTCGAGGGCGGACGGCAGCCGGAAGCCGTACTCGACCAGAGTCTGCTTGCGCGAGCGGTCGCCGTGGAACATGCCGCCGACCTGGGGGACGGTGACGTGGGACTCGTCGATGATGCACAGGAAGTCGCGCGGGAAGTAGTCGAGCAGAGTCGGCGGCGGCTCGCCGGCGGCGCGGCCGGTGAGGTGGCGCGAGTAGTTCTCGATGCCCTGGCAGTAGCCGAGCTCGGTCAGCATCTCGAGGTCGAAGAGCGTCCGCTGGGACAGCCGCTGCGCCTCGAGCAGCTTGTCCTTGGCCCGCAGCTCGGCCACCCGCTCGTCGAGCTCGGTCCGGATGCCGGCAATGGCTGCGAGCAGCTGCTCGCGCGGCGTGACGTAGTGGGTCCGCGGGTAGATTGGCAGCCGGTCGAGCTCCTCGACCACCCGCCCGGTCACCGGGTCGATGCGCGCGATCGCCTCGACCTCGTCCCCCCACAGCGAGACGCGGACCGCACTGTCGTCATAGGGCGGGTAGACCTCGAGCACGTCACCGCGCAGCCGGAAATTCCCCGGCGCCAGGTCGAGGTTGGTGCGCTCGTACTGCATCTTGGCGAGCTGGCGGAGCACCTCGTCGAGCGGCTGCACGGTGCCGCGCTCGAACAGCTGCAGCATTCCGAAGTAGGCCTCGGGCGAGCCGAGACCGTAGATGCAGCTCACTGAGGCGACGATCACGACGTCGCGCCGCTCGAACAGCGACCGGGTGGCGGACAGCCGCAGCCGGTCGATCTCCTCGTTGATCGAGGTCTCCTTCTCGATGTAGGTGTCGGTGGTCGGGACGTAGGCCTCGGGCTGGTAGTAGTCGTAGTAGGAGACGAAGTACTCGACCGCGTTGTCCGGGAAGAAGCCCTTGAACTCCTGGTAGAGCTGCGCCGCCAGCGTCTTGTTGTGGCACAGCACCAGGGTCGGGCGTCCGGTCGCCTCGATCACCTTGGCCATGGTGAAGGTCTTGCCCGACCCGGTGACCCCGAGCAGGGTCTGCGCAGCCACGCCGGCCTCGACCCCCGCAACCAGCCGGTCGATGGCCTGGATCTGGTCGCCGGCGGGCTCGAAGTGGGTGTGCAGCAGGAAGCGGCCGGGCCTCAAGGGGCCTCGCCTCCGCTGCCGTCCAGCGTCTGCTCGACGAAGCGGTTGAGCTCGGCGACCTCGTCGACCGTGAGCCGGTCGTCCGCGAGCGCCGCCGAGACCTGTCCGAGGAAGCTGCCGATCAGCGGCAGCGGGTCAGCGGTCGCCTCGCTGCGCGCCCGCAGCCGCTGCAGATTGCGCTCGGTGCGCAGCCGCTCGCCGGACGGCAAATCAGGGGGCAGCCGCTCGACCACCCGCTGCTGGGCTCGCGTGAAGCTCATCCACACCGTCCGCCGGGTCAGGTTGACCCCGAACATGAGCAGGACCACGAGCACCAGCAGGACGGCCACGCAGCCGAAGCTCGCCCAGCGGCCGAGGTTCGCGCCGGGCACCCGGTCGGGCCGTGGACGCAGGGGCAGCGGCGGAAGCAGGCTCGGGTCGACCGCAGGCTTCGTGGCCGGCTGCTCGCCAACGGGGGTGGGGTCGCTCACGCTGGCATTCTACCCAGCCCCCGACCGACCAGGGGTCAGGGGATTGGGAAGAGGGGTTGGCTCCCCCACCCGTTCCCGCTTCCGCTTCCAAGCTCCCCCTCGCTTCCGGGCCCGTGCCCGAGGGACGGGATCACCGTTGGAAGATCCTCTTCGGAGACGGAGACGGGAACAGAAGTGGGCGGGGGCGCGGAGGCGGTGGGGGTTCCAGCCCCTGCCTGCTACGATTGGCCTTCCCTGGAGGTCCCATGGCGCTGGCAACCGGCCTTCTCACTCGCGGCGACGCCGTCCTGGTCGTCGTCGACGTCCAGGAGCGGATCAACGCGGTGATGGCCGACCAGGGCCACCTGGCGCGCATCGCCGTGCTGGTCGAGGCCTGCGCCGCCCTCGGCGTGCCGGTGGTCGCCACCGAGCAGTACCCCAAGGGCCTCGGTCCCACCGTGGCAGAGCTCGGCCGCCTGCTGTCGGCACCGCCCGTGGTCAAGGAGACCTTCTCCTGCGCCCGCGAGCCGCTGGTCCGGGCCGCCCTCGAAGCCACGGGCCGCCGCCAGGCGATCGTGGTCGGCATCGAGGCCCATGTCTGCGTCCTGCAGACGGCGCTCGACCTCGCCGCGGCCGGCTGCCAGGTCCACGTGCCACACGATGCCGTCAGCTCGCGGCGTCCCGCCGACAAAGAGTGGGCGCTGCACCGCCTGGCGTCTGCCGGCGTGGTCGTCACGACCACCGAGTCGGCGCTCTTCGAGCTGCTCGAGCGCTGCGGGACCGACGAGTTCAAGGCGGTCAGCCGGATGATCCGGGAGATCCCGGTGTAGGGATCAGGGCTCCCACCCTTGCCCGTCTCCGTCTCCGTGCGCGATGGAGCCCTCCGCATGGTCGGGATGCTCCCGTCGGAGACGGAAACGAAGACGGGCACGGAGACGGTGCAGGAATGACCTGCCCGGAGGTCCTCGCGGGCCCCGCGCCTAGTACCTCAGCAACGCGGCGATCGATCCCAGCGGCTTCAGCTGTTCCGCTGCCGGGCCATCGACGACCTCGACCTGCCCGCCCATCTCCATCACCGTTTGGGACAGCCGGTCGATGACCTGGGCCAAGGGCTGGACCTCGCCGTCGCAGTAGACGCAGGGCCCGACCGCGTGCGGCAGGTAGGCGCCGCACTCCTTGCACTCCCCGCCTTCCTTGCGCAGGCCCTTGGCGTAGAACAGCTTCCACACCCGCCCCTGGTTGACGGCATCGAGCACGCTGGCGAACTCGGCGACCGCCTTGCCGGCGTCGTGGAGCTCGGCCACCAGGCCCTCGACGAGCTTCGACTCCTGCTCCCGCTCCATGCGGCGCTGGACCGCCAGGACCTTGCTGAGCACTTCCTTGCAGTCGGCCGAGACCCGCATGCTGACGGTCTCGACGAGCTTGCCGCTCAGCCGCTTCGGCAGCAGCCGCACCAGCTGGCCGGTGGCCTGCGGCGGGCCGGCCACGATCAGCCGGTCGAACGGGGCGCGCAGCGACAGGTCGTGCAACGCGTCGATCACCCGCTTGGCGTGGAGTGCGACCTCCTCCTGGTGGCGCGCGTCGTGGCGCTTCTGGGCGCGCCACTGGTCCGGTCCCACCCCGCGGGTGCGCTGGCTGGTCTCGGACAGCAGGTCCTCGTGCTCGATGAGCTCGCCCATCTGGGCAGTGAACAGGCGCGCCCGCTTGTTGTCGGTCAGCACCACGCCGTAGCGCTCGTTCTCGTCCATCGCCTCGACGACCGGCCGCAAGAACGCGCCCCGGTGCCAGTAGGCCGCGGCGGCAAAGGGCAGCCCGGCCTGGTGGATCTCGGCGAGGTCGGTGTCGGGATGGACCACCACCAGCGCCGACTTGCCGGACGGCCGCATCGAACGGATGAGGTCGAGGGCCCGCTCGGCAGCAGCGTCGAGCCGTTGCGAGCGGCCGTGCTGCAGGCGCAGCTCTTTGAGCATGGCCTCGGCCTGCACCAGGTAGCCGCGCTTGCGGTTGGACTGCTTGTTCTGGTCGATGTCGAGATACACGGTCAAGGTGTGGGTTTTCTGTTGGGTCAGCGTGTGGAGCCGGCTGAGCACGCCCCGTCCGAGCATGACCACCTCCTGTCGCGTCGGGTCTCCTTCCATGATACCCCCAACCAATTCCGTGCGCCGTGACGCCTCGTCGACGGGAGTTGGGATAGAATCTCAGCCGGAGGTGTCGGTGAGGGAGATCGACGTGCGGAGCCTGGCTTGCCCTGGTCCGGTGCTCAGGCTGCGCGAGCTGCTCGACGCCGGGGAGCGCCAGCTGCGGTTCCACGTCGCCGACCAGCTGTCGCGCTCCAACGTCACCCGCTTCGCGGCCTCGCGCGGCGCCGAAGTCGTGGTCGATGACCCGGGGGACGGCTCGTTCGTGCTGACCATCACGGCCGGCACCGCGGCCGCGCGCGCCCAAGCCGACAAGGCCGCGCTCCTCGCCTGCGACGTGCCCGCGGACACGGCGGCCGCGACCGGCGCGCGACGGCCCCAGGTCGTCCAGGTCACCGGAGCCACCATGGGCGCCGGCGACGACGAGCTCGGCGCCCTCCTGCTGCGCTCCTTCCTCAAGACCCAGGCCCAGCTCGAGCGCCGGCCGGACACCATCGTCTTCTACAACCGCGGCGTCTTCCTGTGCTGTGAGGGCTCGCCGCTGCTCGACGACCTGCGCGCCCTCGAGGAGGCCGGCGTCGAGATCATCGCCTGCGGCACCTGCCTCAACTTCTTCGAGCTCGTCGACCGGTTCGCGGTTGGCCGGGTCACCGACATGCTCGAGATCGCCGGCCGGCTCGCCGGTGCGGGCTCGATCGTCCGACCGTGACCGCACGCCACGGCACCTACCTCGATCACGGGGCGACCTCGTTCCCCAAGGCCCCGGGCGTGGCCGACACCGTCGGCCGCTTTCTGAACGAGGAGGCCGGCAACCCGGGTCGCGGCGGCCACCGGCTGACCGTTGCGGCGTCGCGCGCCATCGAGCTGGCCCGGCAGCGCGTGGCCTCTCTCCTCGGGGCCGATCCCGAGCGCACCCTGCTCGGCCCCGGCGCCACCTTCTGGATCAACAGCGTGCTCCAGGGCTGGCTCGGCCCCGGCGACCGCGTCGTGCTGTCAGCCCTCGAGCACAACGCGGTCATGCGCCCGCTGCGGCGCCTCGAACGCGGGCTCGGCCTCGAGCTCGTGGTGGCCGAGGGAGCGCCGTCGACCGGCGTCCCGTCGGTTGCCGAAGTGGCGCTCCTCGTAGCCGCCGCGCCCACCCGGCTGGTGGTGCTGTGCCACGCCTCGAACGTCAGCGGCGCCGTGCTACCGGTCGCGGAGATCGCGGCCGCGGTGGCGCCAGTGCCGGTGCTGGTCGACGGCGCCCAGACCGCCGGCAACCTGCCGATCGACTTCTCGCGCCTGGGCGCCGCCGCCTTCGCGTGCTCCGGCCACAAGGGGCTGCTCGGCCCTCCGGGCGTGGGCGCGCTCCTGCTGGCGGACCGGGTCGAGCTGGAGCCGCTGGTCTGCGGCGGCACGGGTTCCCGCTCCGAGAGCGAGGAGATGCCCGAGTGGCTGCCCGACCGGCTCGAGGCCGGCACCCCCAACGGTCCCGGCATCGCCGGCCTCGGAGCCGCCTGCGCGTGGCTGGCCGACCGCACGGTCGAGGCGGTCAGGGACCGCGAAGAGCGGCTGACGCGGCGGGCCGCCGAGGGGCTGGCCGGAATCCCAGGCGTCCGCCTGCACGGCCGGGATGAGGCCGCGGCGCACGTCGGCATCCTCTCCTTCACGGTCGGCGGCGTCGACTCCGGCGAACTCGCCGCCTGGCTCGACCGCGAGCACGGGATCATGCTGCGCGCTGGGCTGCACTGCGCCCCGGCCGCCCACCGCCGGCTCGGCACCTTTCCGGACGGCACCGTTCGCGCCGGCTTCGGTCCGTTCAGCACCGAGGAGGACGTTGATCGTCTTGTCGAGGCCGTCCGCCATGCGGCAAGCTCCGGTGTCCGATAGAACATGGATTGCAGATTGAAGATCGAAGAACGAAGATGGGACGCCCGCGCATCGGGACGGGAGAGGTGGACTCTGCAATCTGCAATCTTCGATCTGCCGTTTGGAGCGTCTCGTGGTGACCGCGCGCCGTGATCTGCTGCTCGTCTTCGGGAGCACCCAGCGGGTGATGCAGGCGGAGCGCGCCGCCCGCGAGCGCGGATTGAACGTCGACGCGGTGCCGGCGCCGCGCGCCGTCAGCTCCCAGTGCGGGGTCGTGCTCGAGGCGCAGCCCGAGCAGGCCGCCGCGCTCGCCGCGCTGCTCGCCGCCGCCGGCCTGGAGCCGCAGGCGGTCTACCGCCGGCGCGGCGAGACCTGGACACCGAGCGCGCTCGATGCGGCGGCGCCGGCGGCGGGGTCCGCCGGCCTGACCGCTGGCAGCGCCTACGGGGGCTGCGGCGCCAAGCTCGCCAAGGGGCTGCTCGAGACGATCCTGTGCGGCCTGCCGCGGCTGGAGTCCGAGGATCTTCTGGTCGGCATCGAGTTCGCCGACGACGCCGGCGTGGTACGGGTGTCGGGAGAGCTCGCGATCATCCACACCACCGACTTCTTCCCGCCGATCGTCGACGACCCCTTCACCTTCGGCCGGATCGCCGCGGTCAACGCCCTGTCCGACGTCTACGCGATGGGCGGGCAGCCGCTCGCCGCCATGAACCTGGTCAGCTTCCCGCTCGCCCGGCTCGGCCGCGACGTGCTCAAGGAGATCCTGCGCGGCGGCCTGACCGCCCTCAAGGAGGCCGGGGCGGTGCTCGCCGGCGGCCACACCGTCGAGGGTCAGGAGTTGCTCTACGGCCTGGCGGTGACCGGCACCGTCCACCCCGACCGGATCTGGCGCAACGGCGGCGCCCAGCCCGGCGACCTGCTGCTGCTGACCAAGCCGCTCGGCACCGGGCTGGTGGCCACCGCCGCCAAGGCCGAGCTGGTCGACCCCGGCGACCTCGCCACCGCCATGCGCTGGATGGGAACCCTCAACCAGGCGGCGGCCGAGGCGCTGCGCGACGCCCAGCCCCACGCGGTCACCGATGTCACCGGCTTCGGCCTGGTCGGCCACGCCGCCGAGATGGCCAACGCCTCCGGCCTCACCCTCGAGCTCGAGCTGACCGCCCTGCCGCGGCTGCCCGGAGCCCTCGAAGCCGCCGCCACCGGGCTGGTCCCGGCCGGCACCGGCAAGAACCGGGACAGCGTCGCCGGCGTGCTCGACATCGGCGACGGCGCCACCCCGCTGCTCGTCGACCTGGCACTCGACCCCCAGACCTCGGGCGGCCTGCTCGCCGCCCTGCCGGCGGCCGACGCGCAACGCGTCCAGCGACGGCTGCCGTCGTCCGCGATCGTCGGGCGGGCCGTGGCCGGCACGTCCGGTGTCGTCGCTCTGAGGATGTCGCTCTAGCTCAAGTGCTCCGCAGGTGCTGCAGCAGGATCCCGGCCGCCACCGCGACGTTGAGCGACTCGACGTCGCGCTCGAGCGGGATCGCGACCCGGCCGTCGGCGGCCTTCACGGCCGCCGCGCTCAGCCCGGCACCCTCGGCGCCGAGCAGGAGGAGGGCCGGCCGGCGCGGCCGCCAGCCGGCGAGCGGCGCGCCAGCCGGATCGGCAGCCCATGCCGTTCCTCCCTTGGCGCGGACGCGAGCCGCGGCCTCCACCACCGCCGAGCCGCGCTCGAGCGCGACCCGGAACACGCTGCCAGCCGAGCCGCGCACCGTCGCCGGGTGGAAGGGGTCGGCGCAGCCCTCGGAGAGCAGGACCGCCGCCGCGCCGAGGGCCGCCGCCGAGCGCACGATGGCACCGAGGTTCCCCGGGTCCTGCAGGCCTTCGAGAAAGACCGCAACGCCGCTCGAGGCCGGCCACCTCCGCGAGGTCGGTTCCGGCACCACCGCCAGCACGCCCTGCGGGTGACGGGTCGGCGCCAGGCCCTCGAAGACCGATGCCTCGACCTGCCACACGCCCAAGGCGCCCGCGATGACCGCGGGGTCGTGGTCGCTGCCCGCTGCGACGTAGAGCTCGAGCAGGGGAACGCCCCAGCGGACCAGGTCCGAGACCAGCCGGCGGCCGTCCACCACCACCTCGCCCGGCCGCCGCTCCCGCACCCGCGCCCGCAGCTCCTTGAGGCGGACACTGTTCCTGCCCAGGCGCTCCATCCCCACGAGGGTACACCGATCCGGGTCGCGAGCGAGCGGCCCGAGGGGAGTCCCGATCCCCGCCGATCGGGCCGATCCCAGTCGCGACGCCCAGGTTCGATGTCCGGAAGCTAGCAAGTGGAAAATTTCACAATCTTCTGAGATAATGATTCCCCACCCATCCCCAACCGGGGGTGGGACCGGAAAGGCAGGGCAGGCGCCATGAGCATCTCGTACATCGCCAAGCAGATCGGCGAGTCCGCCACGCTCAAGCTCAACGAAACGGCCGCGATCCTGCGGGCCAAGGGCGACCCGGTGATCCACCTCGGGGGCGGCGAGCCCAAGGGCAAGCCGCCGCTCGACGCCATCCTGGCCGCGACCTCGCTGCTGACCTCGGCCGAGGTGCGGTACACGCCGCCCGACGGCATCCCGGCGCTGAAACAGGCGATCATCCGCTACACCGAGGACTTCTACGGCTGGCGGCCGGCGCCCGAGCAGGTGATGGCCTCCGGCGGCGCCAAGCAGGCGATCATGAGCGCGCTGCACGCCATCCTCGACCC